>JAGXKW010000002.1:37752-53783 GCA_018334995.1 Wenzhouxiangellaceae bacterium
TCGCTCTGATTCCGCTGGCCTGGTTCGGCTATCGCCTGTTTCGCCGGCGCCGGCGCCGGGCGATCTCGGCGCGCTCCCTGCCGGATGAATGGCGCGAGATCCTGGTGCGCAACGTGCCGCTTTACGCTCGGCTGCCCGATGCGCTGAAACAGGAATTGCATGGGCATGTCCAGCTGTTCCTGCACGACAAACGCTTCTACGGCTTCGACGGGCTGGAGGTCGACGACGAGATGCGCCTGACTGTGGCCGGCAACGCCTGCGTGCTGCTGCTCAACCGCTCCAACGACCATTATTCCAACTTCACCTCCATCCACCTGTACCCGAGCACCTTCGTGGCGCAGCACACGACCTACGACGGCGTGGTTCAAAGCGTCGGCAAACAGGCCCGGCTGGGCGAATCCTGGCACCGCGGGCCGCTGGTGCTGGCCTGGGACGCGGTGCTGCACGGCACGCGCGATATCAAGGACGGCCACAACGTGGTACTGCACGAATTCGCGCACAAGCTCGACGACGCCGACGGCCGGGTCGACGGCGCACCCATCCTCGAACAACGTTCGCAATACACCAGCTGGGCACGCGTGATGCGGCGCGAATACAAGCAGCTCCAGGGCCAGGTGGGACGCCGGGCGCGCACGGTCATGGACCACTACGGCGCCAGCGCGCCCGAGGAATTTTTTGCCGTGCTGGTCGAGACCTTCTACGAAAAGCCCCGCCAGCTCAAGAAACGCCACCCTGAACTCTACGCCGAAATGCAGAAATGCTTTCGGGTCGATCCTCTCGAATGGCATGAGCCCGCGAGGCCGGCCGGGACTTCCTGAATCCCGTCTGTAAATTCGTCCGGAGGTCTTCGAAGTGGCGTGGCGCATCCCGGCGAACCGCCAGCGGTCAAATATGCAATCCTCCTTATCTTGCCCGGCTCTGGTAAGCTGAAGTCAGGAACATTGCAGACGCGGTGATCCATGTCGACCAAAGACTATCGCTCGAAGCGAAACTTCGACAAGACCGGAGAGCCGCGCGGCTCGTCCGGCCGTAGTTCCTCGAAGAAACCGCAGTTCGTGATCCAGAAACACGATTCCTCGACGCTGCACTACGACTTCCGGATCGAGGCCGACGGCGTGCTCAAGTCCTGGGCCGTTCCCAAGGGCCCGTCCACCGATCCCGGCGAGAAGCGCCTGGCGGTTCCCACCGAGGACCACCCGCTCGAATACGCAAATTTCGAAGGCGTGATTCCCGAAGACGAATACGGCGGCGGTACGGTGCTGGTCTGGGACCGTGGTTCCTATGAGAATGTCACCGAAAAGGACGGCGAGATCCAGCCGATCGGAAAGGCAATCGAAGCCGGCCATGTCTTGATCGATCTGCGCGGCGAAAAGATCCGGGGCGGTTACGCATTGCATCGCACCGGTTCCGGAGATAATGCGCGCTGGCTGCTGATCAAGATAGACGACGAACACGCCGACGCCCGGCGCAATCCTGTGTCCACCGAACAGAAATCGGTGAAAAGCGACCGCACCATGAAGCAGGTCGCCAATGATGAAGGCGGGAACGACGAATGAGCGACTGGCGAGAGGCTCTGACGCAGGAAGAACGCGACGACCTGAAAAAGTCCGGCCATCCGAAATGGATGTCGCCGATGCTGGCCACGCTCACCGACAAGCGCTTTTCGGATCCCGACTGGATCTACGAGCGCAAGCTCGACGGCGAGCGGTTATTGCTGTTTCGCGACGGCGGGGACGTCCGATTGATGACCCGCAACCGCAAGCAGGCCAACGATACGTATCCGGAACTGGTCGAAGCCTGCCTTGACCAGGATTGCACCGATTTTGTCATCGACGGCGAGGTGGTTGCGTTCAAGGACGGCGTCAGCAGCTTTTCGCGCCTGCAACAGCGGATGAAGATCACCAGGCAGAAAGAGGCACGATCGTCAGACGTCGCAATCCACTTCTACGTCTTCGATCTGCTGCATGTCGACGGCCACGACCTGGACGCCCTTCCGCTAAGAACGCGCAAGCAACTGCTCCGGCGATTATTCCAGTTCGACAAACCGCTGCACTTCACTCCCCATCGCAACGAAGACGGCGAGGCGTACTTTGAAGAAGCCTGCGCCAAGGGTTGGGAGGGCGTCATCGCCAAGCGGGCCGACTCCCCTTATCACCACAGTCGATCACGCGACTGGCTGAAGTTCAAGTGCGAAAACGGCCAGGAACTGGTTATTGCCGGCTTTACCGAGCCGAAAGGCGAGCGAAAGGGATTTGGCGCACTCCTCGTTGGCTACTATTGTCAAGACAAGCGTGACGACGGTGACGGCGAGCGCCTGTGCTACGCCGGCAAGGTCGGCACCGGCTACGACGATGAATTTCTAACCGAATTCCGCACCAGGCTCGACAAGCACAAAGTCGACGAGTGCCCGTTCGCCGACGGGCCGTCCGGGAAGAATATCACCTGGGTCCAGCCACGCTTCGTGGGTGAGTTCGGCTTTACCGAATGGACCGACGACGGCAAACTCCGCCATCCGCGCTTCCTGGGGCTGCGGCGAGACAAGAAGCCACGCGAAGTGACCCGGGAGCGGCCCGATGACTGAGCGAGCGGACGAAGGCGTAATCCGGGTCGACGGCCATGAAATCGAGATCGGTCATCCCGACAAGCTGCTGTTCAGATCACCCGACATCACCAAGCTCGAGCTGGCCGAGTATTATCGAAAAATCTCCGGCGTTGCACTGCGCCATTATCGCGACCGCGCGCTGAGCATGCACCGCTACCCGGACGGGATCGACGACAAGGGCTTCTTCCAGAAGAACATCGGTGATCACTTTCCCGAATGGATCGAACGCAAGTCCCTGCCGAAGAAGGACGGCGAAGTGACCCACGTGGTCGCCAACGACGCCGCGACCCTGGTCTACCTGGCCGATCAGGCCTGCATCACACCGCACCTGTCGCTTTCGCGCATTGACCGCCCCGACTATCCGGACCGGATGATCTTCGATCTCGATCCGTCCGACGAAGATTTCGACAAGGTCCGGGAGACCGCCCGCCACCTCGAGAAGTTCCTCGGCGAGATGAAGCTGAGTTCCTTCGTACAGACCACCGGCTCACGCGGACTGCACGTATTGGTGCCCCTGGATCGCAGCCTCGAATTCGAGCAGGTCCGCGAATTCAGCCACCGCGTCTGCCGGGAACTGGTCGATCAGCACCCGGACTTGATGACAGTCGAGCAGCGCAAGAACAAGCGCGGAAAACGCGTGTTCCTGGATGACCTGCGCAACGCCTACGGCCAGACGTCGGTCGCGCCCTACGCGGTCCGCGCACGACCGGGCGCGCCGGTTGCCGCGCCGCTCGACTGGGATGAGGTCAACCAGGACGACCTTGACCCGCAGAAATACAATATCCGCAATATTTTCCGCCGCCTGGGCCAGATGAACGATCCCTGGGCGGACATCGCGAGGCACGCGCAGGGGCTCGAAGAGGCCCGCCGGCGCCTGTTCGACTGAACGTCCCGGCCGCGCCTGACACGACATCCTTTCTCGGCCACAATGGGTGTCGTTCAACCCGCCGCTCGATGGACGAATCCATCGCAGGAGCAATCATGAAACGCTGGTTCATTTCGTTGTATCTGATGCTGCTGGCCGCGCTGATCGTCTTCGGACTTTACGGCCTGACGCGCCCGGTGCCATGGACGGCCCCGGCCGGCATGTTCCTGGCCGCAGTCGCGCCGCTGACATTTTTCGTATGGCTGGCCAGTGCGCGACCCGCGCGCACCGAGGCGCACCCCGTCATCGTCTCGGTACTGTCCGGGCTGGGTGCCGTCGTCTCGATGATGGCGGTTTATCGTTACGGTGACGATCTCCAGCCATATCTGGCGGGCGGCGTGGCCGCCCTGGCCGGCTGGCTGGCTTACGTGGCCTGGTACTCGCGCCAGCCTGCACCGGGCATCGACGCGCCGGTGCCCGGCGAGCGTCTACCCGAGTTCACGCTGATCGACGCCGACGGCAGCGAAATCTGCACGGACGCCCTGCGCGGCCACAACGCCGTGCTGCTGTTCTACCGCGGCAACTGGTGCCCGCTTTGTACCGCCCAGATCCGCGAGCTGGCTGCAGCCTGGCGCAAGGTGGCGCGCCATGACGCGCGCGTATGGTTCATCAGCAGCCAGTCGCAGAAGCATACGCGCGAAATCGCCCGACAATTCTCGCTCCCCGCGAAATTTCTGCGCGACCCGGGCAACCGGGTGGCGGAACAACTGGGCATCGACGCGCCCGGAGCCGCGCCGGCCGGACTGGAAGCGTTGGGCTATCCCGCCGACGCAGCGCTTCCAACCGTCATCGTGATCGATGCCGAAGGCACGATCAGATTCATCGAAGTGGCCGAGAATTACCGCCTGCGACCGGATCCGGACGTCTACCTGAAATACCTGGTGCCGCGCGAGTAGCGCCAAGCCGCTGTCATTCGGCAGCCGGTCGACGATAGTAGGTCCGCAGGGACCGCGCCTTGAAGACCAGGCCGGACAGCGCCGTGAAAAGCGCGACGGCGCCCAGGATCACGGCCAGCCTGCCCCATGGCTGGTCGAACTCGACACGCATCACAGCCAGCATGTACAGGGTGCGCATCCATTCGAGCGCGCCCAGCACCAGCAACACCTGGAACAGATGCGGCACCCAGCGCCTGCGCAGGAAAAGCAGCAGCGGCAGGAACACGGAAGTCGCGACCAGCAGCGGTAAATCTGCACGATAGAAATGTGCCGCCATCAGGGCACAACTCAAGATGACCGGCAACAACCTCAAGAAATTCATTGGCCCTCCGCGAGACTTCCTTCCGGGGTCTTGAAACCGGCGACTAACCCCGCTCCCGGGCATTGGCGCAGTCGATGCACAGCATGATCGCGGGATTCGATTTCAACCTGGCGGTGGCGATTTCCTCGCCGCACTCCGTGCACTGGCCGAATTCGCCGTTTTCGATGCGCGTCAGGGCAGCCTTGAGGGCGGCGATCTGCCGGCGCCTTCGTGCGTCGGTGGCCTGGGCCATGGCCTGGCCCTGCATCGCATCCATTCGCGACAGGCGCCCCTGGCGCGTCTGATCGAGTTCGACCGGCGCCTGCGACTCGCGCGATTCTTCGCTCAATTCGCTCATTTCGGCGATCTGGCGCTCCACGAGCCGCTGCCAGTCAGCCATTTCGGATCGGTTCATCGCTGCGCTACCACCCGCTTACCATCGATGATACGCGGGATGGCCAGGACCGACCGCAACGAACCGGCCGGTGCACCGGTCGCAAAGCTTGTCGGCGGCATACAGCTCGGATTCCACCGTCACGACATCGCCGTCGACTTCGGTCGGGCGGGCGATGAGCTTCAGCTCGGTGTCCGACGGCGTCGGGCGCCGGAGCTTGACGGTGAACTCCATCGTAACGGTACACGGCGGCGTTTCGAGCCCGCGCGTGGTCATCAGGTGCCAGGCCGCAGTCCAGTTGCAGTGACAATCCAGTATCGCGCCGATGATTCCTCCGTTGAGCACACCGGGGAAGGCTTCGTGGTGCGGCTCGGGGGTCCAGTGGCAGACCACGTGATCGTCCTCGGGGATCGAGCGGATGCGAAGACCCTTCTCGTTCGCCGGGCCGCAGCCGAAACAGGCGTTGTGCGGCGCAAAGGTTTCCTGTAGGCCTTTTCCTTGTGGCAATTCCATGGCGGCTACTCCGGAACCCCGCCGCGGGCGAGCACCAGCGGGTCGAGCAGCTTTTCGAGCTCCTCGCGGCTCATGCCGGTCGTTTCCATGGCAACATCGACGATCGGCCGGCCTTCCTTGTAGGCCTGCTTGGCCGTCGCCGCGCCCTTTTCATAGCCGATCGCGCGGTTCAATGCCGTGACCAGGATGGGGTTGCGATCAAGTGCGGTCCTGATGTTCTCTTCGCGCACCTTGAAGGTCGCGATCGCCTTGTCGGCCAGCAGACGGCTGACGTTGCTCAGCAGTTGAATGCTTTCCAGCAGCGTGGCCCCGACGACCGGCAGCATCACGTTGAGCTGGAAGTTACCCGACTGACCGCCGATCGTGATGGTCGTATCGTTGCCGATCACGCGCGCGGCCACCATGCAGGTGGCCTCCGGGATTACCGGATTGACCTTGCCCGGCATGATGGAACTGCCGGGCTGCAACGCCTCCAGCTCGATCTCGCCGAGACCGGCCAGCGGCCCGGAATTCATCCAGCGCAGGTCGTTGGCAATCTTCATGAGCACCGCGGCCAGCGTCTTCATCTGGCCTGAAAGCTCGACCGCGCCGTCCTGGGCGGCGATGCCCTCGAACTTGTCGTCGGCCGACTCGAAGCCGAAGCCGGTCAATTCGGCCAGGTGCCGGGCGACCTGGGTACCGAACTCGGCCGGCGCGTTGATGCCCGTGCCGACGGCCGTGCCGCCCTGTGGCAGCGCCTTCAGTCGCTCCAGCGAAGCGTTCAGACGGGCGCGGCACGAGGCGATCTGGCTGGCCCATGCGCCCAGTTCCTGGCCAAAGGTCACCGGCATTGCGTCCATCAGGTGGGTGCGCCCGGTCTTGACCGTCGCGCTGAGCGCCGCGGCCTTTTTCCGGATGGCCTTTTCCAGCTGATCCAGCGCAGGCAGCAGTTCATCCCTGACCCCCAGGCATCCCGAGACCTGGATGGTGGTCGGAATCACGTCATTGGAACTCTGCGACATGTTGACGTGATCGTTTGGATGCACCTCTTGCCCGGACTTGGCGGCCAGGTGCGCGATCACCTCGTTGGCGTTCATGTTGGTGCTGGTGCCCGAACCGGTCTGGTAGATGTCGATCGGAAATTGGTCGCCGACTTCGCCGGCGATGACCTTTTCAGCCGCCTCGATGATCGCACTGGCGATGTCGTCGTCCATCAACCCCAGCGCCTGGTTGGCGCGGGCGCAGGCCAGCTTGACCCGGCCCAAAGAACGAATGAAGGTTTCCGGCATCGGTTGACCCGAGATCGGGAAATTGTTCACCGCGCGCTGGGTCTGAGCACCCCAAAGGGCGTCCACGGGCACATCGAGCTCGCCCATGCTGTCGGATTCGGTTCGAGTATTCATGGTCGGTCGCTTTGTCGGATGGTGGTCTGGTCGCTTTATTCCTGAAGGCATCAGGCGTGGTCGTCTATTCCATACCGGTCCTCGACGTAGTCGCGGAAGCGCAGGTACTCGCCCTCGAAATGCAGCATGAAGTCGCCCGTTGCGCCATTGCGGTGCTTGCCGATGATGATTTCAGCCTTGCCCTTGTCCGGAGAGTCCTCGTTGTAGACCTCATCGCGATATATGAACAGGATCATGTCGGCATCCTGCTCGATCGAACCGGATTCGCGCAGATCGGCCATCACCGGGCGCTTGTTCGGCCGCTGCTCCAGCGCGCGGTTGAGCTGCGAAAGCGCGATCACCGGCACCTTCAGCTCCTTGGCCAGGGCCTTGAGGCCCCTGGAGATCTCGCCGATCTCGGTGGCACGATTTTCCTTGTTGCCCGGCACCTGCATCAGCTGCATGTAGTCGATCAGGATCATGCCGATGTCGTGCTCGCGCTTCATCCGCCGGGCGCGCGCACGGAGCTCGGTAGGTGAAAGCGCCGGCGTCTCGTCGATGAAAATGTCGGCTTTCTTGAGCACGTTCATCGCCGACTGCAGGTTGGCGTAATCGGGTGCGTCCAGCTTGCCCGTCCTGAGCTTGTTCTGGTCGATCCGGCCCCACGACGAGAACAGGCGCAGCACCAGTTGCAGGTCCGACATTTCCATCGAGAATACCGCTACCGGCACCTTGGCCTTGATCGCCGCACTGGCCGCGATATTCATCGCGAAGCTGGTCTTGCCCATGGCTGGACGGCCGGCGACGATGATCAGGTCGGTGGGCTGCAGGCCCGCAGTACGCTTGTCCAGCTCGATGAATCCCGAAGGCACGCCGGTGATGTCGCCGGCGTTGTCCTGCAGTTCGTTGAGCCGGTCCAGCGCGCGCGACATCACGTCCTTGACGTGCTGGTAGCTGTTGCCGGCGCGCATGCCCTGCTCGGCAATCGAATACATCTTCTGCTCGGCGGTTTCCAGCAGCTCCTTGCTGGAGATGCCGGATGGATTCAGCGCCGAATCGGAAACCTCGGTGCCGATCTCGATGAGCTGGCGCAGGATGGACTTCTCGCGCACGATCTCGGCGTAACCGAGTATGTTGGCCGTGCCCGGCGTGTCGTTGGCCAGCATGGTCACATAGGCCCCGCCTTCGACGCGGTCCAGGAGGTCGTTACGCGCGAACCAGTCGGCCACGGTCACGGCGTCGCTGGGCTGATGGTCGCCCTGCAGTTCACCGATGGCGCGAAAGATCAGGCGATGGGTTTCGCGGTAGAAATCGCCCTCGGTCAGCTGGTCGGCCACTTTGTCCCAGGCATGCTCGGAAAGCATCAGGGCGCCCAGCAGAGTTTGCTCCGCCTCCATGGAATTGGGCGGCTGACGCACCGGATTCAGCTGTGTGATGCGAGATTCTGCCAACTAGGCTTCCCGTTGCGGTTGCTTTGAGTCGGACGGTCGCGGCCGGCATCGACAACCGGGCGTCTCGGCCAATCGTTTCAATTCAGTATATCGAATGACCGCCCGGCAGGAATTCAGGGGCGGCCCGCAGAGCGAGCCGCCACGAACGGTCGGAGTCAGGCGCTCTCGGCGACCACCTCGACCTTGAGCTCGGTGATCACATCGGCGTGCAGAATCAGTCCCACCGTGTATTCGCCCGTCTCGCGAATCGGCCCTTCCGGCTGATCCACCTCGGCTTTTTCCACCGGGTAGCCCATCTCGGTGAGCCTGTCGGCGATCTCACGAGCGCTGATCGAGCCGTACAGACGCCCTTCGGGCGATACGTTGACGGTAAACGTGATGCTGCCGAGTTCATCGATCGCATCGCGCCGCGCTTCGGCGCTGGCCAGCTTCTCGCCGGCCTGTCGCTGCAGCTCGTCCCGCTCGGCTTCGAATTTCTGCTTGTTTTGACGGGTGGCCGGCACGGCCTTGCCACGCGGCAGCAGGAAGTTGCGCCCGTAGCCCGGCTTGACGTCGACGGTATCGCCGAGGTCGCCCAGGTTGTGCACCTTTTCCAGAAGAATCAGTTCCATGACAGACCTCAGTGATTATCGGTATACGGCAACAGCGCCAGGTAGCGGGCCCGCTTGACCGCAGTCGAGAGCTGTCGCTGATAACGCGCCTTGGTGCCGGTGATCCGGCTGGGAATGATCTTGCCGGTCTCGCCGACGAAATCCTTGAGCAGATCGACGTCCTTGTAATCGACCTCGGTAATGCCTTCCACCGTGAAACGGCAGTACTTGCGGCGTCTGAAAAATTTGGCCATTGTTCTCAAGCCTCCTCGGATGCTTTTTCGGATTCGCTCGCGTCGGCGCCCGAATCATTGCTGTCGCCATCACCGCCGCTGCTGCTGGCAGTGCTGGCACTGCTGGCGGTGGATTCTTCCTGCGGCCGGCTCCGGCGCGATTCCCGTTCGTCCTTCTCTTCCTTGCGCTTGAGCATGATGGAAGGGTCGGTGACGGCTTCACTGCGGCGTACCGTGAGATGACGCAGGATCGCGTCGTTGAACCGGAAGATGCTTTCCAGTTCTTCGAGCGTCTCCGCGTCGCATTCGACATTCAGCAGCAGGTAGTGCGCCTTGTGCAGCTTGGCGATGGTGTAGGCCAGCTGCAGGCGGCCCCAGTCTTCTGAACGATGCACTTTGCCGCCTTTCGATTCGACCAGCGACCTGTAGCGCTCGAGCATGCCCGGGACCTGCTCGCTCTGGTCAGGGTGGACCAGAAACACGATTTCGTAGTGTCTCAACTTCAGGTTCTCCTCTTGGATTTACCAACCGGCAAAGCCGGTCGGGAAAGCCCCCGATCGAATGCGGTCGGCCTGGACCGCCCGCGTCCGTCGTGGAGCAAGGCCTGCAACGCAGGTAGCCGCGAATTATAGCAACAAAAATGGCCGCCGGAAAACTCAGCGCAGCAAAGACTTCAGCGAATCCTGCATCGCGTGATGATTTGCACGCCCTTCGGCGGCGCGGAGCGTCACCCACAACTTGCCCGGCCGCGGATCCGATGTCCCTGCAATCGGGCTTTTTTCGCAAGAATTCGGCAGTCTTCGCCGGGTGCCGGCCCGATCCGGGCTCGACCTCCAGTCGCGGTGGCGAATCGGTCAAATCACGGGATCAGCGCGAATCGCTCAGCCGAAGCCCGACCTGCACGTCGGGCAGCGCCACGCCGATCCGGGTGGCGGCCGAATCGGCCCAGGACTGGCCCAGCAGCTCGCCGCTTTCGCGGTCGAACACGCGCAGTCGCAGAACCGGCGACTGATCTTCGCGCACCCGATGGGGTGCCAGTTCTAGTACGACGGCCAGCGTCATGCCGCCGGCGTCCTCGGGCGCCAGTTCGACGCCATCGGATTGCAGTTCTACACTTTCGGCCACGCGCCAGGATTCGCCCGTATCACGAACGCCGGCCCAGCCGACGAACCGGCGGACGCGCTCGAGTTCCAGAACCCGATCCGGCGTCCGGGCTTCCTCGGTGCCCGGATCCAGGACACGATCGCCGATGACCAGGCGCTCACCATCATGGGCGATCTCCTTGACCAGCGCGGCGGCTGCACCGTCCCGACCGAAGCGACAGGTCGCAGCGCTGGTGCGGGCGACGAAACCGCCGCTTCGCACCGAAACTTCCAGCGGGCAGGTGCCAACCGGTTTGTCCTGCGGCCCCAAAGGAGAAAACGATCCCTCCAGGCGCGTGGCCAGCGCAGTCGGTCTGAGAATCAGCCTGAAGTTTCGGGCCTCGCGGCCATCCGTTCGCTGCTCCAGCCTGACCGAAACACCTTCCATGGAAACACGCTCGACGCGCGCCTCGAGCCGCGTCAGCCGACCGGATGCCGCGTCGCCATCGGCCCGCACCGCCGTACCCGCGTAGCTGCCCGAGAGCACCTGCGCCACGCGCTCTGCCGCATCTATCGTCGGCGCGCCGTCTTCCCGTTGGTCGGAAACGGCACAGCCGGCGCTCGTCAGCAAGACGACAATGCCGAACACGACAAGGAAATACAACTGACCCCAGCCGCCTGGCATGCGCCTATTCCGAAGCCGGGCCGGCGGCCTGCGGGCGCCCGTCCATCAGCGTTTCCGGATCGATCCGCGTGTCGCCGAGATTCATGCGCCAATCCAGGTGCGCGCCGGTCACGCGGCCGGTCGCGCCCACCCGGGCGATCACTTCGCCCTGCTCGACCTGCTGGCCGGTTTCGACCAGGATTTCGTCGAGATGCAGAAAGGCCGAGCTCAGGCCCAGCCCGTGATCCAGCAGCAGCGTACCGCCGGAAAAATACATGCCGGGATGCGCCAGCGTGATCAGACCGGCCGCCGGCGCGATCACCGGGGTGCCCGTGGGTGCGGCCACGTCCACGCCCCAGTGCGGACTGCGCGGCTCGCCGTTCAGGATGCGCTGCGAACCGTAGACGCCCGTGATGGGTCCCTCGACCGGCCAGATGAATCCCCCGGCGAAGTCGATTCGCCGGTCGATCCGCGCGCGCGCCCGGCGCACCTGCGCCGCTTCCCTGCGAATGCGTTCCAGCGATTCAGGATCCGGCGTGACCTGGCTGGGCGGCAACCCGTCGATGCGCTGGATATCGAACTCCCGCGGTTCCGGCTTCAGTTTCCGGCTCTCGCTTCGACCATCCGGACCGCGCACCGTCAGCCGACGGGCTTCGGTTTCGTCGCGGCCGAATCCGACCAGGAAATAACCGTCGTCCGCGTGCTGCAGTGGCGCGCCGTCCAGTTCGATTTCGACGCCGGCGGGCACGCGGCCTACGATCAGTCCGCCCTGAACTGCCTGACCCGACAGCTCGACCAGGGGCCCGGACTCGGCATGCCCGGGCGCGCTCGCGGCCGCCAGGAACAACAACGGCGCAACCAGAAATGCCTTGGCAACGCGACGCAGGCGCAACATTGCCTTCGCGATCGGCCCCGAGGCCAGGTGGCCGTGCACGGCCTGTCGACGCCTCCGCGGTTCAAGCATCGCTGCCGCCCCGGATGACCAGTTCCTGTCCCGGCCGCAGCACGCTGTCGGCATCGAGGTCATTCCAGCGCATCAGCTCGTCCAGTCCGACGCGCTGACGGCGCGAGATCAACCACAGCGAATCGCCCTGGCGGACCACGTAACGCTCGCTGCGCTGCAACGGTGCGCTCACCGCGCGGTCGGTTTCGATCACCAGCCGCTGGCCGGGCCGGATCATGGTCGTGCCGGCCAGCCCGTTCATGCGCTGCAGGTCGCGCACGCTGACGCCGTAGCGCCGTGCGATCACCCACAGGCTCTCGCCGGAGCGCACCCGGTGGATGAAACGATCGGTAGGCAGCAGCTGCTGCTGAAGCGCGGTCAGTTCACGATAAACCTGCCGGTAGCGTTCGTCTCCCTGGGGCTCCGCGTCGCCGGGCTTGCCCGGCAGCGCCAACGTCTGGCCGGCAATCAGGCGCGAGCCGGACAGGTTGTTGACGCGCTTCAACTCGTCGACCGAGGTGCCGTGCCGACGGGCCAGCACCGACAGCGAGTCACCACGTTCGATGCGAACCTGGCGCGAGGGGATCGGTGCCGGCGCCGGCAGGACAGCCAGCGCCTGCTCGACCCGCTCGGCGGCCGCTAGCGGCACGATCAGGTCGGCTGCGCCCGAAGGCGGCATCAGGTGACGATTCAGCCCGGCATTGAGCGTGACCAGTTCGGCCAGATCCAGCTCCGCCGCCAGCGCCAGCGCGACGAGGTCGACCGTTCCGTCGACATCGATCCTGGCGACGTGCGGGCGGTCCTCCAGCGCCGGCAGCACGAACGCGTACCGGGTTGAATCACGGAACAGGCAGCCCAGGCCTTTCAGCTTGGGCACGTAGTTCAGCGTTTCGCGCGGCAGCGGCAGTTCGTGCCATTCGGTGCCCAGCCCGCGAGCGGCGTTGCGCCGGATCGCGCGCCCGACCCGGCCCTGGCCGGCGTTGTAGGCGGCAAGTGCCAGCGCCCAGTCACCGTCGAACAACTCGCCCAGGTATTCCAGGTAATCCAGCGCCGCGGCGGTCGCGGCCACGAAATCGCGCCGGCCGTCGTACCAGTCGTTGATGGTGATTCCGAAATCACGCGCCGTACCGCTGAGAAACTGCCACGGTCCCGCTGCACGGCCGTGCGAATAGGCGAACGGGTCGAATGCGCTTTCCACGACCGGCAGCAGCGCCAGTTCACCGGGCAGGTCGCGTGCTTCGATCTCGTTGACGATATGGTGCATCCAGGGCTGCGCCCGGTTGAGCACCCGCTGCATGTACTCCGCATTGTCGGCGTACCAGTCGGCCCAGCGCGCGGCACTGCTGTCTTCGGGGCAACTGGCGATGCGAAAGCGCGCCATTAGCCGGGGCCAGATGAGTTCCGATCCGGCCTCCGGTCCGCTCTCACGCACCGGCAAACCGGCCGGCGTGAGCCGCTCGAAAGCCGAATCGATGGCCGCGAACGGATCGGACGGCGAAGGTTCGCGCTGTCGTTCGGGAGATTCGGGTGTTTCGAATGATCGATCGGCCTGCTGCTGGTCATCGACCTGCTGCTGATGGATGGCGCAACCGCTGGCGGCGAGCGACATCACGGCGACGCAAGCGGGGGCCAGAAATCTGCGGAAAGAGGAAAACCTGGACTTGAGCATCGACGATCCGTATCAAAACCAACTGGGCAGTGCTGCGATAAAAAATACCGGCTTGCCGGGCACTGGATGTACCGCAGGACGGCTGCCCCGGCGAATGCATGCGTGTCCCGTGCTTGGCCGGGGCGGCGCAGACGGTACAATACCATGGCACTTTCAAACAAGTAACTCAATATCTTGCAACCCACTCTTGAAACAATCCTCGCCCGTCTGGAAGAAGCCGGCCACCCGATCACGCGTCGCCAGTTATCCGACGACTTCGGCCTGGACCACGCCGAGTCCGACCGGCTGATAAAGCCGCTTTTGCAGGAGTTGATCCGCCAGGGCAAGGTCGTGCGCAACCGTCGCGCCGCCTACGGCCTGGCCAGGAACATGGACCTGATCAAGGGCCGAATCAGCGCGCACGCCGACGGATTCGGCTTCGTGATTCCCGACGAAGACGGCGACGACCTGTTCCTGGCCCCGCGCCAGATGCGCCAGGTGTTCCACGGCGACCGGGTGCTGGCCGCCGTCAGCGGCGTGGACCGTCGGGGTCGCAAGGAAGGCCAGATCGTCGAAGTCATCGAGCGCGCCCACCAGCAAATCGTGGGACGTTTCGTCGCCGAAGGCGGGGTCGCCCAGGTGGTGCCCGACGATCCCAAGCTGACCCACGACGTGCTGATTCCCGATGCATCGAAGTCGGACGCGAAGCCCGGCCGGATCGTGGTCGCGCGTGTCACCAGTCCGCCGGCCATGAGCCGCGGCCCGGTCGGCGAGATCATCGCGGTGCTGGGCCACGCCGACGAACCGGGCATGGCCACGCAGATCGCGATCTTCAACCATCAGCTGCCGGCCGAATTCCCGGCCGCGGTCGAACAGCAGGCCGAAGACTGCGGGGCCGAGATCGACCCGGCCATCGCGGCCCGGCGAACCGACCTGCGCGATATGCCGCTGATCACCATCGACGGCGCCGATGCGCGCGATTTCGATGATGCCGTCCATGCCGAGGCCGACGGCGAAGGCTTCCGGCTGATCGTGGCCATCGCCGACGTCGGCGAGTACGTCGAGCCCGGCACGCCGCTGGACGACGAGGCCCAGAGCCGGGGCACGTCGACCTATTTTCCCGACCGCGTCGTGCCCATGCTGCCCGAGGCGCTTTCAAATGGTCTTTGCTCGCTCAACCCCGAGGTCGATCGCCTGGTACTGGCGTGCGAAATGCAGGTTGCCGCTGACGGCAAGGTGACCGGCAGCCGGTTCTTCGAAGCCGTGATGCGCTCGGCGGCGCGCATGACCTACGACCAGGTCCGCAACATGATCGAGCGCGGCGACGAGCAGTTGAACGAGCGCTACGGCCACGTGCGCGCCAACCTGGATTGCCTGTTCGAGGTCTACCGCCTGCTCGCACGCCGCCGCGCCAAACGCGGCGCGATCGATTTCGATTCCAGCGAGGTAGTGTTCGTTTTCGACGCCGAAGGCCGGGTCGAGCAGTTGCAGCGCCGCACCCGCCACGACGCCCACCGGCTGATCGAGGAATGCATGATCGCCGCCAACGTCGAGGCCGCGCGCACGGCCGAGAAGAATGGGCTGCCGACGCTGTTCCGCGTCCATGACGTGCCACCACCGGACAAGCTGGCCGAACTCGAAGCTTTCCTGTCGGCCCATGGCATAGGGGTCAATTGGAAGGACGAGCCCGAACCGGCCGACCTTACGCGCATTCAGAAGAAGGCACGCGAGACACCGCTCGCCCCGCTGGTCGACGCAGTCCTGTTGCGCAGCCTCGCGCTGGCGGTCTACCAGCCCGAGAACAACGGACACTTCGGGCTGGCGTTGGATGCCTATGCACATTTCACTTCGCCGATCCGGCGCTACCCCGACCTGCTGCTGCACCGCGCGCTCAAGCACCATCTGCGCAAGAAGCCGAAAGGCGAGTACCCGTATTCGGCCAAGCGCATGACCGAATTCGGCCGCGAATGCTCGTGGCTGGAACGACGTGCCGAGGACGCCAGCCGGGAAGTGGACGAACGCCTGAAATGCCAGTACATGCAGCGCCATATCGGCGACGAGCTCGAAGGGGTCATTACCGGCGTCACCGGCTTCGGGGTATTCGTCGAAATCATCGAGATGGGCGTCAGCGGACTGGTGCACGTGACCTCGCTGCCCAATGACTACTACCACTTCGATCCGGTCGGACGGGTCCTGACCGGCGAACGGCGCGGGCTGCGTTACCGCCTGGCCGATCCGGTTCGCGTCGAAGTGATGTCGGTCAGCGTCGACGAACGCAAGATCGACTTCCGCATCGCCGGCGAACGCGAGGACGACACGCCCGAAAAACGTGCCGGCGGCCGGGGCAAGAAATCGGGGAAATCCAGGCGCGGCGGCCGGGGCAAGAGCC
>JAGXKW010000002.1:53811-55126 GCA_018334995.1 Wenzhouxiangellaceae bacterium
AGGAAAAGGAAAAGGCAACGCCAAGCCATGAAGCGCGAACGAGCCTGCGGAATCAACGCCGTCGACGCACTGCTGACCCACCAACCCGAGCGCATCATCCAGCTGTGGTCGGCCGGCAGCGGACCGCGCATCCAGGCGCTGCTGGAAAAGGCCGCACGTCACGCAATTTCGATCCAGCAGGCGCAGCCGGCCGCGCTGGACCGGCTTGCCGAAGGCGAAACTCACCAGGGCATCGTGGCCGAATTCCGCGTCGCCGAGCCGCTGCAGGAAGCCGACCTCGACGAAATCGTCGAACACGCCGGCGCCGACGCCCTTTTGCTGCTGCTCGACCAGGTCCAGGATCCGCACAATCTCGGCGCCTGCATGCGCTCGGCTGCCGCAGCCGGTGCACACGCCGTGGTCATCCCACGAGACCGCGCCGCAGGCATGACCCCGACCGTGCGACGGACCGCCGCCGGCGCCGCGGAAATCGTTTCACTGGTCGAAGTCGCCAACCTGGCGCGCACGATTCAGCACCTTCGGAAATCCGGCGTCTGGTGCATCGGGCTGGCCGGCGAAGCCGACACCAGCCTGTACAGCACCGACCTCACCGGGCCGCTGGCGCTGGTGCTGGGCGGGGAGGAACACGGGCTGCGCTCGCTCACGCGCAAACGCTGCGATGCGCTGGCACGGATTCCGATGCGCGGCGGCACCGAGAGCCTCAACGTCTCGGTCGCCAGCGGCATCGCCCTGTTCGAGGCCACGCGTCAACGGAGCAGCCGATGAAAGCGCCGGAATCGTTCGCCATCGCCCTACCCGACTGGTGCCGGGCGCTGGCCGGACAGCTTCCGACCCTGCTGCCCGATCCGCAGGAGCGCATGCGCCTGGCGATCGAGCTTTCACGCCGCAACGTGGAATCCGGCACCGGCGGCCCGTTCGGCGCGGTGGTCAGTTGCGTTGGGAACGGCCGCCTGATCGCGATCGGTGTCAATCGCGTCGAACCCGACTGGTGTTCGAGCGCACACGCCGAAATCGTCGCGCTCAGCCTGGCGCAGAAAGCGCTGGGCAACTGGAACCTTGCCGAAGCCGATCTCGCTCCGGTGGAGTTGACGACCTCCTGCGAGCCCTGCGCCATGTGCCTCGGGGCCATCCCGTGGTCCGGCGTCAAGCGCGTTGTCTGCGGCGCTTCCAAGCACGATGCCGAAGTGACCGGCTTCGACGAGGGCGAGCGCACGCGCGACTGGATCGGCATGCTCGGCCGTCGCGGCATTGCGGTCGAGACCGGCGTTCTCCAGCGCGACGCGGCCGGCGTGCTGCAGGACTACCGCAAACGCGG
>JAGXKW010000002.1:55747-62184 GCA_018334995.1 Wenzhouxiangellaceae bacterium
CCGGCGTGATTTCGCAGCAACAGGCCTGGGAAGAACTGCTGGCCGGCTTCGAGCGCGGCGAATCGGACCGCAGCGGTCGGGGCTGGACGCTGCGCTCGCTCAGCCCGAAAATGTGGCACGAGCGTGCGCAGAAGCGCGTTTACTGGACCGGCGCGGCATTCTTCCTGCGGATCGACACTCGGCTGCGAACCGAAACCGAGGACGCGCATTCCCTCGACAAGACCCTGGCGGCATTTCACGAATGCTGCATGGATCGTCACCGGCGCTGGAACGCTGAACGGCTGATCGACATCCTTGGCGAACTCAGCGTGCCGGAAATCTGGCAGCAGGAATACCACCGAACCATAGATGCGCGCGCCGAGCCCCGATATCGCGAGGCCATCGCTCGACTGGGCATCACGCGCAGCCGGGGCGGCCTGCAGCTCGATGCCTCGGCGCGCGCGAAGGCGCTGCGCAATGCGATAGCCGGCGCCCGAAGCCCGATGGGCACCGGGCGGCTCGCCACCCCGGAACCGATGCGTCAGGAGTCGGGCTCTGTGGCGCCGTAATCCACCGCCGCGATCACCAGCGTGCGGCGTCCGGCAGGCGTTTCGACGACCACTTCTTCATCCAGCGACTTGCCCAGCAGGCCTCGCGCCAACGGCGAATCGACCGAAATCCAGTTCCTGTCCGAATCGATCTCGTCGGCGCCGACAATGCGATAGGTGGACTCGCTGCCATCGGCGTCTTCGACGGTCACCCAGGCGCCGAAGAAGACCCGATCGGGATCCGGCGGTATCGACCCGACCGGCCGCACCTCGTCGATGCGCTTGCCGAGGTAGCGAATGCGCCGGTCCATCTCGCCCAGCTGCTTCTTGCGATAAATGTATTCGGCATTCTCGGATCGGTCCCCCTCGGCGGCCGCGGCGCTGAGTGCCGCCACGACCTTCCGACGATCCTTCCAGCGTTGCTGCAGCTCCGCCCTCAGGCGCTCCAGCCCGGCGGCCGTGATGTACGGACTGGATTTCGGTTGCGGTGGACGCCAGCGACCCATGGGCATTTTTTAACACGTAAGGCCGCATCGAACGGGTCATTCTTTCGCGCCGCCTCGGGCGCGACGAAACATCAGGACCGGAATCGAGCAGGCGATCAGGACGATCTGAGCTGCGTGACCAGTTGTGTCGCCAACCTGCCCTTGAGCCATTGGACGAAGGACCCGGCATCGGAGGTTCGCTCGGGATCGAAGCGCGCCGCGGTTCCGATCACGTTGACCTTGACGGCATTGCCGCCCAACTCCAGGTGCGCCGTCTTTAGTGCGTCGAGCATCCGCTGCATCACCGCAACCGCCCCGGTCTCGTCGGTCATGGGCAGGATGACCAGCGGGATGTTGCGATCCTTGGAACCGAACGTACCCAGTAAATCGAGATCGCGCAGGTGCGGCGGCAGAATATCGAAGACCTCCGGCATCAGGGCCTCGATCTCTTCGGTGCCGATCGTACGCCAGTCGTGCTCGCTTTCATGGACCTGCGCGATCATCAGGGCGATGCAGGAAAAGAACGTGTCATAACGAATGCACGTGGCGATTTCGCGCTTCAGAAAATAGTTCGTGGCCACCGGACTCATGACCGCCCCGGGTATGAAGTCGACGCGGGTCCTTCGCCGCAGGCGCGCCAGCGTTTCTTTATAGATCGAACCGATGCGTTCGGCCGAATATCCATGACTGCCGAGTTCACGCTGCAGCGTATCGCCCAAGGTGCTCAGATTGGGTTCGCGTTCAACGATATCCACAAGCTGTTCGGCCAGCTCGGCGTCATCTGCAGCCCCGCTTCGATTCAACAGCTCCACCAGCCGGCCGGTATGGAAGCTACTGGCCGAAAGGTCCAGGTGTACGTCCAGGTCGGCTTCCATCCGTTCGGCGACTGCGTCGGGGACCCCCTGGGCCCGAACCTTGTCGACCAATTCGCGCCGGGTTTTTCTGATCTTCTCGCGCTGGTCGGACCGGTCGCCTTCCGGTTCGGCGTCAACCAGTCCATCGCTGACCCGTTCGATGTATTCACTCAACGCACTGGAGAGCGTGGTCTCGTCGGATTTCCCGCATTGACGCATCTCTGCGGCAAGCACGATCAGGCGCGCGGCCTCTTCCGGCTCGCGCCTGATTTCGCGCAGCAGGTCATCTACCGAGAAGCCGATGCTGTCGGCGCCCTGCTCCAGAACCTTCACCATTTGATCGCTTTGCAGTTCGACCGTCAGCTGATTGACGAACTCGATGTAGTCGCCCAGCGGCATGCCTTCGTCGAGCAACGCCTGCTTGAGCATGGGCAGCAGGCGCTTGAGGTCGCGCGAATCGGGCAGCACGCGCCTGATGATCTGTGCCAGCCGCTCTACCGCGACCCGGCCCTGTCGGTATTCATCCCGCACGATCGAGACCACGGTTCGGCAGGTCAGTTGATCGAGCTCGCTGAGCACGCCCCCACTTTCGGCCAGCAACCGGGCCGTCTCCTCCTGACCCGTCAACCCGCGGGAAACTTCTTCTCGCACATGCGCGAGGGCGTGCATCACTTCATCCAGCGAAAAGGATTCGTCTTTCTCGGCGCCGCCGCCACGTTCGATCCGGGTACCCAGCATTCTGATCTGGTCCACGATTCCAGCCTGCTGCATCGGCTCCGCGCCCGTCGATGTCTTCAACAGGGTTTCGGCCATGCGCTCCGGTTGTTGCATCAGCGCGTGCATCGAAAAGACTTTTTCGAGGCGTGACATGAGCGCATCGGATGATTCGGCTGCGGCGCCGGCTTCATTGCCCGAAGACACGGCCTGCTCTGCCAGACCGGTGAGTTCCTCCAGGCCCTCCCGGTCGATGACCTCGTCGTCGCGGGTGAACTTGCGCAATACCACGTGATTGACCCGGATCGATTCGATGCTCCGGCGTGCCAGTTCATCCCGCACCGCCACGATGTCACCGAAGTCATCCGGGCGGGTCAACACCGACATCAGGGACTTGAGGTCGTCGACGTCGATCCCGCGTAGAAAAGTCAGCGACTCGAGGCCCAGCTTGCGAAACAGGATCACCAGCCTGCTGGCGTTGAATTTCGCATCGACCGGGTAATCCTCGACAAAGAGCGACCCGCGGTCCAGCATGAGCGTCAACGAATCGACGCCGTCAAGGCATTCGGCAAGACCGGCCAGAAAAGTGGCGTATGCCCGATCGCTGACCGGATGGCCGGAGCCATAGGCGCTGGTATTGGTTACTGCGGAGTTGAATTGCCGACCGACGATCTCGGCCTGGCGCTGACTCAACCCGGAATCGGCTTCGGCCCGCGGACTCATTGCAGGCCCGGAGCTTTCCAGTGCAGCAATGCCGACCGGAACGCCTCGCAGCTGCTGAACCGCTGTTCGCGGCGCGGCGCGATCGCCTTTAGGATGATCTTTTCCATCGACTCGTCGATATGCGGCGAGCAATCCGAAGGAACACCCGCAAACAGGGTTTCAGGTCGCTTGATCTTGCGCAGCAGAATCTGTTTTTCGCCCTCTTCTTCGCGCAGCGGCAGCCGTCCGGCCAGCGCCTCGAACAACACCATCCCCATGGCATAGATGTCGCTTCTTCGATCGGTTTCCTGCGCGGCAGCCTGCTCGGGGGACAGGTACAGCACGCTGCCCACGACCAGGCCCCGTCCCCAGTACTCCATGCGCGCGGTCTTGGCAATGCCGAAGTCGACGATCAGCGGGCGATGCGCCCTTTCATCGACCATGATGTTGGCCGGCTTGATATCCTGGTGGATGACGCCTTCGCGATGCGCGTACCCGAGGCCTTCCAGCACCTTGGAGACGATCTCGACCACCCGGGCCGGCGCGAGCAGTCGACGGGCGGCAACGGGATGCTTGAGCCGGTTAAGTATCATCCGGCCCAGATCCACGCCGGGAATCAGCTGCATGACCTGGAAGAAATAATCCTCGTCCTCGCCCATTTCGAATATCGGAACGATGTAGGGGTGGCTGAGCACGGCAACGGTTTCGGCTTCGTCGCGAAACTGGCGCCGAGCGCGGCCGGACTCGCCCGAAAGGCGGGGCAGCAGCTTGACCGCCACCTGGCGCTTGAGCGATTTCTGATATCCGACGTAGACGCCGCCCATGGATCCTTTCCCCAATTCCTTGACGATGACGACGTTGCCGAACTCGCGACCAATCACCGATGCTTGATCCGCCGCCTGTGCCACCACTTTCGAGTCCAGAGTCAAGTGGCGATGAATATAGATCATCACCTCCCCACCCGCAAGTTCGACGAACCCATCAATGCGCTTCGCGCGCCGGCCTCGTGCCGGCGTTCAAGTGCATGCCTGGAGCGCCGCGGAATACAGTCCACCCGCCCGGCGGCATTACACTACGGGTATGCGGATCGTCTCCCACACCTGTTCGAATACCGAAATCGTGTGCGCGCTGGGCCGGGAAGACTGGCTGGTCGGCGTCGATGATCACAGCGACCATCCGCCCGACACGGTAGCGCGTCTGCCGCGGGTCGGCGCAGATCTCGACATCGACATCGAGAAGGTCCTGGCGCTGAAGCCCGACCTGATCATCACCTCGCTGACCGTGCCCGGCCACGAGCGCTGTCTGGAACGCATCCGGGCCGCCGGGCTGCCCCACCTGGTGACCCGCCCGCATTCGCTGGCCGACGTCGCCGAGGACATCCGCCGCATCGGCCGCGCGCTGGACGCCGGCGAGTCCGCCGAGGCGCTGGCAGCACGATTCGACGCGCCGGGCCATGCAGATCACGAACGTGACCGCGTACCGGTCCTCGTCGAATGGTGGCCCAAGCCCGTCATCGGCCCGGGCCGCAAGTCGTGGGTCAATGAAATGCTGGCGCTGGCCGGCGGCGTGAATCCATTCGCCGAGGTGGATGCCGAGAGCTTCGAAATCTCGCCCCAGCAGGCGCGCGCCGCGCGTCCCGAAGCCATCGTGATGAGCTGGTGCGGCGTCAGCGAGGACAAGTACCGGCCGCACGTGGTGGCCCGCCGCGAAGGCTGGCAGGAGGTTCCGGCGATCCGCAACGGAAACATCCATGCCGTCAGCGAGGCATGGCTGGGGCGCCCGGGTCCGCGCCTGCTCGACGGCATCGAGCGCCTGCGGGAAGTGATCGACGCGACCCGGAACCACGTCTGAGCGGCCCCGGCTACAATACGCGCTCATGAGCGCACCCCCCGAATCCGAATCACCCGCGGTCGGCCTCGTCAGCCTGGGCTGCCCCAAGGCGCTGGTCGACTCCGAGCAGATCCTGACCGGCCTGAGGCAGCAGGGATATCGGCTTGTCGACGACCATGCCCGGGCCGACCTGGTCGTGGTCAATACCTGTGGTTTCATCGATTCGGCCAAGGCCGAGTCGCTGGAGGCCATCGGCGACGCGCTGACCGGCAACGGGCGCGTGCTGGTGACCGGTTGCATGGGCGCCAGGCCCGAGCAAATCCGGGCGATTCACCCGCGGGTACTGGACGTCAGTGGCCCGCACCAGACCGAGGCCGTGCTCGGCGCGGTCAACCGGCACCTGCCGCGCCCGCATGACCCCTACCTCGATCTGGTGCCTCCGGGCGGACTCAAGCTGACGCCGGGACATTACGCGTATCTGAAGATTTCCGAAGGCTGCAACCATCGCTGCCGTTTCTGCATCATTCCCGCCATGCGCGGCGACCTGGTCAGCCGGCCGATCGGGATGGTGCTCGAGGAAGCCGAGCGCCTGGTCGAGCGCGGCGTGCGCGAACTGCTGGTGATCAGCCAGGATACCAGCGCCTACGGCGTTGACACGCGCTATCGGGCCGACTACTGGAAAGGCCGTGAAATCGAGACCCGGCTCTACGACCTCGCGCGCGAACTGGGCGAACTCGACGCCTGGATCCGGCTGCACTACGTCTATCCCTACCCGCATGTCGACCGGATCATTCCGCTGATGGCCGAGGGTCGGGTACTTCCCTACCTGGACATTCCGTTCCAGCACGCCAGCCCGCGAGTGCTCAAATCCATGCGCCGCCCGGCGTCGGCCGAGAATACCCTGGAAAGTATCCGCAACTGGCGCGAAGCATGCCCGCACCTGGTGATTCGCTCGACTTTCATCGTCGGCTACCCCGGAGAAACCGAGGAAGACTTCCAGATCCTGCTGGACTGGCTGGACGCAGCGCAACTCGAGCGCGTCGGCTGCTTCAAGTACTCACCAGTCGCAGGAGCCGCGGCCAACGAACTGCCCGACCCGGTGCCCGAGGAGGTCAAGGAAGAGCGCTGGCACCGCTTCATGCGGCATCAGCAGGCGATCGGCCAGTCCCGACTTGCCCGGCGCGTAGGCGGCATGGAACCCGTGGTCGTCGATGCCGTCGAAGGCAATACCGTGATTGCCCGCAGTTACGGGGACGCACCCGAGATCGACGGCAACGTCCTGATTGAAGGATCGGAAAGTATTGAACCTGGCGACTTCATCGATG
>JAGXKW010000002.1:63052-107814 GCA_018334995.1 Wenzhouxiangellaceae bacterium
CTCCATCGATTGACGATGGAGCCATTGCAGCATTCTGCGTTCTCAGAACCTGAGAATGGCCAGCCGGGAAACCGAAATACTCGAAGCTATTCTTCCTGGCCGGCTACCGTCATCGCCTCGAGCAGCAGGGAAGGCACCTGGATGTTCCGGCGCGTCTCCAGGTCGCTGCCGGCAGCGGCCAGCCCGGCGAACATGTCGCGCAGGTTGCCGGCAATCGTGATTTCCTCTACCGGATAGGCGATGCTGCCGTTTTCGACCCAGAATCCCGAAGCACCACGCGAATAATCGCCGGTGACGAGGTTCACCCCCTGACCCATGACCTCGGTCACGACCAGGCCGCGGTCCATCTCGCCCAAGAGCTGTTCGAAGTTGCGCTGGCCGGGAGAAAAGATCAGGTTGCGCACGCCGCCGGCGTTGGCAGTGGTCTGCAGCCCGAGCTTGCGTGCCGAATAACTGCCCAACACGTAGCGCTGCAGTACGCCGCGCTCGATCAAGGGCGCTTTTCGGGTGGCTACGCCTTCGGCGTCGAACGAGCTCGACCGCGGCGCGCCGGGCAGGTGAGGATTCTCGACGATGTCGACCCAGTCGGGAAAGATTTTCTTGCCCCGGGCTTCCAGCAGAAAACTGGAACGACGATACAGGTTGCCGCCGGACACAGCCCCGACCAGGTGCCGGATCAGGCCCAGCGCCACTTCGTTGGCGAACAGCACGGGCACGCGCCCGGAAGGCGCAGTTCGAGCACCGAGCCGCCTGATGGCCCGTTCGGCGGCCTTGGATCCCGTAACCTCGGGATTGGCAAGCCGATCGTAGCGGCCCTGGTCGTCCCAGTCCCAATCGCGCTGCATGCCCGAATCATCGTGTGCGACCAGCACGCAGGACTGATCGAAACGCGTGGATTTGCCGCTGCCGACGAAACCGTGGCTGTTGGCGTAGACGCCGATCGCGGCATGCGCCGAGACCGAGGCGCCCTCGGAATTGTCTACGCGCGCATCGGCGTCAAGTCCGGCCTGTTCGATGGCCCGGGCGCGATCGATCAGCGTGTTCATGTCGAGTTCCAGCGGGTGCCACTGGTCGAAGTCCTCGACACGATCGGCCATCAGTTCGGC
This sequence comes from Wenzhouxiangellaceae bacterium, assembly GCA_018334995.1. GTDB lineage: Bacteria > Pseudomonadota > Gammaproteobacteria > Xanthomonadales > Wenzhouxiangellaceae. Next base: position 64,159 of record JAGXKW010000002.1, read on the forward strand.
CGGCGCCAGGCCACCGGCCGGATCGGGCTGGGTGTGGCTGGCGATCGCCAATGCCTGATCCACGGCACGCCGCAGCGATTCCTCGCCGAGGTCTCCGGTGGATGCGCTGCCACTTGCGCGACCGATGTAGACGGTGACCGAAACGCCGCGATCGCGCGCGTCTTCCAGCACGTCGATTTCTCCGAGCCGAACCGTGACGTCGCGTCCGTGGCCTGAAGACACGCTCACTTCGGCCGCATCCGCGCCGCCGGCGCGGGCCCGGGCCAGCACCTGGCCGGCGGCGTCTTCCAGTTTGGCCCGCTCGCGCTCATGGTCGTGCAACAACGGCGCGCGCGTCTCGGCGGGAAAATCCAGCGCTTCGCTCATTGCGTGCCTCCCACGGTCAGCCCGTCGATTCTCAGCGTTGGCTGGCCGACGCCGACCGGCACGCCCTGGCCCTCCTTGCCACAGACCCCGACGCCGGAATCCAGCGCCAGGTCGTTGCCGACCATGGCCACGCGGGTCAGCACGTCCGGCCCGTTGCCGATCAGCGTCGCCCCCTTCAGCGCCGGACCCAGCTTGCCATTGCGGATGCGGTAGGCCTCCGACGCCACGAACACGAACTTTCCCGACGTGATGTCGACCTGGCCGCCGTTGAAATTCACTGCGTAGACGCCGTCGTCGACCGACGCGATGATGTCCTCCGGCGCGTGTTCGCCGGGCAGCATGTAGGTGTTGGTCATGCGCGGCAGCGGCAAGTGAGCAAAGGATTCGCGGCGGCCGTTGCCGGTCGGCGCGACCCCCATCGCCCGAGCGTTGAGCTTGTCCTGCATCAAGCCGGTCAGCCGGCCGTTCTCGATCAGCACGTTGCGCGCACCCGGCGTGCCCTCGTCGTCGATCGAAAGCGAGCCACGACGGTCGGCCAGCGTGCCGTCGTCGACCACGGTGCAATGCTCGGTCGCGATCCGTTCGCCCATGCGGCCGCCGAAGGCGGAAATGCCCTTGCGATGGAAATCGCCTTCCAGCCCATGGCCGATGGCCTCGTGCAGCAGCACCCCGGGCCAGCCGGGCCCGAGCACGACCTTCATGAAGCCGGCCGGCGCATCGACCGCCTCGAGGTTGACCAGGGCCTGGCGGACCGCCTCGTCGGCAAACTTCTGCCACGCCTCGGGCCGCATCAGGCCGGCCAGGGCGTAACGTCCACCGCCCCCGGCGTTGCCCGATTCGCGTCTGTCGCCCTGTTCGGCGATCACCCGCACGTCGAGCCGGATCAGCGGCCGGACATCGCCGGCCAGCGTCCCGTCGCTGGCGGCGACCAGAATCGATTCGTGCTGGCACGATAGTGAAACGTTGACCTGCGTGATGCGCGGATCCAGCGAGCGCGTGTACGAATCGATGGTCCTGAGCAGGTCCACCTTGCTGGCCGAATCCACCGCGTCGACGGGGTTGTCGCTGGCATACAGCGCCGGCGTCTCGACCCGCCGGGCGACCGGCAGCGTTCCGGACTGCCCGGCCCGCGCGATGGCGCGCGCATTGCCCGCCGCCTGCATCAGCGCGGGCATGTTGATCGCATCGGCGTAGGCGAATCCGGTACCGGTCCCCGAAATCGCGCGCACGCCGACGCCTTGATCGATCGCGAAGCTGCCGGACTTGACGATTCCGTCTTCCAGCGACCAGCCCTCGTTCTGGCGGTGCTGAAAATACAGATCGCCCAGATCCACCCGTCCCTCGACCAGCCGGCCGAGGGCGCGTTCGAGATCGGCACTGTTCATCCCGGCCGGGTCCAGCAGGGTGCGGGTTGCCAATTCAAGCATGAGTCAGGGATTCCTTTCTGGTGGATGGGATATTCGGGTCGGACCGACCCGATTCAACCGTTGTCATCGCCGGCCGGCTCGACCGCGACAGGTTCCATCACCGGATCCTGCCAGCTGCCGGTCACCGAATAACGCACTTCCGAGATGCCGCCAAGCGGCTTGGAGAATATCTGCTGCAGCGCAGCCCCGGCGGCCGCGCCGACCGGTCCGCCGGCCAGCGCGCCGATCACGGGCAGTGCCGAACCCACGCCCGGGCGCACGATCATTGTCTGATCGTAGGTCCGTTCCTCGAGATCCGTCCGGCCGCGCATCCGGATCTCGGCGGCGGGCGCATCGATGCGCAGGTCATCGGTACTGGCAATGCCACCGGAAAGCTCGAATCGACCCGCGACGCGATCGAACGCAAGACCCTCACCGAAAACGTCCGAGAAATCCAGCCGGAGTCTGCGTGGAATCGAATTCAGGCTGATCAGCCCCAGCACGCGCCCGGCGCCCGGTCCGGCTTCCGGGATCACGCCGTCGGTCGCGACCAGCTCCAGATTGCCCTCCACGCGCTGCAGGCTGAGGTCAATCGGGCTTCCGGGCCATTTGCCGTCCATTTCGATCACCGCCTGGCCGCGTTGCAGCGCGATGTCGAAACCTGCCGCTTTCAAGGTCTGGCCAAGATTGTCGGTGGCCAGCCGCAGTCGCATCTCGCTGCGCGGCTGCGAGTCGATCCATTGCCATTGTCCGGACCCGTTGAGTTCGAGGCCCTTGCGCGCAGTGGAGACCTGTTCGATCTGCAGGCCACGCGAATCTCGATGCGAATTCAGTCGGAACTCACCGAGATCGAGATCACCCCATTGGAACTGCCTGATCAGGACGTCGAGCGCGGGAAGCCGGCGTGGATCCAGGCTGGACGGAAGGCCGGGCGCGGCGGACGCGTCACGGCCGGATGCTGGCCAAAAGATATGCTGCATGTCGACCACCAGTGAAGGATCGGCCTCGCCGGAGGCCGGAAAACGTATACTGCCGCGGCCGCGCTCGCCGGCAACATTCAGGCGCCAGTAGTCGTCCTCCCGATTCAGCGCCAAAACCATTTCGCCCAGCGAGTCCCGTTGCACGCGCAGGTCATCGACGGTGACATCCAGCCAGCCCGAGATATTCGACTCGCTCGTATCCGGCTTGAGTCCGCGCTCGGTAGCCGCGGCCAGCAAGCTCAGCCACTGATCGATCTCCAGGGCCGAAAGCTTGCCCTCGACAATGAAGTTTTCGGCCACCGGCAGATCGACTTCCGTACCGCCCAGCCCGAGCCCCAGCTGCCAGTAATCCGATGTCACCATCCAGCGACCGGCAAAGCGGTCTGCGACCCGGAACCGGGCCGGCCGCAGGTCTTCCCCTAGCGGCAATACCAGTTCGAAAGGCCAGGCATCTGCGACCGGCTTTTGCATCGGCATGGGAAGATCCAGTGCTATCCCTTCGAGACTGGATGCGATCCGCATCTGCAAACCGTTCCGGGCACCGGCCCCGCTTCCGGTCAACTCCATATCGAAATCCGCGCTGCCGCCGATAAGCGGCAGCACGTCCTGCAGGCTCGATTTCCAGCCGGCCGGCAACAACCCCTTCAGCGGAAGGCGGCCACGCAGGCCGAGGCTGAACTCGGGCTGGAACCAGCTATCCAGCGACAACGCCACAGGCTCATCCAGCATTCGTGCCGACAGCGTGGCCGGACCCATGCGCTCGCGCGTGAACGGAAGCTGGCCGGAGATGTTCGCCAGCGAAATTCCAGGCTCACGCACCGTCATGTCGGTATCGTCGAAACGAATGGCACCCGCCAGCCGCCAGTCGTCGCGATGCTTTACCGGCAGCCATACGCTCGCCTCGGCGGTCGCCGGCCCGCTCCATTTAAGAGTCTGCAACGCCCTGTCGGCATCCCCCAGGGGCAGTGCACGGGCCAGCCGCGACAGGTCGCCGGCGCCGCTTTCGATCGAGACCAGGTCCAGCTCGATTTCGGCACTGCGCGTCTCGGCAATCCGGATTTCCGGCGCCCGCAACGCGACACCGGCCACGCGTCCGGAGTCGACCACCGCGTGCATGGACTCGCCGGAAAATTCAACGGTTCCGGCGACCTGCTCGGCGACCGGCCAGCCTGGCGCGTAGGCCAGCTGCAGACCGGAAAATGAAATGCGGCTGTTGACCGCACCGTCGGGCACGTGACTCGGCCAGGTCGTCGGCCTGCCGAACAGCGTCGTGACCGCCTGCGCCGAATCCAGTTCCTGCAGCGCTTCTTCCAGCCATTTACGGGTATTCGGCCCGATCCCGCGTTGCGGCAGCCAGCGCCTGGGCGAGTCCGGTTCCAGCCGTGGAAGATCCACCACCAGATCCAGCATCGGCAACTCCTCGCCGAGCTGAACACGGCCGTCGATGATCATTTCGAGTTCGGCATGCTCCAGCGCCAGGGCCGAAATATCGATGAGGTCGGGTCGGATGCCTGCCGTTCCATGGACGCGGTCGAACTCGATCGTTTCGGGGTACAGCGCCGGCATCTCGAGTCGGGCGGGCCCATCGGGCCTGAGCTGCAGACGGTCGCCGGCCAGGCCGAGATCCAGACGCTCGATGGACAAGGCAAACTCGGGTCGCCCGAGGGTCAGGTCCAGGTCATCGAGCTGCCCGCGGGCGGCAAAAAGCGCGCCGGCATCGTCCACGCCGATCTCGAATCCCGACGCGGTTCCGGCGAGCCGCTCCGGCCAGTAATCGGAGAATCCCAGCCAGGGCTGCATCAGGGCATGCAGGTAATCCAGCTCGATGTGATCGGCTACCAGCCCATGACGGCCCGCGCGCGTCCCGTAAGCCAGGCGATCGATCAGAACTTCGTCGCCTTTGTCCGCGCCGAATTCACGCGCGTTCAGTTCGACCCGCAATTCGTCTTCACGCCATTTGCCGTCGAGCGAGAAGTGAGATGACATTCGTCCAGCGATTCCCCCTTCGGCCAGGGAATGCAGATCCACCTGGCCGTGGAACCGGGCGCCGTCCGACCGGCTCCATTCGGCCCACCACTGCATTTGCGCGCGAAGATCAGCGACGCCCGTTGCCGTGGTGTCGAAAGCCAGCTGCGACAGCGCAATGCTCGAGGAACGCGCGAAGCCGGAGATCGACTCGAGCCTGGAGCCCGGCATGTCCAGTATCAGGCGCGCTTCCAGCGACTCACCGACGCCGCCGGACGGCATTGCTTTCAGGCGTACGGCGAGCCGGTCGTCGTTTCTGTCCAGACGCGCTTCGGGAACCTGCCAGTCCAGGCCCGGCACCCCGTGCGGCGCGACCCGGACGCTGGAATCCTGAAGCAGCACGTCTCCGGCCGATATCAGTTCTTCCCAGCCTTCGGCAAACCGGCCGCCGCGATCGAGGCGCCAGCTCCAGCGACCCTGCTCGTCCTGGTCCAGCACCAGGTTCAAGCCGAGAACGATCAGCTCGAAACTGTTGCGGCCCGGCTGCACCAGTTTGTAGAGCTTGAACTCCAGGCGGGCGCGATCGACATCGAGCAGTCGCTGGTCCGGGTCTCCGACTTCCAGGCCGTGCATCGTGATCCACGGCGAAAGGCGCGGCCAGCTCGCCTCGATGCGCTCGATCCGCACCGGCTGGTTCAGCGCCTGGGCAAGAAAGCGTTCGACGGCCGGACGAAACGTGTCGGCATACGGCGCGAGCAGACGCCCGACGCTGACCAGCACCGCCGAGCCGATCACGAACCAGAGCAGCAGTTTCCAGCAGTGGCGCCGGAAGCGTCTGAATCCCCGCGCCAGCGGCAGCTCACGCAACCGTCGGGTTTCGTCGTTCAAAGCAGGACCACGTCGAACTGCTCCTGGGCATACTGGTCCTCGGCCTGGAATCGGATACTGGTACCCAGCTGTTCGGTGACCTCGGCAAGCGGGCCGGTGTATTCATCCAGCATCTTCTCGACCACCCGCGGGGCGGCCAGCACCATTAGCCGGCCGGTCTCGAACTGGCGCACCGCACGCAGGATTTCACGCAAGATCTCGGCGCAAACGGTTTCCGGCGATTTCTGCCATCCGCGCCCGCCGCAGTGCGGACATGGTTCACATAACCTGTGCTCCAGGCTTTCCGTCGTTCGCTTGCGGGTCATTTCGACCAGCCCGAGGGCCGAAATCTCGGATACCGTGGTGCGCGCCGGATCGCGTGCCAGGGCCTGGTTGAGCATTCGCATGACCTGGCGTTTGTGCTCGTCGTCGTTCATGTCGATGAAGTCGATGATCACGATGCCGCCCAGGTTGCGCAATCGCAGCTGGCGGACCAGCGCCTGGGCCGCTTCCATGTTGGTCTTGTAGACGGTATCGGCAAAGTTTCGCGTGCCCACGTAGCCGCCGGTGTTGACGTCGATCGTCGTCATCGCCTCGGTCTGGTCGATGGTCAGGTGTCCGCCGGACTTGAGCGATACCTTGCGTCTGAGCGCACGCGAAATCTCGTCCTCGACCCCGTACAGGTCGAACAGCGGACCCGGTCCGGAATAGGACTCCAGGCGGTCCGACCATTCGCCGATGAATGTGTCGGCAAACCGGCGTGCCTGGGCGTAGGTCTCGCCATCGTCGAAACGCACCCGCTCGATGCCGCCGTGCATCAGGTCGCGCAGTGCACGCAGCGGCAGCGAAAGGTCCTCGTAGATGCAGGTCCCGGGTTCGCAGCCTGCATCCAGCTTTTCCGTCACGCCAGCCCAGAGACGTTGAAGATAATCCAGGTCGCGCCCCAGTTCCGTTGCGCCCATGCCCTCGGCGTTGGTGCGCAGGATCAGTCCGATGTCGGCCTTGCCCTGCGCTTCGAGCATCCGCTCGACCAACTCGCGCAGCCGGGCGCGCTCGATCTCGTTCTCGATTCGCAGCGACACGCCGACGTTGCTCGAGCTCGGGAGGTAGACCAGGTAGCGCGAAGGCAGACTGAGCTGGGTGGTCAGGCGCGCGCCCTTCGAACCCATGGGATCCTTGACGACCTGTACCGGCAGGCTCTGACCCTCGCCGATCATTTCGCCGATGGGCGGAATCTGGGGCTCGCCGTGCTCGTCGACGACGTCCGACTCCAGTTCGGGCCGCGAACGGGCGATCTCGCCGGCGTGCAGGAACGCGGTCCGGGCCAGGCCAATATCGACGAAGGCCGCCTGCATGCCCGGCAGGACGCGCTCGACGCGGCCCATGTAGATATTGCCGACGTAGCTGATATCGCCCATGCGCTCGAGGTGGAGTTCCTGCAGCAGGCCGTTTTCGACCAGCGCGACGCGGCTTTCCGACGGCGTGACGTTGACCAGCAGTTCGTTACTCAAGACAGCTTCTCCCGGGCTGAAGGCCCATCATATATGCACCAGTGCAGTACGCATGTCGAGCATCGATCCGGACGCTGCCGGCGCCGTCACAACAGGCCGGCAACGCGCAGAAGACCGGCGGTCTGGTAGAGCGGCAGGCCGACCACCCCGCTGTAACTGCCCTCGATTCGCCTGATCCAGGCCGCCGGCCGGCCCTGGATGGCATAGGCGCCGGCCTTGTCCATGGGTTCGTTCGAGTCCACGTACGCCAGAATCCAGTCCTCGGGCAATTCGTCGAAATGGACCTCGGTGACGCTCAGCGCGGTGTCGAGGCGCCGGCCGGGACCGGCCAGCGCGACGGCCGAATACACCCGGTGCGCCCGTCCCGAAAGCACGCGCAGCATACCGATCGCCTCGTCGCGATCGCGCGGCTTGCCGAGACAATCGTCGTCGAGCACCACCACCGTGTCCGAACCGATCACCCAGCGTCGGGGTTCCTCCACGGCGATCGCGGCCGCCTTTTCTTCGGCCAGGCGCAGCGCATAGCGGTCGGGCTGTTCTCCGGCGGCCCGCCGCTCCTCGATATCGGCTGGCCGGATCTCGAATTCCCGCACCAGGATGGCGAGCAATTCCCTGCGACGCGGAGAAGCCGAAGCCAGAACGAGCCCGGCTCCGGTCGGATGATCTTCAGCCGGGGTTTCCGTTCGCTCGACCATGCATTCAGCCGCGGTGATAGGGATGACCGGAAAGAACGGTCCAGGCCCGGTAAAGCTGCTCGGCGACGATGACCCTGACCAGCATGTGCGGGAAAGTCAGCGCGCTCAGCGACCAGCGCGCTGAACACTGCGCCGCAAGCTCCGGGGAGTGGCCCGCAGCGCCGCCGATCAGCAGCGAAACGGACTCGCCCTGCATCAGCCAGTCGTCCATGCGTTGCGCCAGTTCGCGCGTCGACCACGCCGCGCCGCGCTCGTCGAGCGCGATGCGCACGCCGGAAGCCGGACAGCGCGCCAGTAGCGCATCGCCTTCGCGCCGCCGTTCATCGCCGCCGGTGGCGCGCGGCGGGACCACCTCGATCAGTTCGAGGTCGATGGCCGGCGGCATTCGCCGGGCATACTCGTGCCAGCCCCGGGCGATCCAGTCGGGCATCGACCGCCCGATTGCAATCAGTCGGATCTGCAAGCGCCGCCTTCGCCTAGCTCAACCGAGCCGGACGACTCCGGGTGGTCTCGTCCCACAGCTTTTCGAGATTGTAGAACGCCCGCGTCTGCGGCAGCATCAGGTGAACCACGACATCGGTCAGGTCCACGAGCACCCATTCGCCATCCTGCTGGCCCTCGACGCCCAGCGGCGCGGGCAGACCCTGCTCCTTGATCTTCATCGTCAGGCGGTCGGCCATGGCCTTGTTCTGCCTGCTGGACGTACCGCTTGCAACGATCATGAAGTCGGCAAACGTGTTGCGATCGCGCAGATCGAACGACTCGATGTCCTGCGCCTTCGCGTCATCCAGAACACCGACCACCAGGTCCCGCAGATCGCATGGATCCTTCTCGCCGGCCTGTCCGGTTGTCGTGTCAGTCATGGACGGCCCCCGCCATAGGCAGGCCTGCGCTTCGACTGGAATTCATGGTCTTTCACTCATTGTTCGCACATCTCCCCGGGCTGGACAAACGCAACAGTTCCCGATCGACGTTAACGCTTGCATCGAGCGGCGGCCGGGCGACATAGTCGCTGACCTCGCGCACCGTATCGGAATCGATGAACGCGCGTTCCAGGGTACCGACGACTTCCTGAGTGATCGGCACCTGCTCGCAGTATATGCACCAGCCCCGGAAATCGAGCACTTCCATCTGATTCCCGCCCGGCAGCGTCGCCGGAAGTTCCTCGTCAGCAAGCACCCAGCGCGGTTCGTTGGCGTCATCGTAGTAATAGCGGATCCAGGCTTCGCTGGAATCGGTGATCAGCAGGGTCACGCCCTCGCCGGACGCATCGAGCGAAAACCAGTGCCCGAGCAGCGGGGAAGGATCCGGACCGATCGTCGAAACGGTCGGGCATGTCCGGCCGTTGACCGGCCCGAACATTTCCGCACCATGATTGCCGTTCAGACGCCAGGCGTACATGAAACGGTCCTCGGCAATGGCGGTGATCTGGACTTCGCCGACGGCCTTCAGCGATGAACGCTCGCCGTTGCTGGTCGAACGAAACAGCGCGGCCTCGAAGAACGCACTGCCGTCATCCGGCACGGTATCGGTGATATAGAACGTCGGCGAACCGTCTTCATCGTAGGTATACCAGAGCGCGAACCGGCCGCCACCGCCGACCTGCCACTCGACGCCCTGGCGAATATCAATGTCGCGGTTCAGAACCGTCCACAGGCCCAGTCGCGGTACCGGCGGCGTGCCGGCCTGCGCGCGTACCGCCGCGGCCGTGACGTCGACCCGGGTTTCGTCCGGGCCGGCGTTGTCCAGCACTACGAAATAACGCCCGCTTTGAGGATTGTCCACGCTTGCCGTCCAGCCATCTCCGGTCTGGTCGGCCTGGATCTCGATCGCCGCCGGCGCCGGCGGCGTCAACGGCACGCTGTCGGCCAGTTCGTCAAAACCGCGACGGCGGATCGTGACGTCTGCAATGCTGCCCTCGACAACGACATCCAGCGAAGCCATGCCGGGAGGCACGTCGATGTAGAGTCGGTCGTGAACCGCGCCGGCCGGCAAGACAACCGGCTCGGGCCGGTCATTGAACAACGCGGTCTCGGCCGGCGTGTTTTCACCGCCGCGCGTCACGCGCAGCGGCACCAGGCCGATATCGGCCGACTTGTCCGGTGCGCTTGCCACGCCGATCACGCCGCGCCAGCGCTCGCCGCGCAGCATTGCCGGCTGGTCCCAGTAAACGGGCACCGTGAGCGGTCCGCCCGGATGCGCGCCCGGCGCGGTCACGACCAGGCTGGGATCAGCCTGTTCACGAAATACCGCGAACTCGAACGGTACCCGATCCGAGCTGCCCGAGCCGGTGAAGCTCTGAACGTGTATCCACCAGGTGCCGGCCTGCGGGAATTCGATCTCGCACTTTTCGATTTCGTCGGGCGAGATCGATTCGCACACGACTTCGGCCGCCTCCGCCATGCCGTCGCCGTTACGGTCACGACCCACGAAAAGGTCGATATCCGGCGCGGTTGAGGCGAAAGTTTCGGCAAGCAGCAGCATCGAATCGGGCGCCACTTCGACCAGCTCGGTGACGGTGCCGTCGGAAGCGTCGAATGGATCGCCGTTTGTCGGATCCGGCGCCAGCGAAGGCTCGCGCCGGGTCGGGCGCAACAGCGGGCTGGTCCGGATCACCAGCTCGTCGAGGTCGACCAGTTCCGGAATAGTCAGCTCGTCGCGACCTCGACTGGTCTGCGTAACGAAGCTCTGCTCCCCGGGCGCCTCGCCGGCGGCGATGAACGCCCCGACCGGCAGCCGCTGCGTGGCAAGCGGACTGGAATCGGGATCGAGCACTACGCTGCCGGCAGCCCATTGACCGAAATCGATCGATCCGCGCGATATCCGGATCTCGATTTCGCGCACCTCGCCGGCAGCCAGGTCCAGCGAAGCCGGACTCACATCGATATCGAGATCGCCTTCGGCGCTAATGCGCCAGCTACCGCTTTCCAGCGCCCGCACCGTGCGCGTGAAGGTGCACTCGCCGACGCAGTTGTTGCTTGAGATGCCCGGCAGGTTGAGTGCGCCCGGATCGCCGCCCCGGAACGGGTTGGCATCCAGGAAATCGTTCTCGGAGACGGGCAGGTAAAGCCCGATGCGCGCGGCCTGGTCGACCTGGACACCGCCCGCGCCGCGATCGGGAACCCGCGCCTCGGAATCGTCGGCGTTGCGCACCTTGGCCGCGACGGCGGTGGTCTCCAGCGCCGAAATCACCTCGTCCACACCCCAGGCCGGATTGGCCGAACGCACCAGCAGCGCCGCGCCGGCCACGTGCGGCGACGACATCGAGGTGCCGGTCAGGAACAGAATCTGGTTGGCGGCCTCGGAAGAAGGACCGTCGGCGGCGTCGTTGATGTCGGTACCGGCGGCCAGGATGCTGCTGCCCGGGGCCGTCACGTTGGGCTTCATCACGTCGGGCGCTTCTTCGGCCGGGCCGCGCGAACTCGACTGCGCGAGCCGGCCCGCGGCCTGCGGATCGACGAAACGCTGGGTGCCGGTAAGACGTCCCTGGTGACCGCTTCCGAAAGCCAGCCAGTCGCGCAGCCGGTCGCCTTGAGCCTGGCCCACGTGCGTGGCCGGAAGGCAGTGCTCATCACTGACCGTGCTTTCGCCGTCCAGATCGGTGTTGGCCAGAATCATGCCGGCTGCACCGGCCAGCTCGACGTTCTTGCCTTTCTCGATTCGACCGTATTCGCCCCGGTCGCAGACCACGATCTGGCCGTCGAAGGTGTCCGGCTCGAACGGGTTGCTGGCACCCGTGTTGTCCCCGCATGCAGGACCAAGCTCGGGCGGTCCGTCTCCACACAGCGCGTTCCCGAAGTCGCGGGCGTGCACGATGGGCAGGATGCCGGTGCCGTCGGTCGTGCCTTCCCCGACCAGTTCGCCCAGCGCAAACGTGCCGCCGCTGACGTCGACCAGGCGGTTGGCCAGGATCCGGCCGTGCTCGGCGTTGGCCACAGCCATGACCCAGGGCACGTTGGCCGGACTGTTGACCGTGCCGTCGGCCGGCCCGTCGTTGCCGGCCGATACCGCCGAGACGATCCCCGCTTCGCGCAGGTTCAGGAACAGCCGCTGGTTGCCCCGTTCCGCGTCCCAGGGATTGAACGCCTCGCCCCCGATCGAAAAATTGACGACATCGACCTCGTCCTCGATGGCCTGTTCCAGTGCCGCGGAGGTCGCCGTCCCGCGACAGATGAAATTGCCGGCCGGTTCGTCCGGGTCGGCCTCGCACGCCTTGTACGAGATGAAGCTTGCGCGCGGCGCCACGCCGGAGGTCTGGAATGGAATCGGACCCGTGCCGAAGTTGAGGTTGAACGCCAACGGCAGCCCGACGGCGGTCGACGCCACGTGCGAACCGTGGCCGTCCGGGTCGAACCCGTTGGTGTTCTCGTCGGTGAAGTCATAGACCCCGATCAGCTTGTCGCTGCAAGGGATGTCCAGGGCCTGGTCGTTGCACAGCCCGAAGAATTCGCCGCGCGGGTTGGTCAGCGGCAGATTGGCCTGGGCGACGTCGAAAAAGATCGAATCCCAGTTGACGCCGGTGTCGACGACGCCGAGCACCGTGCCCTCGCCGCGGGTCGCGTCGACCCCGTCGGTCGCACCGTTCCACAGCGCCGGCGCGCCCATCCATTCCGGGCCGGCGTCGGTATGCACGCGCTGGATGAAATCGGGCTGAATCGAACGCACGCCCGGCAGCGATGCAAGCCGCCGCGCTTCCGCCGGGCTCATTGCGGCCGCAAAGCCGTTGCGCAGATGCCGATAGACGAACCGGGGCTGGATCATCAGGCCCAGGTCGGATTCGGCCCGTGCCAGCACCTGGCGGCGCTGCCCGTCGAGATACGCGGCATATTCACGCACCGCGGTCGAGTCGGGGCGCAAGCGTTCGGCCCCGGTTGACGCCGGCGCCGTGGCCCGCATCGGCTTGCGCGTTTCCGAAGCGCTGGTCGTGACCTGTTGCGGCACGCCGCCCCTGAACTGGACCGTGGGCGCGTCCTGCAACTCGACGATCCACATCGAATCGTCGACGGTCGGCGCCTTCGCCCAGAGCGAGCCGGAAACCGCCGCGGCGCCGATTGCCAGTACCAGGTGCCGATAGAACGTTCTCAACATGCCTTCACCATTGATTGGGATCAAGATTTCAACTGATACGCCGTCGCCGGTTAGGCGACCGGCTCGCGCATCGTGACCAGTTCCTCGGCGCTGGTCGGATGTATGCCTATAGTGCGATCAAAGTCGGCCTTGGTCAATCCGGCGCGCACCGCCACCGCGAAGCCCTGGACGATTTCCGCCGCGTCGGGCCCGACCACGTGCAGGCCCATGACCCTATCACTTTGACCGTCGACCAGGATTTTCATCAAGGCTTTCTCGCTACGGTCGCTCAAGGTGTATTTCATCGGCGTGAACTCGGACCGGAACACGCGAACGTGCTCGCACTGGGTACGCGCCTCTTCTTCGGTGAGCCCGACGCTGGAAGAAGGCGGCTGGCTGAACACCGCCGAAGGCACGTTCGCGTGATCAACGGGTCGGTCCATGCCGCCGAACTGGGTGTCGGCAAACGCATGGCCTTCCATCAGCGCGACCGGTGTGAGCGCAACCCGGTCGGTGACGTCGCCGACGGCGAAGATGTTGTCGACCGAAGTGCGATTGTACTCGTCGACCACGATCAAGCCCTTGGGCCCGGCGGTCACATCGGCGTTCTCCAGGCCCAGCGACCCGGTATAGGGATGCCGGCCCGTGGCAAAAAGCACGACGTCGAACTCGCCGTCGGTACCGTCGGAAAACGTCACCTGGCGCCGCCCGAGACCGCCTTCCACGATGCGAATCGGATCATTGCTGTAATGGAACTGAACGCCGCGTCCCAGCATGCCGGCCTCCACCACACGCCGGACGTCGGTGTCGAAGCCGCGCAGGATGCGCTCGCGCCGGTAATTGAGCATGACCTCGGCGCCCAGCCCGCGGAAGATTCCCGCGAACTCGACGGCGATATAGCCGCCGCCGACGACCAGCACGCGTTCCGGAAATTCCGGCAGATCGAACGCGTCGTCCGAGACGATGCCGAGTTCGGCGCCCGGAATATCCAGTCGATAGGGGCGCCCGCCCACGGCAATCAGGATCTTTTCGGCGCTGATCCGCCTGTCGCCGACCTGCACCGTGTTGCGGTCGAGCAGCGTCCCCCGCCCGCGGTGAAGCTCGACCCCCGCATTACCGAGCAGCCGGCCATAGACCTGCTCCAGGCGGGTGATCTCCCGCTCCTTCGCTGCCACTAGATCGGGCCACGAAAACGCCGTGTCGCCGACGCTCCAGCCGTAGCCGGCGGCGTCTTCGAACGCCTCGCCGAACTGGCTGGCAAATACCAGTAGCTTTTTGGGCACGCAGCCGCGGATCACGCAGGTCCCGCCCAGCCGCGACTCTTCGCACAAGCCGACGCGGGCGCCGTAACCCGCCGCGATGCGGGCCGCCCGAACACCGCCGGAGCCGCCGCCGATCACGAACAGGTCATAGTCGTAATTTGTCATCAGTCAAGTCGCCGAATTCAAGCCAAGTACAATAGCGCGGGTAAAATGGCCGGGTTAAAATGAAGTCTTCGAAAGGGGATTCCGAAACGCTATCCCGGCCCCAGACCATCGCGGCGATGGATTGTAGCCGATCCGCCCGTACCGACCGTGACCGGAAAACCATGCAAAATCTCGCTAACGCTCCTGAACCTTCCGACCCGTTGATCGCCGCATTCGCGGCGGCCGAGTACAGGGTCGACACCGGCGCAACTTCGCTCACCGTCGAGCTCGGCAGTCCGTCGCCGGCGCTGGATCGTCTGCTCGACGGCAGACCCTGGGCCATCATCACTGCGCACAATCCCGATGGCCGCCTGCAGTCAAAAGCACGCAATGCGGCTGCGCATCTGCAGCTGGATCAATGCCTGGGCCGGGTCAAGGCGGCAGTCTGCCTGCCGGCGTGCAATCGCGACCGGTCCGGGAAATGGCCCGACGAACCCGGCTGGCTGTTCACCCCGAACAGCATGGCGGACGCGGATCGACTGGCCCGGCGCTTCGGCCAACGCGCCATCGTGGCCGGCGGCGATGGACAGCGCGCGGAATTGCGGGTCTATGACACCGGGAGCACTTCGCTGCCGGATTTCGCCCGGGCCGTGCGCTCGTGAGCCTGCTGCTGGAAACGAGCCGTCTTGAGTTCCACCGCTATGGCCAACCGGTCTTCCGGCCGCTGGAACTCGACCTGCAGAGCGGCCGCGCGATCGTGCTCACCGGTCCCAACGGCGTCGGCAAGACAACGTTGCTGCGCCTGCTGGCCGGCATCCTGGCACCCGTGCGCGGCAGCCTGAAGCATCACGGCGAAATTGCGTTCGTCGGGCACCTGCCGGCGATCAAGGGCGATCTCACCTGCCGCGAGAATCTTGCCTACGAACGGCACGTCGGGCCGCCCGGGCTGGACATGGCCGAGGCGCTCGCCCGGGTCGGACTCGCCGGGCTCGGTTCGCGACCGGGACGCGCGCTGTCGGCGGGCCAGAAAAGGCGGCTGGGACTTGCCCGGCTGCTGGTCCGCGAAACGCCGACATGGCTTCTCGACGAACCCTACGCCAGCCTCGACGACGCCGGTTGCAGCGTGGTCGACGAATTGATAGGCGAGCATCTCGACGACGGCGGCGGCGTGGTCCTGGCGACCCACCAGCGTCATCCACGGGTCGACGCGCAGCGACTCGACAACATCACGCTCGAATTCGCGCCGGTGAGGGACGCCTCATGATCGAATCCAGGACCCACGCGGCCGCCGCGCTCTTCCGCCGCGACATGAAACTGGCGTTCCGGCGCCTGGGCGAATCCCTGCTGCCGCTGTTCTTCCTGTTCACCGTGATCGTGCTGATTCCGCTCGGCGTGGGCCCGGGCCCGAATCTGCTGTCCCGGATGGCGCCCGGCATGGTCTGGGTCGCCGCCCTGCTGGCCAGCCTGCTGGCGCTGGAACACCTGTTCCGGCCCGATCTGGAGGACGGTACGCTGGAGCAGTGGTTCGTCGGCGAGCGGGCGGTCTATGCCCGCGTGATGGCGCGCCTGCTGTCGCACTGGCTGGTCACGGGCCTGCCGGTCATCGTGTTTTCGCCACTGGCCGCCGAGATGCTCAATCTGCCCCGGCACGCCCTGGGCACACTGATCGTCAGTCTCGTCATCGGCACGCCGGCGCTAAGCCTGCTCGGCGGCCTGGCCGCTTCGCTCACACTCTCGACCCGGGGCGCAAGCGTCCTGTTGTCGATCCTGATCTTTCCGTTGATCGTGCCGCTGGTCATCTTTGCCACCGGCGCGGTCTCCATGGCAGCCGACAGCCTGGATCCCGGCGCGCATCTTGGCCTTCTGGCTGCCTTTACAATATTGAGCCTGACACTGGCTCCGATCGGAATTGCCGCCGCCTTGAGGATGAACCTGGAATGATCTGGAAAACGCTGAAGATCTGGTTTCACAAGCTCGGCTCGGCGCCGAGCTTCTATCGCTTTGCCCGCGTGGTGTCGCCGTGGCTGTGGTTCGGCTTTGCGGTCACCGCGGCCTACGGGCTGTACCTGGCGTTGTACGTTGTCCCGCCCGACTACCAGCAAGGCGACAGCGCCCGGATTCTGTACATTCACGTTCCCGCCGCCTGGCAGGCCATGTTCATTTACCTCGTAATGACCATCCTGGCCATCATCGCGCTGATATGGCGTATCCGGCTGACCGAGATCCTGGCCATGTCGTGCGCCCCGATCGGGGCCGCGCTGACGCTGGTATGCCTGGTGACCGGATCGCTTTGGGGCAAGCCGATGTGGGGCACGTGGTGGGAATGGGACGCGCGCCTGACCTCCATGCTCGTGCTGCTGTTCATCTATATCGGCATCATGGGCCTGTACGCCGCATTCGATGACCGCCGCAAGGGCGCCCGGATCGCCTCCGTTCTGATCATTGCCGGTGCAGTGAACATCCCCATCATCCATTTCTCGGTGGAATGGTGGAATACGCTGCATCAGGGCGCGACAATCAAGCTCACCGGCGAATCCTCGATGGATCCGTCCATGCTGCCGCCGTTGATCTGGATGGTGATCTCGACCAAACTGTTCTTCGGCGCCGCCCTGCTCGATCGCGCGCGCAATGAACTGTTGGACCAGGACCGGTCAAAGAAGTGGGTGGCCCGACAGGTGCTCGAAACCAGTTCATGACCGAACTTGATTCAGCGCAATGCAGGCCCGGTAACCCCGGGCTAGGATTTCCGAGCCTGGAAATTTCGCGTGGGAACGCCAACGCGCCCGTGA
This sequence comes from Wenzhouxiangellaceae bacterium, assembly GCA_018334995.1. Classification (GTDB taxonomy): domain Bacteria; phylum Pseudomonadota; class Gammaproteobacteria; order Xanthomonadales; family Wenzhouxiangellaceae. The sequence continues at coordinate 81,211 of JAGXKW010000002.1, forward strand.
ATATTCAACCGACAAATACAGAGACGTCGACATGATTCCGGAACTCAGTCACGCATCCTATGTATGGACCAGTTATTCCGTCTTCGGCGTGATCGTGGCCTGGCAGTTCATCCAGCCACTGATCCGCCGAAAACGCCTGGTCGATTCCATGCTCGAGGCTGAAGCCGAACGCCGTGCCGCAAGGAGGAACCAGCAATGACACCGACACGCAAGAAACGCGCTCTGATCGTGGCCGCACTCGTCGCGGGCATCGGAACCGCGACAGCCGTGGCCGTGGTTTCGATGAACGAGAACATGATGTTCTTCATCAGCCCCAGCGACGTGCTCAACGAGGAACTGCCGCCGGACCGTCAATTCCGCCTGGGCGGACTGGTCGTGGACGACAGCATCAAGCATGCCGACGAAGGCCTGCAGGTGCAGTTCAGCGTCTCCGACGGCGGCCACCAGGTGCCGGTGGTATTCAACGGCATCCTGCCGGACCTGTTCCGCGAGGGCCAGGGCATCGTGGCCCATGGATACATGCGCAACGGCCGGTTCGAGGCCCACGAGGTGCTGGCCAAGCACGACGAAAACTACATGCCGCCGGAGGTACAGAAGGCCCTTGACAAGACCGGGCATAACTCGGGAGCCGGCCAATGATCGCCGAACTCGGACAAGTGGTGCTGCTGCTTGCACTGGTGCTGGCGATATGTCTGTCCATCCTGCCGCTGATCGGCGCATGGATCGAAGACGAGCGCCTGATCGCCACCGCCCCATCGCTGGCGATCGGGTTGTTCGTGTTCTCACTGCTGGCGTACGCGCTGCTGTCGGCGGGCTTCCTGGTCCACGACTTCACGATCGAATACGTGGCGGCCAATTCCAACCTGCTGCTGCCGTGGTATTACCGGCTGAGCGCGGTCTGGGGCGGTCACGAAGGGTCGCTGCTGTTATGGGTGCTCATGCTGACCGGATGGATGGTCGCCGTGGTCGCACTGTCGGGGCCGCTGCCCCAGGTGTTCCGCGCGCGCGTCCTGGCCGTGATGGGCATGATCGCCGTCGGCTTCCTTTCGTTCACCGCATTCACGTCAAACCCGTTCACCCGTCTGCTGCCCGGCGCCCCGGACGGCAACGACCTCAACCCGCTGCTGCAGGATCCGGGCATGATCTTCCACCCGCCGCTGCTGTACATGGGCTACGTCGGATTTGCGGTGGCGTTCGCGTTCGCAATCGCCGGGCTGCTCGGCGGCCGCGTCGAGCGCGAGTGGATCCGCTGGGCCAAGCCGTGGACGCTCGCGGCCTGGTCGTTCCTGACCGGCGGAATCGCGCTGGGCTCATGGTGGGCGTATTACGAGCTCGGCTGGGGCGGCTGGTGGTTCTGGGATCCGGTCGAAAACGCCTCGTTCATGCCGTGGCTGGTCGGCACCGCGCTGATTCATTCTCAGGCGGTAACCGAAAAACGCGGCGCATTTCCAGCCTGGACCGTGTTGCTGTCGATCGCGGCATTTTCGCTTTCGCTGCTGGGCACCTTCCTGGTCCGCTCGGGCGTTTTGACCTCGGTGCATGCATTCGCCAATGACCCGGAACGCGGTTTGTTCATTCTCGTATTCCTCGCCCTCGTCACCGGCGGCGCGCTGCTGCTATACGCCATCCGCGCGCCGCGCATCGCGACCGGCGAGGGATTCGACGTGGTGAGTCGCGAATCGGCCCTGCTGCTCAACAATATCTTCTTCGTCGTCTCCGCGGCCATGGTGCTGATCGGAACGCTGTATCCCCTGATAGTGGATTTCGCAGGATGGGGCCAGGTCTCCGTGGGGCCGCCCTACTTCGGCGCCATGTTCATCCTGCTGATGACGCCGATCGTGCTGCTCATGCCGCTGGGACCGATGTCGCGCTGGCAGAAAGACCAACTCACGCGCGTCGTCAAGCCGCTGCTCTGGGCCGCCGTGGCCGCCGTCGTGCTGGCGCTGATCATCACCGCATTTCTCGGCTCGTGGAACCTGCGCGCGATCGCCGGCTGGATCGGCGGGCTGTGGGTGATGGCCGGTGCCGTGGCCTTCGTGTCGCGCCAGCGACGCGAAACCAGTGGCCGAATGACCCGCGGCCAATGGGGCATGAGCCTGGCGCATTTCGGGGTCGGCGTATTCGTCATCGGCGTTGCGATGGTCGAATCGACGACCTTCGAGAAGGATCTGCGCATGGATCCCGGCCAGGAGGTCGAAGCCGCCGGGCTGACATTCCGGCTCAACGAAGTCACCACCGTCAAGGGCCCGAACTGGTCGGCTGACGAAGCCAACCTGACCGTGCTCAAGAACGGCAAAGAGGTGCTCTCCATGGCGCCCCAGAAGCGGCGCTATTATCGATCCGGCCAGATCATGTCCCAGATCGAGCTCAAGTCCGGGTTCACGCGCGACCTGTACGTCGCGCTGGGCGAGCCCTTGAGCGGTGGTGCATGGTCGATGCGCATTCACATCAAGCCGTTCATCCGCTGGATCTGGGGCGGTGCGGTGCTGATGCTGATCGGCGGTCTGATCTCGGCCAGCGACAGGCGTTACTGGATTCGGCGTCGCGTCGCTACCGAACCGTCGGCGCGCGGCGATACGAATAATCGTGACGAAGCCACCCTGGCAGGAGCCGCGACCACATGACCCGTATGCTTCTACCGCTGGGCGTGTTCGTGGCGCTGGTCGTGCTGCTGCTGGCCGGCCTCCAGACCGCCGATCAGCGCCAGATCGTCCAAAGCCCCCTGATCGGCAAGCCGGTACCCGACTTCGCCCTGCCCTCGCTGCACGACGGTCAACGCACCATCGAACGCGGGGACCTGCTGGGCCGGCCCTTCGTGCTCAACGTCTGGGGCAGCTGGTGCCCGTCGTGTCGCGTCGAGCACCCGCTGATCACCCAGATGGGGCGCGAAATCGACGCTCCGCTGGTGGGCCTGAACTGGAAGGATGAACGCCCCGATGCACTGCAATGGCTCTCCCAGTTCGGAGACGCCTGGGATTTTCATATCTTCGACAACCCCGGCGGCTTCGGCATCGACCTGGGCGTGTACGGCGCGCCCGAGACGTTCCTGGTCGATCACACCGGCACGATCCGGCACAAGCACATCGGACCGGTGACGACCGAATCATACGACGACCTGGTCGCCAGGATACGGCGACTCGAAACGGAGGCGGAAAGCTGAACATGTCCAGGATAATCATGGTCCTGCTGCTGTCCCTGAGCGCTTTTGCCGCGGCTCAGGACAGCGCAATCGAGCCCCGCAACTTCAACAGCGAGACCCAGGAAAAGCGCTATCGCGCATTGATCAGCGAACTGCGCTGCACGGTATGCCAGAACGAACCGATCGAAAGCTCGAATGCGCCGCTGGCGGCGGATCTGCGTGAACAGGTCTACAATCAACTGCTGGAGGGGCGGGCCGACTTCGAGATTCGGCAATACATGCGCGATCGCTACGGCGATTTTGTACTCTACAATCCGCCCTTTGCCGGCCATACGCTGATCCTCTGGGTCGGTCCGATCATCCTGTTGCTGATCGGCCTGATTACCGGCGGAGTCATGATTCGGCGCCGGCGCCGGATGCTGGCCGAGCGCAATAGCGACACCCCGAGCTGATCGACGAATCCGTTTCAACCCGAACCGAACCTGACTGAATCGCTGGACGGCTTCGCCGTTCATCATTCGCTGAAATCAAAAATTTCCCAAGGAGAAATCTCTTGTCCGAGATCCTGGCTTCTCCCACGTTTCTCGCCGGCGCGCTGGTGTTGACCGTCCTGGCACTTGTTTTTGTCCTGCTCCCCCTATGGCGCGGCGATGCCGGCAGCGCCCGGATTGCGCGCCGCCGCAAAGCGCTGGAGGAGCTCCGGGACGACCTCGAACCGAAGGACTACCAGCGTCGGCTCGCGGCCCTCGAACAGGAGGCGGCAGACAGCCGCGCCCGACCTGGCTCGATGCGCGGGCTGGGTGCGCTGATGGTCGTTTCGGTACCCTTGCTCGCCGTGTTTCTGTATACCCAGGTGGGAACGCCGGACGGCCTGGCGCCGCAATCGGGACAGAACGCCGAACTGCGCGAGATCCTCGGCAACCTGACCGAACAAGTCAGAGAGCAGCCCGAAGACACCGAGTCCTGGAACCGGTTGGGCACGATCTGGAAGGACATGAGCCAGTTCCCGGCAGCCGAGGCTGCGTTCAGAAGGGTCCTCTTCATCGACCCGGACGACACGTTCGCGCGGGTGGAACTGGCCGAAACGCTTCTCTACGCCTCCGGCGGTGCACGCCTTCCCGAAGCCAGCCGCGACCTGCTCGACGAAGTTCTTCGAACCGATAGAAACAATCAGAAAGCCCTCTGGCTGGCAGGTCTCGGTGCATTCCACGACGGTGATCAGCAGCGTGCACTCGAGCTTTGGTCCCGGTTGCGCGACCTCTTGCCTCCCGGCAACGTGCGCGACCAGGTCGAAGATCAGCTCGCCCGCGTGTCGGGCTCGACTGGAACCGCCACTGCGTCGGCTTCGAACCGAACGGCGCGCCCCAATCCGCATGCGGGCATCCTGCCCGACGGCACGACACAAGGCTCCGGCAATTCCACCAGCGCTGCCCCGAGCGCTACCAACGACAGCGCCCGGACGCCGTCCACGGAAGCGCCGGCGCCGACCGATACGGACGGTTCCAGCATCGCGGTCGACGTCGTGCTGGCGCCTGAACTGGCCGAGCGCGTGAGTGGGTCCGAAGCCGTGTTTGTGTTTGCGCGGGCCGTCAACGGTCCGCCTGCACCCCTGGCGGTCAAGCGGCTTTCCGCGGCCGATCTGCCGACCCGTGTGGTGCTGAGCGACAGCGACACCATGGCAGAAGGTCTTTCGCTCAGCACGTTCCCGAGTGTAAGCATCTCGGCGCGAATCTCGAGAACCGGAAACGCAATCGCCTCGTCCGGCGACCTCGAAGGCGCAACCGATGGCCTGTCGGTGAGCGAAACCGACCAGGTCGAGATCGTGATCGACCGGGTGATCGAATAGTCCAACCAACCGGCCGCAAGCTGCGGCTCCCGGCTCCAGGACGACCGACCGCGCCGCTTCTGGACTGCAGCGTCAACATCCGCCGAGCCAGCGATAACCGCGTGCGCCGGGGTCCGACCACGGCGCGGCCGTGCATTCGGGTTGACTCAAGTCAAACCCGCGAAAAGGCGCAAGCGCATACTGTTACCCGACGCTGAACGAAGATCTGCACGCCATTTAGAGGCGATTTCGGACTCGTGACATACTGACTTGACTCAAGCCGACAAGGCAAAGGCACGGCCATGCTCGAAAGAAAGATGGTTCCAGTTGAGCAGATTCGGCAATTCAGGATTTTCCGGAATCTCGGCGATGAAATCGTCAGTGACATCCGCCGAAGCGCGTGGATAAAATCGCTGGCTGCCGACGAAGTACTGTTCCGTCAGAACGATCCGGTTCGCCGGACTTATTTCTGCCTCTCGGGCCAGGTCAAGCTTTTTCGTCTCACCCGCGCAGGATCGGAGAAAATCTTCACGATCGCGTCTTCCGGCGACAGTCTTCGCGATTCGATTTCGCTCAAGCCCGGCCGGCTCTATCCATTGCACTGCACGGCAATCTCGACGAGCGAGATGCTTTCCATCGATCCGGAGTTCATCGCTGATATCTGTCACCGGTCGCCCGATGCGCGAGCCAGCCTGATCGATGCGCTCGAACAGCGCATCGACGAGCTTGTCGATCACGCGGAGCTGCTTTCGGTGGACAAGGCGGGCTTTCGCGTCGCCTCCTATCTGCTGAATGAATACCGGCGCAATGGAAACGAACAGTCTTTCCGCCTGGGTTCGAGCAAGAAGTACGTCGCAAGTTATCTTTCACTTCAGCCGGAAACGCTTTCCAGGTGCCTCCGCCATTTCCGCCAGAACGGAATCGCCAGTTCCGTCAACAGGCGGATCGAGATCCATGATCCCGAACGCCTCGAGCAGATCGTAAATGGCGTCGATGCCGCCGCCTGAAAAGTGAATGCACTCGCGGAGCTCGATTGTCTCCGGTGCGCATGAAGTTGGCGGGCTGGAAACTACAACCGGTGCTTTAGCGAGGTCTCGACCCGATACAGCACGAGGTTGGCGATCTTCTCGGCTGTTCTGCGTTCGATATACGGAATCCGCTGCTCGCCATGCGGTAGCGTGAGCGTCAGGGAGGCAAGTCCATGACGGCGCTGATAAGGACTGGTCTTGATGCCAACCTGCTGACAACGGAACATATCGAACTCGACGATCGTCTTTCCGATCATCCCGTACCGCACCCGGATCCGCTTATCGTCCAGCGCGTAGCCCCAACGGCGCCACACGAGATGGACCGCGACAACCACGACTGCGACGATGACAACGAACGAAGACGTCAGCCACGGCGCCTGATCCGGGACGAGCCACCACGAAGCCAGCGCTGCCAGCGTTCCTGCAACTACAGTACGCTCCCAGAACATCGAGCGAAAGCGCCGGTCGACCCCCTGCCATTCGGGCGTAGTCCAGGAACCGTTCCTAAGTGTATCCAGCACGTCCGACAGACGTGCTGCATCGATGCCGGGCACCAGAAATCGCCGGTCTTCGCGGTACTCCTGACCCGTTTGATCGCCTCCAGTCTGGTGCCCGACGGCATGCCACTGGTCCAGCAGACGTCCCACCATGGTCTGTCCGATTTCGATGCTGTGGATCTTTTCCGTCCTGAGCGTTTTTTCGCGTGCGTCGAGCATGCCGAAACGTGACTTGAAACGATCTCCTTCCAGCAGGAGCTTGAAACCACCGAACCGGACAATTGCCAACAGACCCGACACGGTCATGATCAGCAAGGCGCCCGCGAAAATCGCCAGGCCCACCAATACTGCCACCAGCAACGGCGCGCCCTGCAGCACTTCCAGGTCCAGGACTCCGCTGGCCCTCAGCTGCTCGATCCAGTGGCTCATTCGCGACTCGATCCAGTTCGAAACCGGAGCGCCGAGCAGTGCCAGCAATATCCAGACCTGGTTCGATGTCATGCCATAGCGAAATAGGTCGGAAGCGCTCGCCTCGAAACGCACCCTGCTCGCGGGACCAGGTTCGCTACCGGCAAATCCCGCAGGGTCGACGGGAGTCTCCGTTGCATGCTGCCCCGAAGGCGCAGTCCCGGATGATATCCGGTCGCGCAATGCCTTGGCTTCTTCCAGTGAAATGCCCGGCAGGTTGACTTCGCTCTGCGCGGCGCCCGGCGTTTCCAGGGTAACGCGCACCAGGCCCACGGGCTTGAGGTACAGCGGCTGGCTGAATCCGACGTTCTGAATCCGTTCCAGCCGGACTTTCAGTTCCTGCTGCTCCAGCAAGCCCTTGCGCACCCGGACCGAGTCTTCATCCAGCCGATAGCGGAACCGGCGATGGTAAATCATCGCAACCAGCAAGCCGACCAGCAATGCCGCCGCCGCGGCCAGAACGAACTCACGCCAGCCCAGCGATTCGCTTATGGCGAATCCCGTGCCGGCGCCGAAGAAGACGACCAGGTTTTCGCGAATGAATCGCTGCATGCCGCTGATATAAAGCGCGGCAACCGCGGCAATCGGCAGCGCTTTCCAGGGCGAGTGCGGATCACTCATGGCCGGATTGCGCTGCCTCCGAATCCCGCTTGCGAATCTGTTCGACCAGGTATTCACGCAGTTCATCGGCAGTGGTCCGCGGCAGACCGATCAACACCAGATCCGCCGTCATCCCGCCGGCCGTATACAGCTTCAGCCGCGCCAGGCCATGAAAGCGTTCCAGCGGTCCATGCGTGGTTTCCACGTGCTGGATCCGCGCGATCGGCAAGGCCGTGATCCCGCGCCAGATGACGCCGGCGCGGGCAATCAGATCGTGTTCGCGCAATACCCATCCGCGATAACCGGCATCCAGCCAGCGATAAACGGCGATCAGCGAAGCGAGTCCCAGCAAGCCGGCGCCGCCGGCAATCAGCGCCGGACCGTCCTGGACGACGGGCAGAAGCCAGAGCACCGCGGCGCCGCCCAGTAACGGCAGGAACTGCAATGCCGTGGATTGCAGAACGTAACGCCGAAATTTCGAAGCCATGGGATTGAACGGCACTTCGGCATGATCCGGAATGGCGTGCGGGTCGATCACCTGGTTCGTGAATCCGGTTTCGTCGTTCGGGTCCATGGAAATCACATTTCATGCATATTGGCGTGCCGGCAACATCGGGGCTTCGGCTCAGCGCTTGATGGCGCTGTCGTGCGATCCCGAGGTCATGGGATAACATCGGTCCCGGCCAAAGGCCTTGCCCGTGATCCTCGGGCCCGGCGCGCCCTGACGGCGCTTGAATTCCGCCGACAGCACCATCCCGGCGACGTGCCGAACCGTGCGTTCCTCGATCCCGGTGGAATCGACGATCTCCGAAATCGGTCGGTCTTGCTCCAGATACGCCTCGATGATCACGTCGAGCAGGCGATACGGCGGGAGCGTATCCCGATCGGCCTGGTTCGGCGCCAGCTCCGCCGAAGGCGGCCGATTGATCACGCCCGCCGGGATCGCTGGCGAGATGCCATTGCGCCACTCGGCAAGGCGATAGACCGTATCCTTGAGACAGTCCTTCAGCGGACTGAAACCGCCACACATGTCTCCGTAAAGAGTACTGTATCCCACTGCCAGCTCACTCTTGTTGCCGGTGGCCAGCAGCAAATGCCCGAACTTGTTCGAAAGCGCCATCAACAACATGCCTCTGGCCCGGGCCTGCAGATTTTCCTCGGCAATGTTTTCGCGGGTACCGGCAAAGGCAGTCGACAGCTGCTGCAGCGAAGCCTGGAATATGGGCTCGATTGCAATATTGTCGCCGTGGATGCCGAGCAGATCGATCTGCTCGGTGGCCAGGACAAGAGAAAGCTCACTCGTATGGCGCGACGGGAGCATGACCGCGTGAACGGCTTCGGGGCCAAGCGCATCGGCGGCCAGAGCCGCGCAAAGTGCAGAATCGATCCCGCCCGAGAGTCCGAGCAGCAGAGTCCTGAAGCGGTTCTTGAGCGCATAATCACGCAGCCCCGTCTTGAGTACGCGATAGATCACCGGGAGCTCTTCAGTCTCGCCTTCCGGCCAGTCGAAATAGGCAAGCCCCCCGTTGGCCGGATTGAAGCCGACCGTCAACAAGTGGCTCCGGCACAAGGGCGCGGGCACAGAGACGTCGCCGGCGGCGTCGATTGCCAGCGAGTGACCGTCGAAAACGAGTTCGTCCTGACCCCCCACGCAATTCAGGTAGATCAAGGGCAACCCGGTTTCCGCGTTTCGCTGTCGTAGCATGCCGCCCCGGTCGCGGTGTTTATCCAGATCGTAGGGAGAGGCATTGAGCGAAACGACGAGATCGGCGCCGGCATTCGCGGCGGCACCGACACATTCGGCCGTCCAGGTGTCCTCGCAGATGACCACGCCCACCTTGATGCCGGCGAGTTCGACCACCATGGCCGAATGGCCGGATGCGAAATATCGCTGCTCATCGAACGCGGCATGGTTGTAGAGGTGCCACTTGTCGTAGATTCCGACGACCTGGCCATTTCGCAGCCAGGCTGCCGAGCTGAAACGATTTCCACCTTCGTAGCGCGGCCAGGGAAGTACCACGTCGATCCCTCGAGCCGACGACAGAATCTCGCCGAAAGCTTCTTCTGTTCGCCGCATGAATTCCGGACGGAGGACCAGGTCTTCGGGTGGACAACCGACCAGGGCGAGTTCCGGGAAGACGATCAGATCGGCACCATCCCGGTCGCGCGCGATGCCGATCAGTTCGATGATCAGATCCCGGTTGGCCGTGACATGTCCAACCTCGAAGTCATACTGCGCAAGCGCGATTTTCAGCATGCCGGATAAACCCCAGTCGGTGACCTGTAGAAGCGATCAGCGCCGGTGAGTCCTGAAGCTCCGAGCCGGACCGGTTGCAAGCGCTGACGAACCGCGTGAAAAAGCGCAATGAAGGCGCGGCAAGATTCCTGCACGCAGTGCCTGTCCTTCCGCAATGGCGCGCCTGTAGCTTCGAAAGCCGGTGACCAGTGGCCTTTTGCCGGTTCCGCCGGCTTACTTCAAAAGGTCCGCAATCGCCGAGCCGAGCTCCACCGGCGAGCGCACGGTCGCCACGCCCGCTTCCTGCAGGGCCGCATACTTGGCTTCTGCCGTGCCCTTGCCGCCGGCAATGATCGCGCCGGCATGGCCCATCCTCTTACCGGGAGGCGCCGTCACACCGGCGATGTAGGCCACCACCGGCTTTTCGACATTGTCGGCAATGAATTCGGCGGCCTGCTCCTCGGCGGTCCCGCCGATTTCGCCGACCATGATGATGCCTTCGGTCTCCGGATCCTGCTGGAACAGGTCCAGACAGTCGACGAAACTCATGCCATTGATCGGGTCGCCGCCAATGCCGATGCAAGTGGTCTGACCGAGACCCGCGTTGCTGGTCTGAAAAACCGCTTCGTAAGTCAGCGTGCCCGAGCGCGAAACCACGCCGACCCTGCCCGGCTTGTGGATGCGCCCGGGCATGATGCCGATCTTGCACTCTCCCGGCGTGATGATCCCGGGGCAGTTCGGACCAATCAGGGTCACGTCGTCATAGTCCTTGAGTGCGGCCTTGACACGCATCATGTCGAGCACCGGAATGCCTTCGGTGATCGTCACGATGACCCGGATGCCGGCATCTGCAGCCTCGAGAATGGCGTCTGCGGCAAACGGCGGCGGCACGAAAATCATCGACGCATCCGCGCCGGTCTCCTCGACCGCATCCTCCACGGTATTGAAGACCGGCAGCCCCAGATGCTCGCTACCTCCCTTGCCCGGGGTCACGCCACCGACCATGCGTGTACCGTATTCGATGGCCTGTTCGGAATGAAAAGTCCCCTGCGAGCCGGTGAAGCCCTGGCAGATGACACGGGTTTTCTTGTTGACCAGTACGCTCATTTATTGATTCCTTCAGGCCGCCGCTTCGACGGCCTTTTTCGCGCCGTCGTTGAGATCGTCGGCGGTGATGATTTGCATGCCGCTATCGGCCAGGATCTGCTTGCCCTTCTCGACGTTGGTGCCCTCGAGCCGGACCACCACGGGAACATCGACGCCAACGTCCTTGACCGCACCGATGATGCCGTCGGCAATCAGGTCGCAGCGAACGATGCCGCCGAAGATATTGACCAGGATGGCGCTGACGGATGCCGATGAAAGGATCAGCTTGAAGGCCTCGGTGACTCTTTCCCTGGTCGCGCCCCCTCCGACGTCGAGAAAGTTGGCCGGTTCGCCACCGGCGAGCTTGATCACGTCCATGGTCGCCATGGCCAGTCCGGCGCCATTGACCATGCAGGCAATATTGCCGTCCAGCGTCACGTAATTCAGGTCGTGCTTGCTGGCGGCCAGCTCGGTCGGATCCTCCTGCGACTCGTCTCGCATTTCCTGCAAGTCCGGATGTCGGAAAAGAGCACTGCCGTCGGCGTTGATCTTGGCATCCAGCGCACTCAGGTTACCCTCGCCGTCGATAATCAGCGGGTTGACCTCGACGATGGCCAGATCCTTCTCGATGAACAGCTTGTAGAGGCCGTCCATGATCTTGGTCAGTTGACGGACCTGCTTTGCGTCCAGGTCCATTCCGAAGCCGATCTGACGAGCCTGGTAAGGCATGAAGCCGGCCGCGTTGTCTACAGCGACCGATATGATCTTTTCGGGCGCCTCTTCGGCGACCTGCTCGATGTCGACGCCGCCGGCAGCCGAGCCCATGAAGATCACGGCCCGCTGACCGCGATCGACCAGGGCCGATAGATACAGCTCGTGCTTGATATCGGTCGCCTCGGCGATCAGGACCGAGCTTACCGGCAATGCCCGACCGCCGGTCTGATAGGTCTCGATTTTCATGCCCAGCATCTTTTCAGCCAGTTCGCGCACTTCTTCCAGGCTGGATGCGAGCTTGACGCCGCCGGCCTTCCCGCGACCACCGGCATGCACCTGCGCCTTGACGACCCACTCGTCTCCGCCGACTTTCCTGGCCGCATCCACCGCCTCGTCAGCGGTTTCGGCGAGTTCCCCGCGCGGCACCGGAATGCCGTAATCGGCAAACAGCGCCTTGGCCTGGTATTCATGAAAATTCATTTCGAAATCCCGCTTGAAGAATTGAAATTACGCTGCCGCGAATTGATCTTGGCGCCGCGAACAGCAAGAAAAGCAACCTCGGAAATATAACAAATACGCTTATCGAGCGGGGCTGCAGTTCACTCGAAAGACCGGCTTGCGCTATAGTTGCCGATGAAAAACTACGCCGGACCCCCGGCGGGGCGTGAAGAGGTGACCCAGCTGTTCCAGAAAACCGAGGCCGACGAAGGCCTGATTCGCCGGTCCATGGTCTACATGACGATTTTTCGGCTCATTCTGGCCATCGTCATCTTGCTGGTTGCATTCGGGGATTTTCGAACGGGGCTCGATCCCGACTACAAGAGATTCCTGGCCCAGGCCACCTCGCTCACCTACATCATTGCTGCGGGGGTCTTCGCGTGGTTCCAGTGGCGTCCCGGTTTCACGCCCCAGGAACTTGCGCAGTTCTCGCTGATGACAGATATCGTCATCCTGCTCCTGGTGCTGCATTGCTTCGGCGGCCTTGGCAGTGGACTGGTGATTCTGCTGATCTTCACGGCAGGCATCGCCGGCCTGCTGCTGCGTCTGCAGGTGGCCCTGTTTTTCGCTTCCCTGATCTCGATCGGGATCGTGGTCGAGGCGTGGCTGGCCTCGGGCGGAAACTTCGCCAACAGTCAGGCACTGCAGGCCGGGATCTATGGCATCGCCAGCTTCGTCACGGCGCTCGGATGCTCGTTGCTGGGCCGTTGGGGCCGCGAATACCAATTGCTGGCCGAGCGCAGGCGGAACGACCTGGTCGGTCTGGAACAGGTAAACGACCTCATCATTCGACGCATGCGCTCCGGCGTGCTGGTCGTGGATGCCGAACTGAAGGTCCGCCAGATGAATGAATCGGCCTGGTACCTGCTCGGCAATCCGACGGTCAGCGAACGTCGCCTGAAAGTGATCGCGCCGGCGCTGGTCGAGCGACTGAGCCTGTGGCGCAGGACCGGCCGCGCCGACGACGAGGGCCTTTTGCTCAAAGCGACCCAGGCCGCGGTCATCCCGCAATTTGTCCGGCTGCCCGGCGCACTGGGCGAGGCGACGCTGATCTTTCTCGAGGACACCTCGGTTGTCAGCCGGCGCGCCCGGGACCTGGCCCAGGCCTCTCTGGCACGACTTTCGGCCTCGATCGCGCACGAGATTCGAAATCCGCTGGGCGCCCTGAGTCATGCCTCGCAGCTGCTGGGCGAATCGGATGATCTTTCGCGCCAGGACAAACGACTGATCGAAATCATCCGCGACCACACGTCCCGCATGAACGATATCGTGGAAAACGTGCTGCGACTGTCCCGTCGCGAACGGGCCCAGATCGAACAGGTCGACATATCCCGCTGGTTGCGAACGCTCGCCCGCGAATTTCGCGCGGAACACGGCCTGCCCGAAGCGCGCCTGCGCCTGGAGGCTCCGCGCAACGAGATCCAGGTCCTGATGGACCCGGGACAGCTGGAGCAGGCCGTCACGAACCTGATGGACAATGCGCTGCGCCACGCCGGCAGCGACAAGCATCAGCCGACGATCACGCTCAGGCTCAGCCCGATCCGCGGCCATCGGGAGCTGGCACTGGACATCATCGACGACGGGCCCGGCATTGCGATGGAAAAACGCAGCCGGATTTTTGAACCGTTCTTCAGCACGCACAAGCAGGGCTCGGGTCTCGGCCTATTCCTGGCGCGGCAATTGTGCGATGCCAACCAGGCGCCGCTGGAGTACGTGCAGATCCCCAACAGCGGGGCCTGTTTCCGTATCCTGATTCGTCGTTCTGAATCCGAACGGCCACTGGGCCAACCGGCACAGCTGGCCAATTTGTAGCAGAATAAGAACAGTCATCACCACTCCCGGAAAAGCATGGCAGACGCAACCGCACTGATCGTAGACGACGAGCCCGACCTCAGGGAACTGCTCGACCTGACGCTCTCGCGCATGGGTGTCGACGTGGATACGGCCGAAGACCTGGGCGAAGCGCGTCACAAACTGGCCGAGAATCAATACGATTTCTGCCTGACAGACATGCGGCTGCCCGATGGCAACGGCCTGAGTCTGATCAAACAGATCAGCCGGGACTATCCCCAGATGCCGGTCGCCATGATCACCGCTTACGGCAAGGTCGAGGATGCCGTTACCGCACTGAAATACGGTGCATTCGATTTCGTCTCCAAACCGGTTGACCTGGAAGCCTTGCGCAACCTGGTCAAGACCGCATTGAAGCTCAAACGGGACGATGCCGAAAAGCGGACCGCATCACCGAAAACTGCGAGCACGGGACCAACCGATGGCGACGCCGCATCGCACGATTCGACGTTGAATCGGGACGCGGATCAGCAGAGCACGATTCTGGATCGCATGATCGGGAAATCCGACGCCATCATGCAGGTGCGCAAAACCATCGTTAAGCTGGCCCGCTCGCAGGCACCAGTCATGATCAGCGGCGACTCGGGCACCGGCAAGGAACTGGCCGCAAGCCTCATTCACGATCTCGGCCCGCGGGCCGAGCATCCTTTCATTGCCGTCAACTGCGGCGCGATTCCCGCCGAGCTGATGGAAAGCGAATTCTTCGGCCACAAGAAAGGCAGCTTCACCGGAGCCGATACGGACAAGGAAGGCCTGTTCCAGACGGCCAGCGGCGGCACCCTGTTCCTCGACGAAGTTGCCGACCTGCCGCTTGCGATGCAGGTCAAGCTGTTGCGCGTCATCCAGGAAAAGCGGGTACGCGCCATCGGCGACAAGCGGGAAGTCCCAATCGACGTCAGGATCCTGTCGGCCTCGCACAAGGCATTGAAGCCGATGGTCGAGGCCGGCGAATTTCGAAGCGACCTGTATTTCCGCCTCAACGTCATCGAACTCAACATGCCTTCGCTGACGCAACGCCGGGCCGACATTCCGCTATTGGTCAGTCATTTCCTGGAAGTCATCGCCGAGCAATGGGGGGACGAACCGCGCCAGCTCGACGACGGCGCCAAGAAATCCCTGCTCGAGCATTCCTTCTCGGGAAACGTGCGCGAACTGTTCAATGTGCTGCAGCGCGCAGTAACCCTGTGCGACGGAGAAAAGATTACCGCAGACGACCTTCAACTGGAGCGTACCGCGCTGGACAGCGACAGCGATATCGTTGCGCACCCGGGCGACAAGAGCCTCGATGACTACATGGAAAGCATCGAGCGCAGCATCCTGGAAAACGCGCTCAAGGAAGCCAAGTACAACAAGACCGAAGCGGCCCGCACGCTGGGCATCACGTTCCGCTCTTTCCGCTACAAGCTCGACAAGTACGAGATCGATTGACCGCAAATCCAGCGGCCACAGTCGTGAATCCGCTATCGGGACGTAGAGGTATTGACCACCGTCACGAGCCGTCTCGGATTGCTCTCGAGCACGCTCTTCCGGGAAAAGCTCTCGATTTCCGCCACCGAGACGCCGGTCGTGACGTCCGTGGTCACCACCTCCAGCGTGGTTTCGTCTTCGGTAGCACCGTTCGGCCACAATAGCGGAATGGTCCAGATCCACTCATTTTCGGTGCCGCTCGACGAAACCGTGCCGAGCGCAGCCAGGAAATCTGTTGTCGAATCTGAAACCGGGGCCGAAAACCGGACCGAAATATTCCGCAAGGGCATGATTTGATTACTGTTCGTTACCCTGATCGTAAACCCATCACCCGATTCGGGCACTTCGTAAACAACGTCGAACAATGCGCCGAAATCGGAAACCCAGAATGCGCCGGGCTCGGATACGCCGTTCTCACTATTGATCATCCCCACCGCAGGAATTTCATGGGCGCAGTCAGGATTCAACCCGTCGGGAAATGTAATCGAGATTTCGCCCGATTCAGGCGTATAGGAGATCGACTCGGCCCCCGAAATATCGTATTTCGCTTCCGGCTCGACGCCCTGATCCTTGATGACCTGGTCCAGCTCGAACCCAAGCCCGGTGCCCGAGAAACCGGGTAACGCCGCGCAACGGATGTCGCCGAAGAAACTGCGGGCATCAATACGGGACTCACCCGGATAATAAACAAAGTTCTCCAGCTGGCCGACAGGGACGACCTTCTGAACGTTGACCGAAAGCCCCAGGCCGTCCTGCGCCAGCACGATGGTGGATGGAATCGCAAGCAGGCCAATAAGTAGAACCATGATTTTAGACATCGAAGCGCAAAATCTCAGGCATATGGATTAGGTCGAAAGTATCGCACAATACCGTTTGTGTTGAACATCCGAAGGCTTGCCGGTTGCTTGACTCGATCCGGTTTTATACAGATCACGATGTGATGCGAAGCACACAATGGCCGCCCCGGGTGCTCATTCGCCCGACTCAGCCTCGACGCGCCCCGTGGTCTTTAACGGCAACGGCTCCGGCGCCCGACCGCGTTCCAGCCTTAAGGCATTTCGGTAGCACTGGTTCGCGGATTCGAGCTGGCCGCCACGGTCGAGCACCTGCCCCAGCGCGGCGTATGCCCCCGGGTCCGGGCTCTTGCGCGCGGCAATCTGCAGGTGCTCGCGCGCCTTGTCGTCCTTTCGGTCGTCCAGATACAACCGCCCCAGCGCCAGGTGCAGGGCGGCGTCGTCGGGCTTTCCGGCAAGCCATTTCTCGCACTGCCGGATACGCACTGCACGGTCGCCCGCATCGGTTTGCGCATACAGTTCGAGCAGGCGGGGATCGAAAGAGGCATCGATTGCCCGCCGCAAGTCGGGCTCGGCGAGCTCGGCCCGGTCGAATTCGAGTGCACGCAGCGCGAATGCCGCAACCACCTCGGCTCTTCGCCGGACTGCGCGCTTGAGCGAATCGTGCAACCGAACAAGCTCCGTCACGTCCTGCGCCGCCTCCAGCTCTCTGGCAGCCGCCAGACTGGTCAGTTCCTCGGCGCGCTCGGCCGTGACGATGCCCGCCTTCCGAATCGCCGGCACAAGCAGACGCACATCGCGCCAGCGTTCGGATTCCTGGTAGCACTGCAGCAACAGTTTGAGCACGCCTTCGTGCTTCGGACGCTTGAGGTGCAGTTGTTCGAGTAACGCGATCGCCGATTCCGGTTCGCCCTCGCCGGCCAGCAACCGGGCGCGAGCCAGTGCCGTCGCGAAATGTCGCTGGCCGAATTTGCGGTCGGCAAGCGCCAGGTAGGCGTCCCGGCGCTCGGGCGAGGATCGGCCCTGCGCCGCACGGGCTGCGGCCAGGTACCCGGAAGTGCTTGCAGCCGAACCGCGCATGGCGCGCGCCAGCGAACGCTCGGCCTGCGCCCAGTCCCCTTCGGCCAGGGCCAGCAGGCCACGATCGAGATTGCGCCGGTCGCGGCCCCGGCGCAGCTTCCGGACCGCCCGGCCGGGCATTCGCACCAGACCGACGGCCAGCGAAGCAAGCAGCCAGACGGCCACAACGGCGCCGGCCAGCACCAGAAAAGACATCTGCACGCGCCAGCCGCCGATCTCGATCAGCACATAGCCTGGATTGTCCAGCAGGCCCGGTGCCAGCCAGGCACCCGCGACTACGGCACAAAGCGCGACAATGCCGACGACGACCAGCAACAACCTGCGTTTCATCGCACGCTCCCGAGCAGCCGGGCGATTTCGGCACGGCTGTCTTCGAGTGACGGCGGCCGGATTTCCCGGCCGTCGCGCACAACCAGGCCGGAAAGCCACTCCACGGACTCGGCGACAACGGCTGCATCGGTGTCGAAATAGCGCTCGGCGCTGGCGAGTGCCCGCTCGACCAGGCGGCGTGCCGTGTCGTCGCGGGTTCGGACCACCGCCAGCGCAGCGGCTTGCAGGGAAATCCGGAGCTGTTCCCGCGCCAGGTCGACCTCGGCCGGAGACAGGTAGTCGCCATCCACGTTTTCGATCGTGACCAGATCGTCGAGCACCGAACCCAGACGCTCGCGCCAATCTGCCGCGGACGCATCGGAATCCGCTGGCTCCTGCGCCGGGCCGGATCGCGCCGGCCATTGTTCGATTTCGCCAATGATGGCGTAGATCCGGTCGACATGCGCCGCCGTATCCGGCGGCTGGAACGCTTGAAGCCGTTCGAATTCGCGTCGCGCTGCATCCTTCAGGTCGCGAAACTCGTCGCCTTCCAGCACCGCCAGGCGTTCCAGTCCGCGCTGCCAGGCGGTCCGGGCGGCCTGCGCATTGCCCGAAACCACCAGCTGGTCCTGGGCCAGCGCGAACAGGCTGTCGACCTCTACGAGCCGGAGACGTGTGGCCAGGTCATGGTCGGCGCGGTCGAGATCGGTACCGACTTCGGCCAGGCGAAGCTCGAACCGTTCCAGGCGACGGCCGACCTGCTCTTCGAGATCTTCGATTCGGCTGCGGATGCCGCCGAGGCGGGTGTTGCTATCGCCCTCCAGGCGCTCCAGACGCGTTCCAAGTCGATCGATCCGCTCGGACAAGTCCTGTGCCGGCTTCGCTGCATCGAATTCGGCTTCCAGGTCGGTCAGCCCCTGACGCAACTGTTCCCGTGCCTGCTCGGTTTCACGATCGATACGGTCGACGTGATCGGACAGCGCCTGGAATTCCTCGACCGTGGCCAGCGCCGTTGTCGCGACGTCCTCGCTCTTGCCGTCCAACCATTGCGACCAGTACGGCCTGGAGGCCAGTCCGGCCGCGCCGACAGCCAGCAAAAGGGCCAGCCATGCCACCACGCCGGCGCGTCGACGCCGAAAGGTCCTGTCCTCCGCTCCGGGCCTGTCCGGTCCAGCCACTGAATCCGGGCCGGCGCCGACTTCGGAATCGTCTTCGTGGACCTGGGACTTCTGCGGAGTGTCCTGCGCGTCGTTTTCGCTCATGCTGTGCTCGGGGCCGGAAATGTTCGAGATGCTTCTGGATGCTAACGGAAATCACGAGTCGATGGGCCACCGGCCGGGCAAGATACGGTCTTCAGTATTCGCCGTCCTGGAGTGCAGCACTCAGCATCGGCTGATCGGCCGCGCCTGCGGCGATGGAAATCCGGCGCGCGCCGGCGTCGCGGCACAGGTTCGCCATGCGGGCAGACGAAACCACGAATGAAGAGGCCAGCCAGGACTCGCGCAACTCGTGCGGCAGGCCTTCGAGAATCGTCTCGAAAGCCTGTCGGCTGCTGATCAGGACGACCAGATCGGCGCCGGACCCGAGCGCCTCCAGCAGCGCAGGATTCGGCGGCACCGCGATTCGACGGTAGAGGTGGATCGCAACCACCTCTGAACCACGCCGGGAAAATTCCCGCGCCAGAAGCGTTCGCCCGCCAGGGGCACCGACAATCGCGATCCGTCCGGGAACCATGCTTTCAAGTACCGGCATGGCCAGGATGTGCTCGCTGGTGCCGCCGACCTCCGGCCAGGCTGCCGGCAGGCCTGCGGCTTCCAGGATGGACGCCGTGCCGCGGCCCGGAGCGATGAAGCGCACATTTCCAATCATGGCTGGAGTCGAATGCGCGGCGATCAGGCGCGCGGCCATCGGGCTGGTGACGATCGCGAGGTCGAAATCCGCAAGTTCCTTCAGCCGCCTCTGGAGCCTTTCTGCCGGCTCGCTCTCGAAGCGAAATCCCGGGTTGTGGATTGCGGCCCGCCCGATCTCGCCGAGTGACCGGATCAAGCGCGAATGATCCGGTGCCGGCCGGGTCACGACGACAACTGCGTTTTCGGTGGTCACGTGCTTTGCCCTCCCGAATTTACGATTCATGCCGAAAGATCCGGAAACGAAAGGCCGAAAAAGCAAAAGGCCCGTCAGCGAGTGACGGGCCTTGAATAAATCCGGGTGTCTGACGTAACCGACCAACGTGCAGGGGGCTTGCGTGTTGGCGTTGGCAGTAGGGGGACGCACATCGATCGGAAACGTCGTGGACGACACCCGGAAAGCTAACTGGAATCAACTTTGCCTATTGCTTGAGTCACAGTGTTGCACAGATTTCCGCAGCCTGTCCAGCCAAAATCGAAAAAAACCGGAATTTTTTTTCAACTTTGTGACATATCCAATCTGTCAAGCAGTTCGGCACCCCCGCTATCCAGGAGCCCACGCGCTGCTTCGGCGCCGATCTCTACCGCATGGTCGCACATGCCTTCGGATACCGCGTCGATCAGGCGGCCGCTTTCATCACCCAGTCTCGCCCGCAAGCGCAACCGGTCACCGTCCACCCAGGCGTGGGCCGCCAGCGGCATGCGGCAGTCGCCGCCCAATACCCGGACGACTTCGCGCTCGGCCCGCGCCTGCGCAGTAGTCCTCGCGCAAGCCAGCGATGCGATCAGGCGCGCCGTCTCTTCATCGCCGGCACGTTGTTGCACGGTTATGATGCCTTGTCCCGGCGCGGGCAACCATTCGGCGACGTCGAGTGCCAATGCCGACGGTGGTACGACATCAAGCCGCTCCAGTCCGGCAGCCGCCAGAACGGTGGCGTCGACCCGATGCTCCCGGACGGCCGCAAGGCGCGTTTCGACATTGCCGCGCAGCGCCACGACTTCCAGGTCGGGACGTATCGCGCGCAACTGGCTGATCCGACGCAGGCTGGAGCTGCCGACCCGGCTTCCCCGGGGCAACTGAGCGATCGGAACGCCCTGGTCGGAAATCCACAGGTCCGCGGAATTGGCGCGCGGCAGGAATGCACCCAGTTCCAGGCGGTCGGGCTTTTCGGCGGGCACATCCTTGAGCGAATGCACCGCGACGTCAGCGCGGCCATCGAGGAGCGCCTTTTCCAGCTCTTTGAGAAACAGCCCCTTGCCGCCGATTTCGGCCAGCGACCGGTCCAGGATCTCGTCGCCTCGCGTGCTCAACGGCAGCGTCCGGACCTCGATGTCCGGGTTCAGGCGTGAAAGCGATGCCGCGACGTGTTCGGTCTGCCACAGGGCCAGGCGGCTCTTTCGCGTAGCGATTGTGATGGTCTTCATGATTTCCTCTCAGTAACCGACGGCACCGAGGCGACCGCGCACGGCTCGGGCACGAGGTGATCCGGCACTTCTCATCCGGGCGTTTCCGTCAGCAGGTTCTTGACGGTCTTTTGATTGCGACGCGAGACTTCGGGCTCCAGTTCGATGCCGTCGATCGTCACGCGTGCAATGTCGGAACGGTCGGTAAACAGGGCGCGGATATGATGCCTGCTGGCCAGGGCCTTGCGATGAATGCGGACAAAGTGTTCGCCGTATTCCCGTTCGATGGCTTTCAACGGCTGATCGGACAGCGCCCGGGTCCGCAACGCATGCACCACGGTGCACTTGTCTTCGGCCGTGAACGCGCGGATCTCGTCCAGCGGAATCCGGATCAGTCGATCGCCGATCCGTGCCGCCAGGCCGGGAGAACGCTCGCCGCGTGCGGTGGTTACCCGCTCCAGCGCCTGCCGCAGCCGGATCGGTCGTACTGGTTTGACCAGGTAGTCGACCGCCGCCACACCAAAGGCTTCCACTGCGTAGCGCTCGTGCGCGGTCACGAAAATGACGGCCGGGGCCCCGGGCACTTCGAGCAATTCGGCCGCAAGCTGAAGTCCGTCGATGCCCGGCATTTCGACATCGAGCAGCACGGCGTCCGGATCGAGCTCGCGACAGCGTTCCAGCACCCGCCCGGAGCGCGATTCGCAACCGGCCACTTCGAACCGATCGAATCCGGCGACCATCGCGCTGAGGCGCTCGACGGCAGGCGGCTCGTCATCGACGATCAGCACCCGTGTGCGCGCCTCGCCGGTCATGACGAAAGGCGTTGTTCCAGCCAGCGGTCCAGCGCCTGCACTTCCTCGGGGCATATCGCGTGCTGCATCGGCCACTCGCTCCACTCGACGGGGACATGGTGTTCGGCAAGCGTCTGCGCAGCCGCGCGTCCCAGCGCAGCCGGGACGACCGGATCCTGCGTTCCATGGGCCATGAAGACCGGGGTCGCGCGGCCGGCCGGCGTCAACCACTGATCGACGGACGCGGAGTCCAGCAGATAACAGGACAAGGCGATGACTCCGGCCAGGCGATCGTGCAGCGAAAGAGCGGCGCGCAAGGCGAGCGCCCCGCCCTGTGAAAAGCCGGCCAGCAGCAGGTTTTCGGGCGCAATCCCACGCTCGAACTCGCGCTCCACCAGCTTCAGGACCTGGCGCATCGACTGCCCGATCCCCTGGCTATCCTGATCGCGCGCGATCTCGAAGCCCATGATGTCGTACCAGGCGCGCATGGCCATGCCGCCGTTCACCGTCACCGGTCTCACCGGCGCGTGCGGAAAGACGAACCGCACCGCGCTTGATTGGGCCGAACGGAGCTGCGGTACAATCGGCGCAAAATCATTGCCGTCGGCACCGAGCCCGTGCAGCCAGACCACAGCATGTTCCGGCGCGGGGCCGGTTTCTGTTTCGACGCACTCGAGCAATTCGTTTCCGGAAGATTCCATGCCCAGAATTCTACCCTCGCTGCGCTTGCTGCTGTTCGCACTGGCGACAATCCCGGCGGGACTGATGTCCGGCTGTGGCCTCAAGGGTGACCTTGTAATTCCCGACGCGGCCGAACCGGCGGCGGCAACCGAACCCGAGCAGGATGAAGACGATCAGCCGGAGGACCCTGCCGGACGATGACACGATGACGATGACTGCACCAATGCTTGAGCGCACGCCCGAACCGGAGTTGATGGACAGCGTCGAACAGGTCGACGCGTACGCCGGCGCCGACTTCGCCGAATCGAACCAGCAGTTCGTCGATACGCTGGTCGAGCGCCTTGCCGCACGATCCGGTCCCGGCAGCCTGATCGACCTGGGTTGCGGACCGGGCGATATCTGCATTCGCCTCGCCCTCGGCCTGCCGGACTGGAGTATAGAGGGTGCCGATGCCGGGCCCAACATGCTGGCCACGGCACGTCGCAGCGTGGACGAACTCGGGCTGGGCGACCGGATCCGGCTCGTGCTGGCGCGGCTGCCGGACGCCGGCCTGGCGCAACGCGCCTACGCTTGCGTGGTTTCCAACAGCCTGCTGCACCACCTCCCCGAACCGGACGTACTTTGGCAGACCGTGCGCGAGCTGGCCGCGCCGGGCGCCTACATCCAGGTGATGGACCTCGCCCGGCCGGAAAGCGCCGGCGAAGTCCGCCAGCTGGTCGAATGCTACGCCGCAGACGCGCCCGAAGTGTTGCGCAAGGATTTCGAAAACAGCCTGCACGCGGCCTGGCGCGTCGACGAGGTGCGGGCCCAGCTCGAGCATGCCGGCCTGCCGCTGGAATGCGAAAAGGTGTCGGATCGCCACTGGATGGTCAGCGGCTGGCTGGACGAATGATCCCTAGCGTGCCGTTCCGGGCCGATTTCTGCAAGCTCGAAGCACTGGCCAACGACTTTGTCCTGATTGACGCCAGGGATGCAAAGCTGGAACTCGAACCGGCGCGGGTCGCGGCGCTGGCGGATCGCAGAACCGGAATCGGGTTCGACCAGATGCTGGTGCTCGGGCCCGGCACCGATGGCGCCGCGGCCGCGATCGAAATCTTCAACGCCGACGGCTCGCGCGCCGAGCAATGCGGCAACGGCATGCGGGCGATTGCCGCATGGCTGGACCGTGCCGGCCAACTGGCGCCCGGAACCCGGGTTCAGACGCCGGCCGGCGACGTCTCGCTGGCGCGTGCCGAGGAGGACGGCGGATTCAGTGCCGATCTGCCCGGGCCGGAACCCCTGAACCCTTCGGCGCTGGGGCTCGCGCCGCCATCGCTGCCTGCAAATGCGCGAACCTGGCACATGGTATCGCTGGGCAATCCCCATCTGATCGTGTGCTGGCGCGGCGAAGTCTCGGCCGCGGCGCTCGCCGAATCGGTCGCCGCGGTGGAACGCAGCCCGGCATGGCGGCAGCAGGTCAACATCGGCGTCCTGCATGTCGAAACGGAGAATGCGGTCTCGCTTCGCGTGCACGAACGCGGGGCCGGACCCACACGCGCCTGCGGCAGCGCCGCGTGCGCGGCGGCCTGGTTGACGCGGCGAGAGCATCCCGGCCCGGCGCCCGTAGCGGTTCGACAACCCGGCGGTACGCTTGTGGTAGATTTGGAATCTCGGCCGGGGCGCGCGTTGACTGCCGGGCCGGCAACAGTCGTTTTCGAAGGAAGATTGGCATGACGGAAAACACCCCCGGCGAAGCCGAAATCGCGGAATGGCTGCGTGCGCACCCCGACTTTCTCGCACGCCATCCCGACCTGATCGCCCGGCTTGCCATTCCGCACGAATCGGGCACGACTTCCCTGATCGAGCGCCAGGTCGAACTTCTCCGCAGCGAGAATCAGCGCCTCCGGCGGCAGCTGGAACATTTGAGCGGAGTGGCCGGCGAGAACGAACGCCTGATGCAGCGACTGCATCGCCTGGCCCTGGGGCTGGTCGCAACGGACACCTGCGACATGCTGTATCGCCGACTCGTCGACGGCCTCCGGAGCGATTTCGAGGCAGACGCCATCTGCCTGATGCTGGACGCTCAGCACGCGGAGAAATTTTCGGAATCGGACATCGCGGCACTGCCCGACAAACAGCCGCAGTGGATGGAGAAGCTGCTGGCTTCCGGCCAGCCGCAATGCGGACGCTTGACGCGGGAAAAACGCGAAGCCGTGTTCGGCGCTACCGGCAAACAACTGGCCTCGGCCGCATTGGTCCCGCTGGCCGACAACGGGTTGCTGGGAATCGGCGCGGATTCCGACGACCGCTTTCATCCCGACATGGGCACCCTGTTTCTGGAACTGCTGCGCGAGACCCTGCAGTTCCGGCTGGGCATGGACGGTCGGGACGAGACCGCACGCCGCCAGCGGGCCTGATCGACCGGGTCATCACCGGCATTGCCGCCATGGCCGATTCGATTCCGTCGGCAATCGATAGTTTCCTCACCGACTGTGCGGCGCGCGGCCAACTGGCAGGCAGCAGCGTGGTCGCCTACCGGCGCGATCTTAAACGCCTCGCCGCCTGGTGCCGAAAGCACGATATCGATCGGCTGGAGGAACTGGATCCGGCGGCGCTGAGAAGCTTCGCCGCCAGCCTGGGAAGAGCCGGGCTGGATCCCCGCTCCATCCAGCGGCACCTTTCGGCGCTGCGGAAATTTTTCCGCTACCTGGCCGACCAGGGGGTCATCGAAGCCAGCCCGGCCACGGACCTCAAGGCGCCGCGCGCCCGGCGCAAGTTGCCGCGCACGCTCGATCCCGATCAGGTGCTACAGCTGCTGGAGATCAAGGGAAAAAAACCGCTGGACCTCCGCGACCGGGCCATGCTGGAGCTCTGTTACTCGTCCGGCTTGCGGGTCAGCGAGCTGGCCGACGCGCGCTGGGACCGGCTCGACACGCAACAGGGCCTGCTCCGTGTCATCGGCAAGGGCGACAAGGAGCGTATCGTACCGGTCGGCCGACATGCGCTGGCCGCGCTGGATCGATGGCGCCGCACCGTGGCCGCGTTCAGTGGCACTCAATCCGCGTACATCTTCATTAGCGCGAAAGGCAATCCGCTTGGCATACGCGCCATTCAGAAACGCATCGGCGAGCGCGCCCTGAGCCAGGGCCTGGGGCAGCACGTCCACCCTCACCAGTTGCGTCATTCCTTCGCCTCGCACATCCTGGAGTCGTCCGGCGACCTGCGCGCGGTGCAGGAACTGCTGGGTCACGCCAACCTGTCGACGACCCAGATCTACACCCATCTAGATTTCCAGCACCTGGCCGAGGTCTATGACGAGGCCCATCCACGCGCAAAGAAGTCGGGCGGGGGGAAAGCCTGAAAAAATACGGTGTTGCCAAAGCCGTTCATTCGTCCTGCTCCAGCAGCTGCATCAGCTCCGAATAGAGTCGACGCGCACGGGTTTCATAGACCTCCGGCACTTGGACGCGGATCGCGCTGTAGCTGCTCTGCACGCCCAGAAGCGTCGCGAACCCTTCGGAGCCCAGATGGACCGGGATTTCCTCGGACTCGAACTTCATCCGGACCATCTGGGCCAGCGGGATGTCGTGCAGCTTGGCAATCGTGATCAGGGCCATGAACAGGCTCCCAGGGAACGTGAACCGCACTCTAGCGCATTCATGCGCATTCTTCGTGTTCACTGGCGCATTCATGCGCGTTCTTCCTGGCCTTGGGTTCAGCTAACATGCACACTGAACTTTTCAGGCGCAGATTCGAGTGAAGCATGATTCCCTCTTGATCGGCAAGGGCGTTGGTCAACTCCGGCTTGACGCCCGCT
Organism: Wenzhouxiangellaceae bacterium; assembly: GCA_018334995.1. Taxonomy (GTDB): domain Bacteria; phylum Pseudomonadota; class Gammaproteobacteria; order Xanthomonadales; family Wenzhouxiangellaceae. Next base: position 107,382 of record JAGXKW010000002.1, read on the forward strand.
ATGCCAACCGCCACGGCCTGGTCGCAGGCGCAACCGGCACCGGCAAGACCGTGACCCTGATGCTGATGGCCGAAGGCTTCTCGCGCATGGGCGTGCCGGTATTCATGGCCGACGCCAAGGGCGACATCGCCGGGCTGGCCGCGGCCGGCACACCCCACCCGAAGATCGACGAGCGCATCGAGACCATCGGCATCGAGGACTACGTACAGCAGCCCAACCCGACCGTGTTCTGGGACCTGTGGGGCAACGGCGGCCACCCGGTCCGAACCACCGTGACCGAAATCGGCCCGATCCTGCTGTCGCGCATGCTGGAACTCAACGACACCCAGGAAGGCGTGCTCAGCGTCGCCTTCCGGGTCGCCGACGAGGCCGGCCTGCTGCTGCTGGACCTCAAGGACCTGCGCGCGCTGCTCAATCACGTCGCCGAGAACCG
>JAGXKW010000033.1:0-4385 GCA_018334995.1 Wenzhouxiangellaceae bacterium
TCGCGGTGAAACCACATCGCGTGATCCAGGCTGGCCATCAGCAGCGGCTTGGTGCTGAAATCGATCGCGTGCGGCAGCGTGGCGGTACCCAGCAGTTCGTAGTCGGCGACGTAGGCCAGCAGGTTGCGGTGCAGCTCCGGGTCGTCGGGCAGCTCCCCGCAGGCGCGCATCCAGATGTTCTTGGACGGCTCGCGCGCGCCCGGCTCGATGAACTTGGGCGCCTCGACCGGGCGGAATTCGAACGGCGGCTTGTGCGACAGGAACCGGCGCATTTTCTCCGGCACCTTGTCGAGCATGGACGCATTGATGTCGACCAGGCTGGTCAGACCTTCCGGGCCGGGCACTTCGGGTATGGACGCCTGATGCTCCAGCCCCTGCTCGGGCGTCTTGAACGACGCGGCCATGTTGAGAATGGGGCGTCCGTGCTGGATGGCGACCACCCGGCGGTTGGAATAGCTGCCGCCGTCGCGCGAGCGCTCGACCTGGTAGATCACCGGGAGATTGAAGTCCCCGGGGCGCAGGAAATACGCGTGCAGAGAGTGCGGGATGCGACCCTCGACGGTGCAGTGGGCGGCCGACAGCGCCTGGCCCAGAATCTGGCCGCCGAATACCTGCGGCGCGCCGATGTCGCGGCTTTCGCCGCGGAAAAGGTTGTCGTCCAGGCGTTCGAGCTGCAGCAGCGCCACGACCTCGGCCAGGCTGGAGTGCATTTCCGATCCGGGCATGTTCAAAATGCGGCGTCGTGAGCTTTGATTTTTCGAGTCATCAGAGCCCGGCGCGGTGACCTGTCCAGGGACTGGCTGCTGGAGGATCGACCGGCGGCAGCACGACGATCAGGAAAGTCGCGATCGGCCCGAGGAATAGCGAAAAGAACCACCATGCCAGCCCGGAACGCCCCTTGCCCTGGGCGAGTCCGGCGTTGATCAGCGTCAGCGTGCCCCAGCCGACGAAGTACGGTGTGTTTTCAATCATGATGGGTCCGGATTCGGATGGTCAAAGGGAGCGGACGCGCTGATCGTGCTGCACGGCCCGGAAGCGGAGGCACTGAACAGTGCCGTCAGGCCCGGCGAATCAGCTGAAGCAGGCCGAGCAGGATGGCCGCGCCGACGATGGCGACGATCAGGCTGCCGATCGTGCCGCCGGCCGTGATGTCGAAGAACGCAAAGATCTGGGCGCCGATATAGGCCCCGACGATGCCGACGACGATATTCATCACGATGCCGTGGCCCTTGCCGCGGACCATCAGGCCGGCGATCCAGCCCGCCAGCCCGCCGATGATCAGGACTCCGAGAATGCTTTCTACGGTCATTGGTGTTCCCCTGAATGCGATTCTTCCACTAAGAGTGATCTCATTGGCATCTCAGCGCACATGCTCGCTGCCGGCAATCAGCCGAGTTCGCGCAACACCGCGTCCATCGACGCCTTGGCGTCGCCGTAGAACATCCGGGTATTGTCCTTGAAGAACAGCGGATTCTCGATGCCCGAGTATCCCGTGCCGCGTCCGCGTTTGCAGACGAACACCTGGCGCGCCTTCCAGACTTCCAGCACCGGCATGCCGGCGATCGGGCTGCCCGGATCGTCCTGGGCGGCCGGGTTGACGATGTCGTTGGCGCCGATCACGATGACGGCGTCGGTGTCCGGGAAGTCCTCGTTGATCTCTTCCATCTCCAGCACGATGTCATACGGCACCTTGGCCTCGGCCAGCAGCACGTTCATGTGCCCCGGTAATCGACCCGCCACCGGATGGATGGCGAAACGCACGCTCTTGCCCTGGTCGCGCAACTTTTTCGTCAGCTCCGACACCGAGCCCTGTGCCTGGGCCACGGCCATGCCGTAGCCGGGCACGATGATCACGCTGTCGGCCTCGGACAGCGCCGAGGCCACCGTATCGGCATCGGCGGCGATCATCTCGCCGTCGACTGCGGCGGCAGACTGCGTCTCGCCGCCCCAGCCGCCGAGGATCACCGAGATGAACGAGCGGTTCATGCCCTTGCACATGATGTAGGACAGGATCGCACCGGAGGAGCCGACCAGCGCGCCGGTCACGATCAGCAGGTCGTTGCCCAGCGTGAAGCCGATCGCCGCCGCGGCCCAGCCCGAGTACGAGTTCAGCATCGACACCACGACCGGCATGTCGGCGCCGCCGATTGCGAGAATCAGGTGGCTGCCGATCAGTCCGGCGATGATCGCGACTGCAATCATCGTCCACAGGCCCGCGCCGCCCAGATAAAGGTAGCCGAGCACGAAGCAGGTGATCAATGCGACCAGGTTCAGCGCGTGCCGGCCCGGCAGCGTCAGCGCGGAGGAACTCAGTTTTCCGGCCAGCTTGCCGTAGGCGACGACCGATCCAGTGAAGGTGATCGCCCCGATCAGGATGCCGAGGAACAGTTCGACTTTGAGGATGCTGAGTTCGGCCGCGGACTTTTTGGCGATCGTGGCCGCGAAGCCGGCCAGTTCGGCGACCGTGCCGGCCTCCCGGGCGGCGAGCGCCCGAGTCATTTCCAGATCGGCGTTGATGCCGATGAATACCGCCGCGAGTCCGACCAGGCTGTGGAAGCCGGCGACCAGCTCCGGCATCTGCGTCATCTGCACGCGATTGGCCACGACCCACCCGGTAATGCCGCCGATGACGACCATGGTTGCGATCAACCAGAGGTGGCCGGTACCCGGCGTTGCGCTTGTCGCGGCAATCGTGGCGCCCACTGCCAGCGCCATGCCGACGATGCCGTACCAGATGGCGCGCTTGGCCTTCTCCTGGTTGGACAGCCCCCCGAGAGCCAGGATGAAGAGTACGGCGGCCACTACGTAGGCGGCCGTGATGAGACCTTCGGACATGTCAGCTCCTCTGGAACATGGCGAGCATGCGGCGTGTCACCAGAAAGCCGCCGAAGATGTTCACCGAGGCCATCAGGATCGATATTGCGGCCACGATCATCACCAGGCTGCTGCCGGACGCCACTTGCAGCAACGCGCCCACGATGATGATCGAGGAGATGGCGTTCGTGATCGCCATCAGCGGCGTGTGCAGCGAATGCGCCACGCCCCAGATCACGTGGTAACCGACGAACACGGACAGCACGAACACGATGAGGTGCTGCATGAAGCTCGGTGGCGCGACGGTGCCCAGCCCCAGGCAGAGCAGGCCGCCGACGCCCAGCATCAGGCCGGTGCGGTTGAGTGATTTCCTGAGTTCGGCCGCTTCCCGCGCGGATTTTTCCTCGGCCGTCTCCTCCGGTTCCTTCTTCTTCGGCGCGGCGGCCGCAATGGCTTTTACCTTCGGTGGCGGCGGCGGCCAGGTGATTTCGCCGTCGTGAGTGACCAGCGCGCCGCGAATCACGTCGTCGTCCATGTCGATGACCGGCGTGCCGTCCTTGTCCGGCGTCAGGTCGTCGACCATGTGGCGGATGTTGCTTGCGTAGAGATTGGACGACTGGGTGGCCATTCGGCTGGGAAAGTCGGTGTAGCCGATGATGGTGACGTCGTTGTCGGTCACGACCTTCTCGTCGGCCCTGGTCAGCGCACAGTTGCCGCCGCGCTCGGCGGCGAGATCCACGATGACCGAGCCGGGCTTCATGGCCTCGACCATGTCCTCGGTCCAGAGCTCGGGCGCCGGGCGGTTCGGGATCAGCGCCGTGGTGATGACGATATCGACGTCCGGCGCCAGCTCGCGAAACTTTTCCAGCTGCTTCTGCCTGAATTCGGGGCTGGACGGAGCCGCGTAGCCGCCGGTTTCCGCACCGTCGGACTGGGCTTCCTCGAAGTCCAGAAAAACGAACTCCGCGCCCATGGACTCGATCTGCTCGGCCACCTCGGGTCGCACGTCGAAGGCCAGCGTGATGGCGCCGAGCGCAACCGAGGTGCCGATCGCCGCCAGCCCCGCCACGCCGGCGCCGACGACCAGGACGCGTGCCGGCGGAACCTTGCCGGCCGCGGTCATCTGGCCCATGAAGAAGCGGCCGAAGTTGTTGCCGGCCTCGACCACGGCCCGGTAGCCGGCGATGTTGGCCATCGACGACAGCGCGTCCATCTTCTGCGCCCGGCTGATGCGCGGCACCATGTCCATGGCCAGCACGGTCATGTGCCTGGCCTTCATCTTTTCGAGCAGCGCCTCGTTCGACGCCGGCCACACGAAGCCGATCAGGATCTTGCCGTCCGGGGCCGCATCGATCTCTTCGTCCGACGGCTCACGAACCTTGACGATCACATCGGCGTTGTTCCAGAGGTCCGCGGCCGAGGGCACGACCTCCACACCGGCCGCCTCGTAGGCCGCATCGGTGATCGACGCGGCCATCCCGGCGCCGGATTCGACGATGCATTCGTAGCCGAGCTTTTGCAGCCGGCCCGCGCTCTCTGGCGTCAACGCAACCCGGGCCTCGCCCGGTGCG
>JAGXKW010000033.1:4853-27759 GCA_018334995.1 Wenzhouxiangellaceae bacterium
CGCTTCGAGCTGGTATCGGTCGGGTGCGCAGGCCGTCGCCGAGCGCCGCGAACGCCTGGAAGCAGCCGAGGCGAAGAACATCATCCTGTTCGTCGGCGACGGCATGAGCATGGCCACGATCACGGCCGCGCGCATTCTGGCCGGCCAGCGCGCCGGCAAGCCGGGCGAGTCGCACCGGCTTGCCTTCGAGCGTTTTCCGCATACCGCGCTGGCCAGGACCTACAACACCAACCAGCAGACGCCGGACTCGGCCGGCACCATGACCGCGATGGCCACCGGCGCCAAGAGCTTCGCCGGAGCGATTGCCGTGGATCAGCGGGCCGAGCGGGGCGCTTGCGAACCCAGCCGCGGCCGGGAACTGGTATCGCTGCTGGACCTGGCCAAGTCGGCCGGATTGCCGGCCGGCATCGTGACCACCGCGCGGGTCACGCACGCCACGCCCGCCGCGTTGTTCGCGAAATCGCCCGAACGCGGCTGGGAATCCGATCGCGGCTTGCCGGCCGAGGCGCGCACGTCGGGCTGCCGCGATATTGCGCGCCAGCTCGTCGACTACGATCTCGGCGGTGGCGTCGACGTCGTCTTCGGCGGGGGACGGACCGCGTTCCTGCCGGAGTCGGCTTCCGATCCGGAGTATCCCGACGTCCGCGGTCGGCGCGAGGACGCCACCGATCTGCTGGACCTGTGGCGCGAGCGCAGCGAAAACGGACAATTCGCCTGGAATCGCAAGTCCTTCGATGCACTGGAGACCGGATCCGGGGGCAACGTGCTCGGGTTGTTCGAACCATCCCACATGCAGTACGAACACGACAGGCCCGAGGATTCGGCCGGCGAGCCGTCGCTGGTCGAGATGACGCTCAAGGCGCTGGACGTGCTCGAATCGCGCAGCCGCGACGGCTACGTGCTGGTGGTCGAGGGCGCGCGCATCGATCATGCCCATCATGCCGGCAACGCGCATCGCGCACTGGTCGACACGATCGCGTTTTCGGATGCGGTCTCGGCCACCGTCGATCGGGTAGACGCCGAGGACACACTGGTGATCGTGACCGCGGATCACGGCCATGCGCTGGCCTTCGGGGGGTACGCGAGTCGGGGCAGCCCGATCCTGGGACTGGTCGAGGGACCGGGTCCGGCCGGCGAAGCGCAGCGCCTGGCGCGCGACAAGGACGGTAAACCGTACACGACGCTGACCTATTACAACGGTCCGGGTCATCGCGGGGGCGAGCGGCCCGACTACGACGAGATCGATCCGGAGCATCCCGATTTTCGCCAGGAGGCGACGATAGGCATGAGGTCTTCCACGCACAGCGGCGAAGATGTGCCGGTCTACGGCATGGGTCCGGGGGCCGAGGTGCTCGGGGGTTCCATGGAACAGCACTTGATCTTTCACGCGATGCTGCAGGCACAGCCGGAAATGTCGCACAGGGCCGCCGAGATTGCCGGCGAAGACGGGCTGCCGGACTGGGCCCGATTGAATGCGGATTGAACGCGGATTGAACCGGACTCAGGCGGTACGCAGCAGGCGGTCCAGTTCGGCCAGCCGGTCCGGCGTGCCGACATCCAGCCACATGCCTTCGTGGCATTGCCCGGAGACGCGGCCGGCGGCGATGGCCCGTTCCAGCACGGGACGCAGCGCCCGGACGCCCGGCGCCAGTCCGGCAAAAAGCCCGGGATCGAACACGCCGATGCCGGCGTAGGTTCGGCGGGGCTCGCTTTCCAGACGAACGCGGCCGCGTTCCAGCGCGAAGTCACCCTCGGGATGGTGCGCCGGATTGTTTACCAGCAACAGGTGGGCCCAGTCGTCCGGGGCCAGCGCGTCGAGCCCGGTCAGCGGGAAGTCGCAGTAGATGTCGGCATTGACGGCAATGAACGGCCGGTCGCCCAGCAGGCCCAGGGCGTGCCTGATCCCGCCGGCGGTTTCCAGCGCGCCGTGCGGCTCGCGCGAATAGTGAATCTCCACGTCGAACGCAGAACCGTCGCCCAGAGCCACCTCCATGGCGTCGGCGTGCCAGGCGAGATTGATGACGACCCGTTCGATGCCGGCTGCACGCAGGCGTTCGATCTGGTGCACGATCAATGGCTTGCCGCCGGCTTCGAGCAGCGGCTTGGGCGTATGGTCGGTCAGTGGGCGCATTCGTTCGCCGCGACCGGCGGCCAGGATCATCGCGTGCATGGCGAACCTTTCGCACTCGTTTCAGTCTCGACAATGTAGCCTCCGGCCAGGATTCCGTGTTGTGGCACTGCAGTTGCCGCTATCGTTTACGCTGCATAACTGCGGTCACGCAAATCAAGGATTGCAGGCAGAGACTCAGGAGATTGCCCCGACATGACCTTTTCGTCCCGATGGATCACGGCCGTGCTGCTCGGCATTGCTGCAGCGCTCGATGTCTCCGCCCAGTCCGGTGGACAATACGGTGAGCGCTACAGCACGCTGTTCGAGTCGCTGCGGCCCGGCCTGTTCACGGTCGAAGTGGTTCACCGCGCCAGCAACAACAAGAACGCGCAGGGAAGCGCATTCCAGGTCAGCGGAGCCGGCGTGCTTGCGACCAATTATCACGTCGTGTCGGAATACGTGCTCGATCCCGAGCGGTTTTCGCTGCGTTACCGGGACGCGCAGGGCGAGACCGGCCCGCTGGAGGTGCTGGAAGTCGACGTGCTGCACGATCTCGCGCTCGTGCGCGTCGCCGACGAACTCCCGGAAGGCGCATCGCGGCCTTTCGAGCTGGCCGAATCCGAGCCGCGCATGGGAGAGACGATACTGGCGCTGGGCAATCCCTATGACATCGGCATCAGCCTTGTGCCGGGCACCTACAACGGGCTGCTCGAGAACCAGTATCGCAAGAACATCCACTTCACCGGCGCGCTGAACCCGGGAATGTCCGGCGGCCCGGCGGTCAACACCGACGGCGAGGTGATCGGCATCAACGTCGCCGGGGCCGGCAACTCGGTCAGCTTCCTGGTGCCCGCGGCCGAACTGCGCGCCCTGCTCGAACGCACGAGAGACGAACCATCCTCGCTCGAGGAGATGCGCAGCCGCGTGGTCGAGCGCATCATCGATCACCAGGCCGACATGATCGACGATCTGATGGCCGGCGACTGGTCGCTGGAGGCTTTCGGGCCGATGATGATTCCGCGCGAGATCCGGCCGTGGCTGTCGTGTTCGGGAAGCGGCAGCGAAACCGATTCGCAGACGCCGTGGCGGGAAAGCCACTCCAACTGCACGCTGAACGACCGGATCTACCTGTCGCGCAGCCTGGATACCGGCCCGTTGGAGCTCATCTTCGGCTGGTACGAAAGCGACGAGCTCAACGGGTTCCAGTTCGCGCGCGTGTTCGAGCAAAACACGTTCATGCCGTTCAACCGCAGCGGCGACGACGACGTGACCGAGTTCGAATGCCGCGAGGGCTGGGTGGCCTTCGACAATCTCGCGCCGGTGAATTTCAAAGCCAGCTATTGCATGCGCGCCTATCTCGACTACCCGGGACTGTACGACGTGCTGTACGTTGCGCGCGCGCTTATGCCGGATTCGGAGGGGCTGCACGTGCACTACACGCTGGCCGGCGTCGGCCATGACAAGGCGCTGGAATTCCAGCGACACCTGCTGGGGGCACTGTCGTGGAAGTGATCGTCGAGCAGCTCGGCACCACCAACAACGTGCTGGACCGGCAAAAGTTCGATGCCCATACGATCTGGCTGGGCAGGGCCTTCGAGAACGACGTGATTCTCGCCGATGAACACGTCGATGCCCGTCATGCCAGGCTGACGTTCGATCCCGAAGGCCGCCTCTGGCTGGAAGACCTGGACAGCGTCAACGGCATCCGCAGGCCGCGGCACAAGGCGCATATCGAGCGCACCGAGGTCAAAAGCGGCGAGATCTTCCTGATCGGCCGCAGCCGGGTCCGGATCTATCTCGGCACGCACCCGGTGGCGCCGGCGGTGCGGATCCGGCTGTCGGAGGTCTTCCTGCTGTGGCTGGGCAAGCCGCAGGTCGCGGTGATGCTGGCGCTGGTGTTCGTCGCGGCCAAGGTGCTGGGCACCTGGCTGTCGACCATAGGCGAGTTCCGCTGGAGCCAGGTGATCGAACGCAACCTGGGCGAGGTGCTGACCTTTCTGGCGCTTGCCGTCGGGGTCTATTTCCTGTCCGTGCTGTTCCGTCGCGGCGGCAACTTTCTCGCCCACCTGAGCCTGCTGATCCTGGTCTTCCTGCTGTCCTCGCTGCTCGAGTTTGCGCTGAACGTCGGGCTCTTCAACGCCGGCGACCGGTGGTACCCCACGCTGGAACGGCTGGACGCCGCGCGCGGCTATCTGATGCTGTTCGTCTACCTGTGGAGCATTCTGTACCTGGCTTTCCATATCCCGCTGATGCGCCGAACGCTGGTCAGTGCGGTGATCGTGGCGGTCATCGCCGGCGTCAGCAATCTGCCGGAAGACGATTCCGTGCGCAGGTTCGTCGACCCGCAGACTTTCCCGCTGAAGCAGAAGTGGTTTCCGCCGTCGCTGCTCATGGTCCGGCCGCAGCGCGCTCCGAAATTCGAAGACAGCCTGCAGGAGGTTCTCAAGACGCTGGAGGACAAACGCAACGAGGCGCTGGATGAGCGCGACGAGGACGAAGGTGAAACCGCCGAGGGCGCCGCTGCGCCGAAAACCCCCGTGCCGGAATCTTCGCCGGAAGCGGGGCCCGACGACGCCTCGGGCGAGGAAGACGAATCAATCGCCGGGCGCGGCTCGGCTGCGCCAGGCGCCGAGCAGCCGATCGAGTAGACCAAGCTCCGGGTTGCGCTCGATTGCGGCCTTGAGGTAGGCAAAAAAGCGGCGAGCGTCTTCGAGGTAATGCGGCTTGCCGTCGCGGTAGCGAATCCTTGCAAAGATGCCCAGCACCTTCAGATGCCGCTGCACGCCCATCAGGTCGCATGTGCGCTGCCACAGGCGGGCATCCCCGGGCACGGGCAGGCCGGCCGAGTGCGCGCGCTGCCGATAATCCTCCAGCCACTCGTCGACGCGCTCGGGCGGCCAGCTCAAAAAAGCGTCGCGGAACAGGCAGACCGGGTCGTAGCTGATCGGTCCCAGCACCGCGTCCTGGAAATCCAGGATGCCGGGATTCGGGTCCGAGACCATCAGGTTGCGCGGCATGAAATCCCGGTGCACGAATACCTGCGACTGGTCCAGCGCCCAGCGGATCAGGGTCATGCAGACCACTTCCCAGTCGTCGAGCTCGGTTTCGGTGGGTTCGATCCGCCAGTGCCGGCCCAGGAACCAGTCGGGGAAAAGTGCGAGCTCGCGCAACAGCAGCGCGGCATCGTACTCGGGCAGGCCGCTGGGGTCCGCCTTGGCCTGCATCGTCGTCAAGGCGCTGATGGCGTCGGCAAACATCCCCGCGGCGTTGTTCTCGTCGAGCACGCGGTGCCAGGGCCGCCGGCCGAGATCGGTCAGCAGGAGGAAGCCGCGCTCGCGATCCTCGGCCAGCACTTCGGGCACGTTGAGTCCCGCTGCGGCCAGCCGCCGCGCGATATCGACGAATGGTTCCAGCGACTCGGCATCGGGCGGCGCGTCCATCACGATGCGCGAGTCCATGCCATGGCTGATGCGAAAGTATCGCCGGAAACTGGCGTCGCTGGAAGCCGGCGCGAATTCGGGATTGGTCCAGCCCAGACGGCGCGCGGCCCATTCCAGCGCCTGTCGGGCGCGTTGATCGGGGTTTTCGCTCATTCGCGCTATTGTGCCCAATCGGCTCGATTTGCACACGCCCCGACGATCGATGCCGGACGCGCAAAAGAATAATGGGTTAAAATAATACCAAATTGGTCTTGTTTTTCACGCCCCGGATGGCAACATGATCATTCAAGGGCAACGGAAGTCGCAGCATGCTGAGAATCGGAAAATTGACCGACTACGCAACGGTGGTGATGGCCGAACTGGCCGAACACCCCGGCGAGTGCTGGTCGGCATCGCAGGTGGCGGAAGTCACGCGGCTGGAGTTGCCGACGGTGGCCAAGGTGCTCAAGACGCTGGCCAAATCCGGATTGATCGACTCGGTACGCGGCGTCAACGGCGGCTACCGGTTGCACGACCCGGCCGAATCGGTTTCGGTGGCGGCCATCATCCGGGCCATGGAAGGGCCGATTGCACTGACCGAGTGTGCATTGGAGCCCGGGCGGTGTTCGCGAGAACACGAATGCAGTCTGAAAGGCAACTGGAAGCGCATCGGCGAGACCGTGGAACACGCGCTGGAATCGCTGTCGCTGGCCGACCTGGCCGCACCCGGCAACCCGGGATTGCACCTGGTGACGAGAACCGGGCCGCGTTCCGCCAAGCGCGGTAACTGAATTCATCGAACGAGAATTGTCATGAGTGAAACCCAGCAACAAGTCGAAGACCTGATCCAGAGCCGCTACAAGGCGGGCTTCTACACCGACATCGAGTCGGACACGATTCCGGCGGGCCTGAACGAAGAGGTCATCGCGATGATCTCGGCCAAGAAGAGTGAGCCGGAATGGCTGCTGGAGTGGCGTCTCAAGGCGTTTCATCACTGGCAGACGCTGACCGGCCCGAACTGGGCCAAGCTCAACCTGCCGCCGATCGATTTCCAGAAGATTCACTATTTTTCTTCGCCGAAACAGAAGGACCGGCCGCAGAGCCTGGACGAGGTCGATCCCAAGCTGCTCGAGACCTTCGACAAGCTCGGCGTCCCGCTGCACGAGCGCGCCCGCCTGGCCGGCGTGGCCGTGGACGCGGTTTTCGATTCGGTTTCGGTGGGCACCACGTTCCAGAAGGAACTCGAAGAAGCCGGCGTGATCTTCTGCTCGTTCTCGGAGGCGGTGCAGAATCATCCCGACCTGGTGCGCGAGTACCTGGGCTCGGTGGTGCCGTACCGTGACAACTATTTCGCCTGCCTGAATTCGGCCGTGTTTTCCGACGGCTCGTTCGTCTATATCCCGGAGGGCACCAAGTGCCCGATGGAACTGTCGACATATTTCCGCATCAACGCGCGCGACACCGGCCAGTTCGAGCGCACGCTGATCATCGCCGAACCCGGTGCGGAAGTCAGCTACCTCGAAGGCTGCACCGCGCCGATGCGCGACGAAAACCAGCTGCATGCCGCGGTGGTCGAGCTGGTCGCGCGCGAGAAGGCAAAGGTCAAGTATTCGACGGTGCAGAACTGGTATCCGGGCGACGAGAACGGCAAGGGCGGCATCTACAACTTCGTGACCAAGCGTGGTGACTGCCGCGAAGACGATGCGCGCATTTCCTGGACCCAGGTCGAGACCGGGTCGGCGATTACCTGGAAGTATCCGTCGTGCGTGTTGCGTGGCGATCGTTCGGCCGGTGAGTTCTACTCGGTGGCGCTGACGCACAACCACCAGCAGGCCGACACCGGCACCAAGATGATTCACCTGGGCAAGAACACTTCCAGCAAGATCATCTCCAAGGGCATTTCGGCCGGCAAGAGCTCCAACAGCTATCGCGGCCTGGTGCGCATGGCCAAAAAGGCCGACAGCGCGCGCAACTACACCCAGTGCGATTCCCTGCTGATCGGCAAGACCTGCGGCGCGCACACTTTCCCGTACATCGAGTCGTCCAACCCGACGGCCAAGATCGAGCACGAAGCCACTACCTCGCGCATCGGCGAGGACCAGCTGTTCTACTGCCAGTCGCGCGGACTGGACGAGGAGGAAGCCGTGGCGCTGATCGTCGACGGCTTCTGCAAGGAAGTGTTCAAGGAACTCCCGATGGAGTTTGCCGTCGAGGCCAAGGCGCTGCTCGAGATCTCGCTGGAAGGGGCGGTTGGTTGATAAAAAGGTTTTTACGTTTTAAGTGCTAAATGTCAAGTGTTAAGTGTCAGGTTTTAGATAGCAGTTTTCAGCAGGAAGTGAGTCGGTGGACCCGGTCACCGTCGCCGGTGAAGCATCGGATCCCGAACCACGACTGTTCAATCTGAAACCTGAAACTGAAACCTGAAAACTTTATTTCGTTCCGGCGCGTGGCGCCGAATACAGACTGGATAGTATTGCAATGCTGAACATCAAGAACCTGCACGTCGCCGTCGGCGGCGAGGAAATCATCAAGGGACTGGACCTGGAAGTCGGTTCCGGCGAACTGCATGCGGTCATGGGCCCGAACGGCTCGGGCAAATCGACGCTGGGCTATGCCCTGGCCGGCCGCGACGGATACGAGGTCACCGATGGTTCGGTCGAGTTCGACGGCGCGAATCTGCTCGACCTGGAAGTCGAGGAGCGCGCTACCGCCGGCCTGTTCCTGGCGCTGCAGTATCCGGTCGAGATTCCCGGGGTCAACAACGCCTACTTTCTGCGTGCGGCGCTGAATGCGCAGCGCAAGGCCAAGGGCGAGGAAGAAGTGGACTCGATGGGTTTCCTCAAGACCGTGCGCGAGCACCTCAAGGCGCTGAACATGGACGAGGCGCTGCTCAAGCGCGCGGTCAACGAAGGGTTTTCCGGCGGCGAGAAGAAGCGCAATGAAATCGTGCAGATGGCGGTGCTCCAGCCGAAGCTGGCGATCCTCGACGAAACCGATTCCGGCCTGGACATCGACGCGCTGAAGCTGGTGGCCGAAGGCGTGAACCGGCTGCGCGACGAGAACCGTTCGTTCATCGTCATCACGCACTACCAGCGACTGCTCGAATACCTGGTGCCCGATCGCGTCCACGTGCTTTCAGACGGGCGCATCGCCGAGAGCGGCGATCGTTCTCTGGCGCATCGCCTCGAACGCGAGGGCTACGCTTTTCTCGATACCGCGGAGGCCTGATCGCCCATGTCGGCCCTGATCGAAAAACTGCTGCCCGAAGCCGATGTCTCCGATGACGGGAGCTTCGGCGCGCTGCGCCGCAAGGCCCAGAAAGTGCTGATGCAGCACGGGTTCCCGCAGCGCAAGACCGAGAACTGGAAATACCTGCCGCTGGGTCTGCTGGAAAAAAGAACCTTCAGCACCGCGGGCCCGCTCACCGGCCCGGTTCCGGCACCGCCCGAGTTTCCGTTCGAAACCGGCATCGTGCACATGCACAACGGCCTGCTCGACCCGCAACGGTGTCGCCTGCCCAGAGGCGTCGCGATCACGGGCATGCTGCCGTCGGATATCGATGCCTCGAAGCTGGACGACACGAGCCCGGCGGATGCGTTCGCGTGGCTGAACCTGGCGCGCTTCGACCAGGGCTGGAAACTTCGCGTGGAAGGGCGCGTGGAGCAGCCGCTGGCGATCGTCACGAGCTGCGACGAAGATTTCGAGGCCGCCATCCATCCGCGCCTGAAGGTGGAGCTCGCCGAGGGTGCGGCGCTGACCCTGCTCGAGGTCCAGCACAGTGAGGCGGCAGGCCTGATCAACGGCGTGCTGGACCTGGAGCTGGCGCCGAAATCCAGCCTGGTTCACCTCATCGATCGCTCGTTTGGCGAAACGGCGCTGATTCAGCGCACGACCGCCCGGGTGTCCGACGCGGCCGAATACCGGGCATTCGTGCTCGACGGCGGCGGTCGCCTGACCCGCCAGGACCTGATGGCCGAACTGGACGCGGCCGGGGCCAGCGCATCGATTTCCGGCGTCGCGGCCCTGGGCGGGCGCGCGCTGGTCGACTACCACACGGCAATCGAACACTTGCTGGGCCGGACCAGCAGCCGGGAGAATTTCCGGATTCTCGCCGACGATCAGGCCGTCGGCGTGTTCAACGGTCGAATCCATATCGTGCCCGGCGCCGACGACAGTCATTCCGAAATGAATACCGGCAACCTGCTGCTCAGCGAAGATGCACGCATCAACACCAAGCCCGAGCTCGAGATTCACGCCGAAGACGTCACGGCCAGCCACGGCGCGACGATCGGCCAGCTCGACGACGATGCGCGGTTCTACCTGCGCTCGCGCGGGCTGACCGACGGTCAGGCGATTGCGTTGCTGAAATACGGCTTTGCCGCCGCGGTTTTCGACGGCATGGACGCCGGCGCACTCAAGGAGTGGATGCTGGAACGACTGGAGGCGTGTCTGTAATGGCAGTCAGCATGGAAAATCACCCGCAGGCGGTGTTCGACATCGAGCGGATCCGTGCGCAGTTTCCGGTGCTTGCCCGAGAGGTGCACGGCAAGCCGCTGGTGTATCTCGACAGCGCGGCCACCGCACAGCGACCCCAGTCGGTGATCGACGCGGTCAGCGACTTCTACGGCCGCTACAACGCCAACGTACACCGCGGCGTGCACCAGCTTAGCGTGGAGGCCTCCGAGGCCTTCGAGCAGGCGCGCACGACCGTGCGCGAGCACCTCAATGCCGCAAGCGACCGCGAAATCGTGTTCACCCGCGGCACGACCGAAGCGATCAACCTGGTGGCCCAGTCGTATCTTCGGCCAAAGCTCGAGCCGGGCGACGAAATCCTGATCACGCACATGGAGCATCACTCCAACATCGTGCCGTGGCAGCTGCTGTGCGAGCAGACCGGCGCGGTGCTGAAGGTGGCGCCCATCAACCGGCGCGGCGAGCTGCTGGTCGACGAGCTCGAGCAGCTGATCGGCGAGCGCACGAAGCTGATCGGGATCGTGCACGTCTCCAACGCGCTGGGCACCGTGAACCCGGTCGCCGAGGTCTGCCGCATCGCGCGCGAGCGTGGCGTCGCGACGCTGGTCGACGGTGCTCAGGCCACGCCGCACGTCGACGTGGACGTCCAGGCCCTGGGCTGCGATTTCTACTGCCTGTCGGCGCACAAGATGTACGGACCGACCGGGATCGGCTGCCTGTACGGCCGCGAAGTGCTGCTCGAGGCCATGCCGCCATGGCAGGGCGGCGGCGAGATGATCACGCGGGTGAGCTTTGAAGAAACCACCTACAACGATCTGCCGCACAAGTTCGAGGCCGGCACGCCCAACATCGCCGGCGCCATCGGCATGGGCGAAGCGTTCCGCTTTCTCCAGCGCACCGGCATCGAGGCCATCGCGCGTCATGAAGCCGGACTGCTTGCCCATGCGACCGAAACAATGCAATCGATCGATGGCCTGACGATCGTCGGCACGGCCGAGCACAAGGGGCCGGTGGTTTCGTTCACGCTGGAAGGCGCCCATCCCAACGACATCGGCACCATCGTCGATCATTTCGGCGTCGCGATCCGCACCGGGCATCACTGCGCCATGCCGGTGATGCAGTTCTTCGAAGTGCCGGCCACCGCGCGCATCTCGTTCGGCGTCTACAACACGACCGAGGAGATCGACGTGTTTCTCGAGGCGCTGGGCAAAGCGCGCACCATGCTGGCCTGAAGCGCAGCGACTGCCGGGACGTTCCGGTTCCAGCGCTCGAGCGTGGCGGGCCGCATCCCCGCGGCGGGTTACAATCGGCGACAACCTTTAGCCGGAGACCGTCATGCGTGCCTTGCTGATCTTTGTCGCCGCGACCGTCGTGATCATTCTCGGCCTGTGGGCCACCCTGGTGCTGTATTTCGACGAGGCCCGACTCAAGCAGATCGCCACCGAACAGGTGCGCGCGCAGACCGGACGTGAGCTGGTCATCGACGGTCCGCTCAAGCTGGACTTCTTTCCGGGCGTTTCGCTGGTGGCTTCGGACGTCCAGCTTTCCGGACCCGAGGACTACAGCGGACCGGAGTTGTTCAACGCCGAGGAATTCCGCATGTCGCTGTCTCTGCTTCCCCTGTTGAGCGGCAAAGTGGAAACCGGCGAAATCGGCCTGGACCGGGCCGAGATCAACCTGTATACCGACGGTTCGGGCACCAGTTCGCTGGCCGGGCTGACCGGCGGCGAGGCGCCGGCCGATGCCGAGCCCGGTCAGACCGACGTCTCCACCGGCGAGATTCTGCTGACCGGGGTTCGCCTGAACGTCACCGATGTCGCGACCGATTCGCGCCAGGTGTTCGTCGTGGAACGGCTCAGGGTCGATTCGTTCCGCTACGACCAACCGGTGCCTTTTCAATTCCAGGGCAGCCTGGGCGAGCCCCCGGTGATCGATAACATCGAGCTCGAGGGCGAGGTGCTCGTGCCGTTCGCCGACGGCCCCGTCCAGGTTTCCGGCATGGAGTTCGATGCCGAGGTCTCGGGTCTCGAACTGGCACTGTCGGGCAATGCCGAAGTACAGCCGGGCCCGCCGATGGTCGCACGGTTCAGCGACGGACGGGTTCGGCTCGGCGACAGCGAGTTCACCGCGGCCTTTGCCTATCGCGACGGCGACCGGCCGAAAGTGGACGCGACGCTGGAAGGTGAAATGCTGGACGTCGACACGCTGCTGGCCTCGATTCCGTCGGCGCCCGAACAGGAAGCCGGCACGGCCCGGGAAGCGCCGGCGGAGGTGCCCGAAGAATCGCCGCTGCTGTTGCTGCGCGACCTCGACCTGGATGCGCGGATGAACCTCGATGCGATGAAGATCTCCGGGCTGAGCCTGAGCTCGATCCGGACCCGCGTCGTGGCCGAGGACGGGCTGGTGTCGATCGATCCGCTGTCGGGCGCGCTGGCCGGCGGCCGGCTCGACGCGGTCGGCCAGGTGGATCTCAATGCCGAGCCGCCGGTGGTTCGGCTGTCGCCGGTCTTCGACCTGGAAAGCCTGGGCCAGGCGCTGGCGCCCTGGGGCATGGACCGCTTTCTGTCCGGTTCCGGCGTGCTCGATCTGAGCCTGGAGGCGCGCGGGCTGGATGTCCGCTCGATTCTCGGCTCGCTGGACGGCAGCGGTGAATACGACTTCCGCGACGGCAGCATCAAGGGGCTGAATTTCGACGGCATGGTTCAGGGATTGTCGTCACGCAATATCGCCGAGGCCGTCCGGGCAGGCGTCGGCGGCACCACCGAGTTCGAGGCCATGGAAGGGGTGATTTCGATCGAGGACGGCACGATCCGCCTTCCGGGCATGGAAATCGTGACCGAGCTGCTCGGGATCACCGGTGACGTGCGGCTGAACCTGGGCGACCTCGGCCTCGGCGGTCAGCTGCGGCTGGAAGGCGAGCGCCTCGACCGGATCCCGATCACGCTCGAAGGCACGCTGCCGGATCCCAGGCTGGTGCCGGACGTCGGCGAGGCATTGAAGGAGGAGGCCGGCCGGCGGGTGATGGATTTGTTCAAAAAACGCGGCGAAGAACCGGAAGACGACGACGGTTGATGCGGCCCGGGGCAATCAGGCACCTGTCGCGGGTCTGCGGTCCGCATGACTGATTCCGGCGGTTCTTCCGACCCGCGCGATGTCGCGCGCAAGGCGCTTCTGGCCGGCCTGGGCGCGTATTCGTTCTGGGGCCTGGTGCCGCTTTACTTCAAGCTGGTGGCCGTCGCCGGCGCCGACGAAATCATTGCCCACCGGGTGATCTGGTCGGTGGCTTTTCTCGCGCTGGTGATCGGGTTGCGCAAGCGCGGCAGCGTTCTCCGGCACATCGCGATCAGCCGCAGGGTCGCGCTGGCGCTGCTGCTCAGCGGCGCCCTGGTGGCCGCCAACTGGATGGTTTTCGTCTACGCGGTCAACTCGGGGCGGGTGCTGTCGACCAGCCTGGGCTACTTCATCAATCCGCTGGTCAGCGTGCTGCTGGGCACCGTGGTGCTGCGCGAGCGGATGTTCGGCGCGCAGGTCGTCGCGGTTCTGCTGGCCGCGGCCGGCACGCTTTACCTGACCGTGCAGGTCGGCCAGCCGCCCTGGCTGGCGCTGGCGCTCGCGTTCAGTTTCGGGCTGTACGGGCTTGTGCGCAAGATGACCGACGTCGGCCCCATGGTCGGCCTGTTCTGGGAGACGCTGATGATGATGCCGGTGGCGTTGCTGTGGTTGATCTGGAACGCGCGCCATGGCGAAATCGTGTTCGGCGACTTCGGCCTGGCGCAGAACCTGCTGCTGATCGGCACCGGGCTGGTCACCGTGATCCCGCTGGTGCTGTTCGCCACTGCCGCACGCGGCCTGCCGCTGATCACCGTCGGGCTGATGCAGTATCTCGCGCCTTCGATCTCGTTCTGCCTGGCGGTTTTCCTGTTCCGCGAGCCGTTCACCTTCGACCATGCCGTGGCGTTCGGCGCGATCTGGACTGCCCTTGCGCTGTACACCGGCGCCAGCTGGCAAAGAAATCGCCAGCAGCGGCGCATCATGGCCAAAGTCATGCCGGCAAACAAATAGAATACCCACATGAGCGACCAGCAGCAGATCAAGGACCGCCCCGCCAGCCGCAACGTCACCTCGTTGAAAGCCTTGAGGCCGTATGTGCGGCGCTACAAGGTGGCGCTGGCGCTGATCGGCCTTTTCCTGACCCTGGCCGCGGCCGGCACCATGGCCATCCCGGCCGCGGTCGGGCAGGTGATCGACAAGGGCTTCATGGCCGACGATCCGGAAACCATCAACCTCTGGTTCTGGCTGCTGTTCGGTGCGGCCACGGTGATGGCCGTCGCCGGCGGCCTGCGCTTCTACTGGGTCTCCTGGCTGGGTCAGCGAATCGTGACCGATCTGCGGCGCGACGTCTATGCCCGCGTCATCCGGATGGAGCCGGAGTTCTTTGCCACCACGCGCACCGGCGAGGTGCTTTCGCGGCTCAATACCGATACGACGCTGGTGGAATCGCTGATCGGCTCCAGCGCCTCGGTGGCGGTGCGCAACCTGCTGATGCTGATCGGCAGTTCGATCCTGCTGGTGGTCACCGCTCCGTCGCTGGCTGGCGTCATCGGGCTGATGATCCTGCTGGTGATGCTGCCGGTCGCGGTGCTGGGCCGCTGGGTGCGCCGCCTGTCGCGCGACGCCCAGGACCGGGTGGCCGACTTTTCGGCCCATGGCGACGAAACCATCAACGCGGTGCCCACGGTGCAGGCCTTCGCCCAGGAACAGCGCGAGGCCGACGCCTTCGCGGCCCAGGTCGAAGGCGCGTTCGACGCCCAGAAGCGGCGGATCTTTGCCACCACCGTCCTGATCGTGCTGGTCATCGTGCTGACCTTCGGCGCGGTGACCTTCGTGCTGTGGCTGGGTGCGCACGCGGTACTCGACAACCGGCTGTCGCCCGGACAGCTCAGCCAGTTCGTGCTCTACGCCTTGCTTGCCGCCGGCTCCACCGCATCGCTGAGCGAAGTCTGGGGCGGGGTGCAGCGCGCGGCCGGGGCCATGGAACGGCTGGCCGACCTGCTCACCGCGGACAACAGCCTGGAGGTGGTCGACGAGCCGGCGCCCTTCCCGCATGGACCGGTGGGACTGGCATTTTCCGGTGTCACCTTCGCTTACCCGTCGCTGCCGGAAGAACCGGTATTGCACGGGCTGGATTTCAGCGTCCAGCCGGGCGAGACGGTCGCCCTGGTCGGCCCGTCGGGCGCGGGCAAAAGCACCATCTTCCAGCTGATCCTGCGCTTCTACGACCCCGATTCCGGCAGCGTGCGCATCGGCGGACGCGATATCCGGGAATACGATCCGGTCGACATGCGCGCCGCGCTCGGGCTGGTTTCCCAGGACGTTGTGCTGTTTTCGGGCACGGCCGCCTACAATCTGCGCTACGGCCGGCCCGAGGCGCTGGACGAGCAGGTGCTCGAGGCGGCCCGGCTGGCCCAGGCGCATGACTTCATCCATACGCTGCCCAAGGGATACGACGCGTTCCTGGGCGAGCGGGGGATCCGGCTGTCGGGCGGCCAGCGTCAGCGCCTGGCGATTGCGCGGGCGCTGATCAAGACGCCCAGCATCCTGCTGCTGGACGAGGCGACCGCCAGCCTGGATGCCGAAAGCGAACGCCTGGTGCAGCAGGCGATCGACGAAGCCAGCCGCGACCGTACGGTGCTGGTCATCGCCCATCGGCTGGCCACGGTCCGGCGCGCCGACCGCATCCTGGTCATCGAGCACGGCGAGCTCGTCGCACAGGGGACCCACGATGAATTGTTGCGCGAGTCGGCGCTTTACCAGCGGCTGGCGCAACTGCAGTTTCCCGACGAGACGACGGAACCCGAGACTGCAGATACAATCTGAGCAGTGACCCACCACCAGGAGACCGACCAGATGGCATTTCGAACAGTAGTCCAAAGCGCACGAATTCCCGTGATGATCGCCATCATGATTGCGGTATCCGTCGTGGCGGGCTGCGCCGGCAAGCCGTCCGACAACGTGATGATTTCGGACGCGCGGGCGGCAGTGGTCCGGTTTGTCGACCGTGATCCGGGGTTGCAGGACTGGGTCAATCACGCGCACGGCTATGCGGTTTTTCCGAGCGTGGGCAAAGGCGGATTCGGTGTCGGCGGTTCCTATGGCCGGGGCGTCGTGTTCGAGCGCGGAGAGCCGGTGGGCACGACCAGCATCCTGCAGGGAACGGTCGGGTTGCAGATCGGCGCTCAGAACTTCTCCCAGATCATCTTCTTCCAGGACGAAGCCGCCCTGCGCACCTTTCAGCGCGGCAACTTCGAATTCTCGGCCCAGGCCACTGCTGTCGCCGTCACGGCCGGCGCGGCCAAGACGACCAGCTACGAAAAGGGCGTTGCGGCATTCATCATGACCAAGGGCGGATTGATGGCCGAGGCCTCGGTGGGCGGGCAGAAGTTCAGCTACCAGCCGCTGTAAGGGCGCCATGGTGGTCGCGCGAACGCGGTGCTGAGGCAATCTTTACGCCCGGCGCGGCAGACTCGGCGACATGAATCCTCCGAATCTCCTCCTGCCGGACGCCGGCGGGTTGTACTGCCCGGCCGGCGATTTCTGGATCGACCCGCTCAAACCCGTCGACCGGGCAATCACCACGCACGCCCATGCCGATCATGCCCGCTCCGGTTCGGGCGACTATCACACCGCAACCGACAACCTTCCGGTGCTCGCCACGCGCATCGGCGAGGCGGCGCCGCATCACGGTCACGACTGGGGCCGGCCTTTCGATCTGGGCGACGTCCGGGTCACGCTGTTTCCGGCCGGCCACATCTTCGGCTCGTCGTGGGTGCGCATCGAGTCCGACCACGGTACCTGGGGCGTTTCGGGAGACTTCAAGCGCGCGCCGGACCCGACCTGTGCCGCGTTCCGACCGGCACCGGTCGACGTCTGGCTGACCGAATGCACCTTCGGTCTTCCGGTTTATCGCTGGCCGTCGCCGGCGCAGGTTGTGGACGAGATTCTGGACTGGTGGCGCGAATGCCGTGCTGCGGGCCGTCCGGCAGTGCTGTTCTGTTACGCGCTGGGCAAGGCCCAGCGCCTGCTGGCCGAGCTTTCGCGACATGCCGACGAAACGGTCTGGCTGCACGGCGCGATGCGCCCGCTGGTCGACGCCTACCGCGAAGCCGGCGTCGAGATGCTGCCGACGCGGCTGGTTTCCGAAGCCCCGAAGGGCGTCAAATTCGCCGGCGAGCTGGTGCTGGCCCCGCCCTCGGCGGCCGGCTCGACCTGGATGCGACGCTTTCCGGGCCATTCGGCCGGCTTCGTTTCGGGATGGATGCGGATTCGCGGCAATCGCCGGCGGCGCGGCTACGATCGCGGTTTCGTGATGTCCGACCACGCCGACTGGCCGGCCCTGCTGGAAACGGTTTCCGACATGGGCGCCCGGCGCGTCATCACCATTCACGGCAACGGCGAAGCGCTGGCCGGGTATCTGCGCGACCAGGCCATGGCGGCCGAATCATGGAACCTTCGCGCGTCGTTGGGGGGCTCCTGAATGCAACGTTTCGTCGCGCTTTTCGAGTCGCTGGACCGGACCACGAAGACCAATGCCAAGCTCGAGGCGCTGGTGGCATATTTCCGCGCGGCCGAACCGGCCGACGCGGCCTGGGCGGTGTATTTCCTCACCGGCCAGCGGCTCAAGCGCCTGGTCGGCACGCGCGAACTGCGCGAATGGACGGCCGAATTTTCCGGCCTGCCGCCGTGGCTGGTCGAAGACAGCTACGAGCACGTCGGCGACCTGGCCGAGACCATGGCGCTGCTGGCGCCCGAGCCCGGGCCCGCCACCGATACGTTTGCGCTGCCGCGACTGCATGAACTTGTCGAGGCGAAGATCCGGCCGCTGTCCGGCATGCAAGACGATGCGCGCAAGGCGTCGGTGTTCGAGCAATGGCGGCAACTGCCGGTCACGGCCCGCTTCCTGTACAACAAGATGATCACCGGCGCGCTCCGGGTCGGCGTCTCGAAGCGCCTGGTCACGCGCGCGCTGGCCCAGCTTGCCGGCGTGGATCCCGGATTGACCGCACACCGCCTGATGGGCGACTGGCAGCCGACGCCGGAAAGTTACCGGTCACTGCTGCTGGCCGAAGGCGAGGGCGGTCACGATCACGCAACGCCCTACCCGTTCTTTCTCGCCTCGCCGCTGGAAGACCCGCCCGAGACGCTGGGCCCGGCCAGCCAGTGGCGCGCGGAGTGGAAATGGGACGGCATCCGGGCCCAGTTGATCCGTCGGAGCGGTGAAACCATTCTGTGGTCCAGGGGCGAAGAGCGCCTGGACGGGCGGTTTCCGGAGATCGAACACGCGGCTGCCGGGCTGCCGGACGGTACCGTGATCGACGGCGAAATCATGGCCTGGCGGGGACAGACACCGTTGCCGTTTTCGTTGCTCCAGACGCGCATCGGGCGAAAGAAACCGGGCGCCAAGACGCTGGAAAACGCCCCGGCGGTGCTGATCGCCTTCGACCTGCTGGAAGTCGAAGGACGAGACCTGAGACCGCGACCCCTGCGCGAGCGGCTCGAATTGCTGCTCGACGTCGTCGAAGCCGCCGGACCCGAGGTTCGGACATCCGAGGCCGTGGCCTTCGACGACTGGAACGCACTGCCCGAACTGCGCGCGTCCAGCCGGGCGCGCGGCGTCGAGGGATTGATGCTCAAGCACGTCGATTCCAGCTACCAGGTCGGGCGCAGGCGCGGCGACTGGTGGAAATGGAAAGTCCGGCCCTACACGTTCGACGGCGTGCTGCTCTATGCCCAGCCCGGCCACGGCCGGCGCTCGGGGCTTTTTACCGACTACACCTTCGCCGTCCACGCCGGCGACGAGCTGGTGCCGGTGGCCAAGGCCTACTCGGGCCTGAAGCAGGCCGAGATCGACGAACTCGACCGCTGGATCCGCAACCACACCCGGGAGCGCTTCGGCCCGGTGCGCTCGGTGGAACCGATGCACGTGTTCGAACTTGCGTTCGAGGGCATTGCGCGCTCGAAGCGCCACAAGTCCGGCATCGCGCTGAGGTTCCCGCGCATCCACCGCTGGCGGCGCGACCTGGCCGTCGACGATGCCGACCGGCTCGCAGACCTGGAGCGGCTGATTGGCGATTGAAGGCTATTTCGCCCACCGCGGCTGGCCGGTGCTGAATTTTCAGCGCCGCGCCTGGGCCGCGTATGCAGGCGGTCGAAGCGGGCTGATCCACGCGCCCACCGGCAGCGGCAAGACGCTTGCGGCCTGGGGCGGGGCAGTGGAGGAAATGGTCGAGGACGGCGCGAACGGTCTGAACTACTTGTGGCTCACGCCGCTGCGCGCGCTGGCCGCCGACACCGCCAGGGCGCTGGACCGGCCGCTGGCGTACAGCGGCAAGCCCGACCAGGTGGCGCTTCGCACCGGCGATACCTCGTCGTATCGCAGGAAGAAGTTGCTGGAAAAGCCGCCGCCGGCGCTGGTGACGACACCCGAGAGCCTGGCGGTAATGCTGAGCTACGCCGATGCACCGGCTCGAATGTCGAAACTGCGCGCGGTGTTCGTCGACGAATGGCACGAGCTGATGGGCTCCAAGCGCGGCGTGCTGCTGCAGCTTTGCCTGGCACGGCTCAAGGCGCTGAATCCGGCCTTGAAGACCTGGGGCCTGTCGGCCACGCTGGGCAACCTGGACGAGGCCGCCGCGACGCTGCTGGGGCCGGGCATCGACGCGGACATCATTGCCGGTGAACGCGACCGGCCCGTGGCGCTGGTCTCGTTGCTGCCCGAGTCGATCTCGCGCTTCCCGTGGGCCGGCCGGGTGGGCGTGCACCAACTCAAGAAGGTGGTCGAACGCATCGAGGCGGCCGAATCCACGCTGCTGTTCACCAACACTCGCTCGCAGGCCGAGATCTGGTTCAACGCGATCCAGTCGGTATGCGCCTGGCCCGAGCGCGTCGCGCTGCACCACGGCTCCATCGACCGGGCGCTGCGCGAGTCGGCCGAGCAGGGCCTGGTCGACGGTCGCCTCAAGTGCGTGGTGGCCACGGCCAGCCTGGATCTGGGCGTCGATTTCCCCACCGTGGACCAGGTCGTGCAGGTCGGCAGCCCCAAGGGCATCGCAAGGCTGATTCAGCGCGCCGGGCGCTCGGGCCATCGCCCCGACGGTCAGGCGCGCATTCACTGCGTGCCCACCCATGCGCTGGAAGTGCTGGAACTGGCCGCCGCGCGCGAGGGCCTGACCCAGGGCCGGGTCGAAGCCCGGTCGCCGATCCGGCTGGCGCTGGACGTGCTTGCCCAGCACCTGGTCACGATTGCCCTGGGCGGCGGGTTCGAGACCGAAACCATGTACCGGGAGGTCCGCGGCACCGATGCGTTCGCCGACCTGGATGGTCGGCAATGGCAGTGGGTGATCGATTTCATCACCCGCGGCGGTCCGGCGCTGAAGGCCTATCCGGATTTCCAGCGCGTGGTCGAAATCGACGGCCGAATGCGTGTGCCCAACCGTCGCATCGCGATGCTGCACCGGCTCAACATCGGCACCATCACCGCCGACGGTGCGCTGCAGGTGCGCTTCAGCAAGGGCGCTTCGCTGGGCACCATCGAGGAGCGCTTTCTGACTCGTCTCAAACCCGGCGACAGGTTCGTCTTCGCCGGCCGTGCGCTGGAACTGGTGCGCATCCGCGACATGACCGCTTACGTGCGCAGCGCACGCAGCAGGAAGGCTACGGTGCCGGCCTGGGTCGGTGGACGACTGCCGCTTTCCACACTGCTGGCCGACGGCATGCTCGCGCTGATCGACGACTTCGAAACCGGCCAGGCACCGGATTCGCCGGAAGCGGTCGCGGCCGCGCCGCTGCTCTCGCTGCAGCGCCGGGTTTCGGCGCTGCCCGGCCGCGAGCGGCTGGTCGTCGAGCACGGCCGTTCGCGCGAAGGCGCGCACTGGTTCGTGTTTCCGTTTGCCGGCCGCCTGGCCCATGAAGGCCTGGCCGCGCTGGTCGCGGCGCGGATCGCCGCGCGCAGACCGGCCACCTTCTCGATCACCGTCAACGATTACGGTTTCGAACTGCTAAGCGCGGAGCCCGTCGAGCTTGACGAACAGGAATGGCGCGAATTGCTTTCGCCGCGGAGCCTGCAGGAGGACATCCTCGAAAGCCTGAACGCCGCCGGCATGGCCCGATCGCGGTTCCGCGACATCGCCCGCATCGCCGGTCTGGTCCAGCAGGGCTATCCGGGCAGGCGCAAGGCCACGCGCCAGCTTCAGGCCTCCAGCGGCCTGGTCTTCGACGTACTCAGCGACTACGATCCCGACAACCTGCTGCTCGCCCAGGCCCGCCGCGAAGTGCTCGAAGCGCAGCTGGAGTACCGTCGCATCGAACGGGCGCTCGATCGCATCGCGCGCCAGCAGGTCGTCGTGACCCGGCCCGAGCGCTTCAGCCCGCTGGCCTTCCCGATCTGGGCCGATCGTCTGCGCGCCCAGCTGTCCAGCGAGGACTGGCAGGCGCGCGTGAACCGGATGCTGACGCAGCTCGAGTCGGTCGCATGAAGATCGATCTCGCCGGGAATCCATTGGAGCTGCTGCCGCAGCGCGCGGTGTGGTGGCCGGCTGCCCGATCGCTGGTGGTCGCCGATGTGCACCTGGGCAAGGACCAGGTGTTCCGGCGCGCCGGCATTGCGATCCCTTCTTCGGTGCTCGAGGCCGAACTCGCGGCTCTCGACGGGTTGTTGCAGAAACGTCCGGCAGATCGTCTGATCGTGCTGGGCGACTGGGTGCACGCGCCGCCGACCGACGGGGAAGCCTGGCCGGCCGCGATTTCCGCGTGGCGCGCGCGGCACGCGCAGCTTGCGATCGAGCTGGTGCTGGGCAACCATGATCGCGATCTCGCGCCCCGGCTGTCCGAGTGGCGAATCGAGGGACATCAAGATCCTATAAAGATCAATGGCCTGGAACTTAATCATGAAGTTGTTTATGAGCATCCCGTCGCCGGAATGTCCGGCCACCTGCACCCGGTCGCCTGGCTGCGCTCGGGTCGCGAGCGGTTGCGCCTCCCGGCGTTCGCTCGCTCCGGAGATCACCTGATCCTGCCGGCCTTCGGGCGCTTTACCGGCGGGTTCGACGGCCTGGATCGAGCGTATTGGAGTCTTTATGCGGTCGCCGGAGAGCGGGTCGTCGATCTGGCTGATCGGGCGGTGGGCCGTGAAAGAGGCAGACGATCCTGACGCCGTCGGCGGTGATCGGATTGCATTTGACAAAGTCGCCTGTCTCGATGCGCGATCGTCGGATCGAAGCCGGGTTAAGGTGTGATCCGTTGAAAGCTGCAGGATTTGTGCCGGGTGCTCTAGAATCGAACCGGGACGCGCGCAATGCGGCGTACCCAGCCTTTAACCGGAAACCCGAATCCCGAAACCGGAAACCGAACCGATGAACCTGACCCAGACCGAACAATCGCGCGAGCTGCAGAAGAAACTCGAAGCCTTTGTCTCCGAGAGAGTCGAGCCGTTCGAGCGCGAGATGCAAAAGCGCATCGAGCGGGGCGCCGACCGCTGGCAGGTGCCCGACGGTATGGCCGAGTTGAAGCAGGCCGCGCGCGACCAGGGGTTGTGGAACCTGTTCCTGCCCGACGAAGAACTGGGCGCGGGCCTTTCGACGCTGGAGTACGCGCCGCTGGCCGAGGTCATGGGGCGCTCGCTGATCGCGCCGGAGGTGTTCAACTGCAACGCGCCGGATACCGGCAATATGGAGGTGCTCTACCACTACGGCTCCGGAGCGCAGAAGGACGAATGGCTCGAGCCGCTGCTGGCGGGCAAGATCCGCTCGGCATTTTGCATGACCGAGCCGGATGTGGCCTCTTCGGACGCGACCAACATGGAAGCCACGGCGATCGTCGAAGGCGACCAGGTTGTGCTCGACGGCTGCAA
>JAGXKW010000033.1:28363-33267 GCA_018334995.1 Wenzhouxiangellaceae bacterium
CTGGCCCAGGCCTGGGCCGGCGCGCGTTCGCTGCGCATCGCCGACGGTCCGGACGAGGTGCACCAGATGCTGGTGGCCCGGTTCGAGTTGGGACGGTATCGGTAAATCTGCTGGTTTCAGCGTTCAGGTTTCAGGTTGTCGGAGGTCAGGGGCAGCGTCAGCGTCAGCCTCCAGAGATCCCGGAAAGTCGAAAAGCGAAAGGCGAAAACAGAAAACGGGAATGAAAAGGCCGGGAACGATATCGATCGTCCCCGGCCCTGGACTTCAGGCGTGTCGCACGG
Organism: Wenzhouxiangellaceae bacterium; assembly: GCA_018334995.1. Taxonomy (GTDB): domain Bacteria; phylum Pseudomonadota; class Gammaproteobacteria; order Xanthomonadales; family Wenzhouxiangellaceae. Next base: position 28,645 of record JAGXKW010000033.1, read on the forward strand.
ACACGCTGGAGCGGTAACTTACTGCCCGATTTGCTGAAGCTTCTGCTGCAGTTCCGGATCGTTCTGGATCGCCATGGCAATCGTGTTGAACGACTCCACGTCCAGGCCGGTGTCCTCGACCGCGCCGATCATTTCCTCGTTGGCTTCCTGTTGCAGCGAATTGGCCTTCTCGGGATCGTCCGCGTTCTGCAGGCGCTGCGAATAGTCCTGCTGGATTTCGGTGATCGCGGTGCGTGCCTCGGCAAACGACTGGAGCTCGGCATCGCTGACATCGACGTCGGTTGGCGCGGCTTGCGGCTGCTGGGCCAGGCCGGCGGTCGAGAATGCCAGTGCTGCGGCGAAAAGTGCGCTCGTGAAAAGCTTGAAGTTCCTCATGTGCTCCTCCTTGGTGGGAGATGGTGTATGAATTGATGCTGCGCTCTCCGTTATGCATTTACCGTGCCACGTTGAACCGGCATTAAAATTCAATGACTTGCAGCCGTAATTCGCAATCGCCGGCACATTTTGCTGTGTCATAATGGCGCATGTATCCACTGCTGCGACGCCATGGACAGCCTGCGCAAACAACTGATCGCCTACATTCTGCTGCCGGTGGCGGTCCTGACGGGCGTGCTGATCTGGATGACCTATGTCTCGGTCGAGTCGGTACTCGAAGGGCGGCTGGAAAAGGAGATCGAGCTGGTCGCGCGCAGCCTGCGGATGCCCGTGGAGGGGGCGTTGCGCGAGGGCAACCCGGAACAGTTGCGCGATGCGCTGGGTGCGGTATCCGAGATCGGCCGGGTCTACGGCGCGGCCGTCTACGATGCCGGTGGTCGGCGGATCGCGGTTGCCGGCGATGCGACGCCGGGCGCCGACGAGCAGATCCAGGCCGCCGAGCTGGTGGCGGTGGGCGAGGAACTGGGCCTGTATGAAGAGTTCGGGGGCGAAGCTGTCTACTCGTACTTCGTCCCGCTGTCGGTTTCATTCGGCCGCATCGATGCGTTGCTGCAGGTGGTGCGCGAGGAGAGCGATATCCGGCAGCGGCTGGACCGCACCCGCTGGCTCGGCGTGGCCGCCATGGTCGGCGGCCTGGTCCTGATTCTCGTGGTCTTGCTGGTCGGCCACCAGGTGACGCTGATGCGGCCGGTTCGACTCTTGCTGGACGACATGCGCCGCGTCGAGCAGGGCGATCGCGATCGGCGTGCGCAGGTGCGCGCACCGCGCGAGCTGGCGCAGCTGGCGGGCGGCCTCAATCACATGCTGGATGCCCTGGACCGGGCCGAGGCCGAGGTCGAGCAACGACGCGACGCCGAGGCGCGGCTGAACGAGCGCATCCGGCAGCAGGAAAGCCAGGCCGCGCTGGGCCGATTTTCAGCCGGCGTGGCGCACGAGCTGGGTGCGCCGCTGACCGTGATCCAGGCTGACGCTCGACGCCTCGAGCAGTTGGTGGAAGATGAACAAGGGCGCCGGCGCCTCAAGCGGATCGGCGAGCAGCTTCAGCGCACGCGGCAGCTGGTGGAACAGCTGATGAGCCTGGTCCGCGAGCAGCCCGGCGCGTTCGAGAATTTCGATCTCGACGGCGCGGTCCAGCGTGCGATCCAGGGCGCCAAGCCCGAGGCCGAAAGCCGGGGCATCGCGCTGGAATACGAGTCGGCCGGGCGGGTCGAGATTCCCGGCCTGGCCGTGCGAATCGAGCACGCCGTGCTGAACCTCGTCCGAAACGCGCTGCAGGCTGCCGAGGCGCGTGTGTGCGTGCGCGTGGCGCTCGACGACGACGAGGCGCGGGTGACGGTGGAAGACGATGGGTCCGGTCTCGAACCCGACCGCCGCGATGCGGCGTTCGAACCGTTCAGCAGCGACCGCAAGTCCGGCCGGGGCACCGGGCTGGGCCTGACCATCGTGCGCACGGTGACCGAGATTCACGGCGGCGCGATTCGGGTCGAGCGCAGCGAAGCCCTGGGCGGGTGCCGGTTCGAGATGATCCTGCCGGCCGACGAAGTCGCATGAGCGAACCGGCCACCCAATCGGCGAGGATCGTCGTGGTCGAGGACGACGGCGCGCTCAACGAGATGCTGGCCGAGGAACTCGCCGGCCAGGGCTGGCAGGTGAAAACCAGCCGCTCGGCCGAAGGCGGGTATGAACTGGCCGCCGAGTTTCGCCCGGACGTTGTGGTGACCGACCTGCAGCTGCCCAGGGCCGACGGCATGCAGCTGCTGGAATCGCTGCTGCGCCTGCCGCGCCCGCCGGCGGTCCTGATGATTACCGCGTTCGGCACGGTCGAACGTGCGGTGCAGGCGCTCAAGACCGGCGCCGACAATTTCCTGACCAAGCCGCTGGACATCGAGCATTTTCTGATCGCCTGCCAGCGCCTGGTCGAAAACCGCCGTCTGCGCGACGAGCTGAACGAATACCGCGATGGCTCCGGCGAGCGCGGTTTCCACGGCATGCTCGGCAACAGCCGGGCCATGCTGGAACTGGTCGACCAGATCGAGCGCATCGCGCGCGCCGACGGCGCGGTGCTCGTCAGCGGTCCCTCGGGCGCAGGCAAGGAGCGCGTCGCGCGCGCCCTGCACGGCGAAAGCCGGCGCGCGGAGAAGCCTTTTGTCGCGGTCAACTGCGCCGCCGTACCGGCCGACCTGATGGAAAGCGAGTTTTTCGGCTATGCCGCCGGCGCATTCACCGGTGCGGACAAGGCCCGGCCCGGGCTGTTCCGCGAGGCCGACGGCGGCACGCTGTTTCTCGACGAGATCAGTGAAATGCCGCTGCCGCTGCAGGCGCGGCTGCTGCGCGCGCTGCAGGACGGCCGCATCCGGCCGGTGGGCGAGGAACGCGAAATCCGCGTCGATGTGCGCGTGGTGGCCGCAAGCAACCGTGACCTGGGCGAATGCGTCAGCGCAGGCCATTTTCGCGAGGACCTCTACTATCGTCTCGAGGCGTTTCAGATCGAGGTGCCGCCGCTCGTCGAGCGCGGGAACGATATCGAGCTGCTGGCGCAGGAGTTTCTGCTGGAGCATGCGCGCGCCGCCGGGCGCCCGGCCCGGCGGCTGGGCGACGATGCGCTGGAATGCATCCGGGCGCACGATTGGCCCGGCAACGTGCGCGAGCTGAGCAACGCAATCGAACGTGCGGTAACGTTCTGCAACGGCGAAGTCGTCGGCGCAGAAGATCTTCCCGCCCGGGTGTGCCGCGACACGGCGCCCCCGGCCAGCCGCGCGAGCGAGGACGAACCCGTTCCCGACAAGCTGCTGGAAGGGGATGTATTGCCGACGCTGGATGAGCTCCGCCGGCGCTACGTCGGCTATGTGCTGGAACGCACCGGCGGCAACAAGCGACGCGCCGCGGCCCTGCTGGGCGTGGGCCGAAGAACGCTGTATCGCTGGCTGGACGCCGAATCGACAAAGCCAAAGGAACCCGATGGTGGCAAGTGAAAAGAACGCTTCGGACAAGCGCGCGCGGATCGACCGGCCGCGCGCCGTGCGCGACGAGGACATGCCGGACCTGGAGGCGCTGGATGCGTGGCTGAAGCGGCAGATCGGAGGACTGGAGGGCAAGCCCGAGATCGAGCAGTACCCCAAGGGGGCTTCCAACCTGACTTATCGCCTGCGCTATGGCAACCGCGATCTGATTCTGCGCCGTCCGCCGGCCGGCACCAAGGCCAGGTCCGCCCACGACGTGATCCGCGAGTACCGCATTCAGAAAGCCCTGAAGCCGGTCTTTCCCTACGTGCCGGAGATGCTGGCCGCGTGCGAGGACCATGACGTGATCGGCGCCGACTTCTACGTCATGGAGCGGCTGGAAGGCATCATTCCGCGCGCCAATATGCCGAAAGGGGTCGAACTGCCCGAGGCGCAGACGCGCAGCCTGTGCCGAAACGCCATCGATATCCTGATCGAGCTGCATTCGGTCGATATCGACGCTGCCGGCCTGGACAACCTGGCCAAGGGCACCGGCTACAACCGGCGTCAGATCGAGGGCTGGTCCGGGCGCTTCCGCAACGCGCGTACCTGGAACGTGATGCGCGGCGAGAAGGTCATGCACTGGCTGGCCGACCATATCCCCGAGGAAGTGGCCATCCGGCTGATCCACGGCGATTACAGATTCGACAACCTGGTGCTGGATGCCGACGATCCGCTCGAGATCATCGGTGTGCTGGACTGGGAAATGGCTACACTGGGCGACCCGCTGATGGATCTCGGCAACGCCATGGCCTACTGGGTGCAAGCCGACGACGACCGGGTATTTCGTGCCTTCCGCCGCCAGCCCACCCATCTGCCGGGTATGTTCACCCGCCGCGAGGTGGTCGAGTACTACTGCGAGCGGATGGGCTTGTCAACCGAAAACTGGGCCTTTTACGAGGTCTACGGCCTGTTCCGCCTGGCGGTGATCGTGCAGCAGATCTACTATCGCTACCATCACGGACAGACCCGCAACCCGGCGTTCAAGCGCTTCTGGCTGGTAGCCAATTACCTGTTGTGGCGGTGCGGACGGGTGATGCGGAAGGCTTGAAAAAGCAGGTTTAAGGTTTAGGGTTTAGGGTTTAAGGAAATTCAAAAACTGCCATTCGTTCAGGACGGAATGCTTCGAGATTGCACAGACTCCCGTGGTTTTCCTTAACCCCTAAACCTTAAACCCTAAACCGGTTTT
>JAGXKW010000034.1:0-3638 GCA_018334995.1 Wenzhouxiangellaceae bacterium
CCGCCTGCTGCGCTTCACCCATGGCGACGACGGCTGGCAGAGCGAGGCGCTCGACGTGCCGGAGCTGGGCTCGATCGCCGTCGTGACCGCCGACGACAAGTCCGATCGCTTCTTCTACAACTACACCGGTTTCCTGACGCCTTCGACCTTGTTCGAAGCCGACGCGATGGACAACGTCCACGCCGAAGTCCGATCCGAGCCGGCCTGGTTCGACGCCGAAGGCATGGAGGTGGTTCAGTACGAGGCGACTTCGGCCGACGGCGAGCGCATCCCGTACTTCGTCGTGACGCCGAAAGATTTCGAGGCCGACGGCGAGAACCCGACCCTGCTTTCGGCCTATGGCGGCTTCGAGGTCTCTCGCACGCCGTTTTACTCCGGCGTCACCGGCTCGGCGTGGCTGGAGCGCGGCGGGGTCTACGTGCTGGCCAACATCCGCGGCGGGGGCGAGTTCGGGCCCAAGTGGCACCAGGCCGCGCTCAAGAAAAATCGACAGCGCGCATTCGACGACCTGATCGCGGTCTCCGAGGACCTGATCGAACGTGACATCACCTCGCCGGATCACCTGGGCATCCAGGGCGGCAGCAACGGCGGTCTGCTGGTCGGCGCGGTCATGGTGCAGCGCCCCGACCTGTTCGACGCGGTCGTCTGCCAGGTGCCGCTGCTGGACATGAAGCGCTTCCACAAGCTGCTGGCCGGCGCCAGCTGGATGGCCGAGTACGGCGACCCGGATGAGCCGGAACAGTGGGCGTACATCAGCAAGTATTCGCCTTATCAGAACGTCTCGGCCGACGCGGATTATCCGCGCGCGTTCTTCACCACCTCGACCCGGGACGACCGCGTTCATCCCGGCCATGCACGCAAGATGGTGGCGAAGATGCTCGAGCAGGGCCACGACGTGCTGTACTACGAAAACATCGAGGGCGGCCACGGTGGCGCGGCCAATCTCAAGCAGCGCGCCTACCTGAGTGCGCTCATCTACGCCTACCTGCACGGCCGGCTGGCCGAGTAAAAGGGCCGGCAGGATTTCAGGCCGTCCTGCAATTGCGCAGGACGGTCGGTCGAATCTGCCGGCCCGCGCTGGCCGGTTGAAGTTCGCAGGAAGGTGTACGCCCCGCCGCGGCCCGATCCACGCTCTTCCGGCAACTCGACTTCCTTTGCCGGCCGGCCACAGGCTGGTCGAGTCGATACATTCGGTCTGCCTTGTTGCCGGCCAGGCGTCAGCGCATCTGGTCGGCGAATGACCTGACGAGTTTTTCGAGCCGATCCCGCTGCTCCGGGTCCGCGAGCTCCCCTTGATCATCGAAGCCGTCCGCTGCGTACGGCAGGGAGAATTCGTCTTCGACAACTTCAACGCCGATGTTGCCGAGAATGGAGCGCACGGTTTCAAGCGCGCGTTTTGCCCCTGTGCCACCCGGCGACGCGCCCATCAACAGCGCCTTCTTGTTCTCATAGGGTTCCAGGCCGCCGCCCCCGGCTTCCTTGCGCGACACCCAGTCGATGAGGTTTTTCATCAGCGGCGTGATCGAACTGTTGTATTCGGGGCAGGCCAGCAGCAATCCGTCGGCTTCCAGCATCATCTTTCGGATTGCCGTTGCATTCGCCGGCTGGCCCTGCTCGGCCTCGAGGTCTTCGTCCATGATCGGCAGCGGGTAATCGGCCAGCTCGACATGCCGCATCTCGAGGCCGGAATCTTGCGCTAGTTCCACGGCAACCGCGAGCAGCCTCCGGTTGAAAGAATCGCGCCGGGTGCTGCCGGCGAAGGCAAGGATGCGAGGGTTTTTCATGAAGGACTCCGACGCGGAGGTTCACCGCATTTGTTGAGTGGACATCCAGCTTAACGTCTGGTTGTGTGGAAGCGGCATGTCTCTTCTTTCGCCCGCGAGGCAAATTTTCGCCGCGGCCGCAGTCCGGGCGACCCGGTCGAAAACGGTGTGCGGAGCGATTGTTCAATCGGCGATATCGCACGAATCATCGTGCCGACCAGTAAAGAACGATGACCAGCGCGCTGAGTGCCAGCGCCGATAGCAGTCGCAGCAGGCCAGCAAGGTAGCGCTGGCTGCCGCTTGCCGAGGGGAGCATGCCCACGATCGCAAAAAGGACGATGGCGGCCGGAATGCGATGGGTGCGCGGGCCGTCGAAGGCATCAGCGGTCCACAGCGCGAAAGCGACGACCGCGACGAGGGCAATGTATGTCCTCGCCGCGAGATCGAAGCGCCGCGCGCCGCTTGAATTCATCCGCTGTGGCTACCGCAGCTTTCTGCTGTAGCTTGGCGCACGCAGCACGGCGTTGACCAGCAGCATGTTCAGCCCGTCCAGATAGGCGCGCACGGCCGGGTCCTCGGTAAAGCCGACGACCAGGCCGCGGCCGTGATCCTGGGTGACGACGAACGGCTTGAACGCCAGCTGCTTGCGATTGTCCTCCCACATGTAACCGCTTGCCAGCAATTCGTCGGCGGCTGCGAAACGCGCCACGTTGCGGCCCTGGTCGCGCTTCATCGGCGCGAAGATCCGGTCGCCGCGGATCAGCACGTTGACGCTTTCGGCCACGCCGGCGGCCAGCCAGTGATCGGGATCCACTTCGGCGCGTGCAAGCACGCCGGCGATCGAGTCGGGGTTTTCGTTTTCCGGCTGCGCCATCTGCTCGAACTGCTCGGCCGATTCGATCAGCGTCCCGGGAATACGTGCCGCTTCGTCCGATTCTTCCGTCGTGGCCTCTTGGTCCGATTCGCGCACCTGGCGTTCGGCGCGGAACGCGAGCAAATCGACGTCCGGATGCGCGGCCCACTCGGTGCCACCGGCCATCGTGACCAGCACGCCGCCGTCGGAAACCCAGTCTTCGAGATTGGATTTGCCGCCCTCGCCCAGCACGCCCCGATACCCGCCGCCGCGGTAGCTCGACTGGTCGGGCAGGATGACGACGTCGAAGCGATTGAGGTCGGCGCTGGCCAGCGTCCGGGTGCGGATCGGCACGACCGGGTAACCGAACTGGCGCTCGAGCACGAAGCGCACCGCGCCGGGGGAGTAAACGTCCGTCGGCGCATCCCAGGCGATCGCGACCCGGGGCTTGATCACTCGCCGGACCTCGTTGCTGCCGAAGTTGGGGCCCGAAGTGATCCAGCTGTCATCGACGCCAATGACGTCGGCGCCGGTCTCGCGCGCAAGGTCGCGCAGCGTGCGGGCGGTCTCGTCGTCGTTTTCGGCGGCTGGCACGATCAGCGTGCCGGACGGATATTCGCGCCCACCGTGCATGAAGGCTTCCTCGCTGGACTGGACGTACAGGTCCCGGCGCAGCGCGGCGGCCATCAGCTTGGCGGTCGCGCGCGAGCCGCCGGGCACCAGCCAGGCCACGTCGGCATCGGTATTGCTCACCTCGCCTGCAGGGATTTCGCCCGGGGCGACCTTGTCCAGGCCTTCGACGGCCACGGCGCGGCCGCACTCGACGGTGTCGATGTTGAACATCAGCGGCAGCGACCAGGCGGTGACATCGTAGATTTCGTCGCGCAGATCCTTGCCCCGGCGGCGCTCCTGCTCGGCGACGAAATCCGCGTTCATTTCGACGTTGCGGTCCAGCAGCACGCGCAGCTTGCGGTACTCGGGCTGGTCGGCCGGAATGAGATAGCTGCCGGCTTCGAGCTCGC
>JAGXKW010000034.1:4201-29737 GCA_018334995.1 Wenzhouxiangellaceae bacterium
TACCAGTCCAGCAGCGCGGCCGCGTGACCTTGCGTTTCGGGCTGGGTGATGGAAAGCCAATCGCGGTTGAGGTCGAACAGGTAATGGTTGACGCGTCCCGAAGGCCAAGGCTCGTCGTGCTCTGCAGCCAGCCGGCTGGCCGCCGGTTCGAGCCCCTCGGCGGCCTCGAAATTGTGGACGAAGCGCGCCCGGCCGTCCGGGTTCTGCATCGGGTTGATGAACACCAGCGTCTCTTCGAGGATGGAATCGACCACGTCGTCGTCGGCGGCGGCCAGCAGATGCCAGGCGGTGAACATGGCGGCGTCGGCCGGCGAGATTTCATTGCCGTGGACGGAATAGGCCATCCAGACCGTGCCCGGCACCCGGCTGATCGCCGCCTCGACGGTTTCGGCGTCGTGTTCGTCGGGATGGGCAATGGCCTGGATGTCGTCGCGGATGGCATCGAGGTCGGCCAGCCGTTCCGGCGTGCCGATCACCGCATAGAACAACTCGCGGCCTTCCCAACTTTCTGCGTATGGAAAGATCCGGATCCGGTCCGGATACGCCGCTTCCAGCGTGTCGAACCACTTGCGAACGTTGGCGGGCGAACTGATGCGCTCGCCGACAGCGTAGCCCAGGACCTCCTCGAACTTCGGCGCATCGGACGCGTATTCGGTACCGGGCAGGAACTCCGTCGTCTGGGCCGGGAGAGCGGAGGTGAGCAGCAAAGCAAGCGAGGCAAGCATCAGGCGCATGGGATGGAACCTTTGTCGAAGAGGGCAAGAGGATAGCGAAAAAGCAGCCCGGAGATGGGCAAATCATTTGCTTGCTGGTTTGACGCCTGGCTGATACTTTAGACGGCACTTAAGTTAAGGAGCGTTCGACATGGCCTACGACATTGGCAAGACACTGGACACGAGCCCCGAAAAAGCGCGCGAACGGGCGGTTGAAGCCCTATCGGCCGAGGGTTTCGGGGTGCTCACCGAGATCGACGTTCAGGCGACCATGAAGAAAAAGCTCGATCGCGACATGCGCTATTACACGATTCTGGGCGCCTGCAACCCGAAAATGGCGTGGCAGGCGCTGGGACACGAGCCGAAGATCGGCGCCATGCTGCCGTGCAACGTCGTCGTGCGCGAGCTCGAAGACGGCAAGGTCGAAGTCTCGGCGGTGGATCCGCAGGCCTCGATGCAGGCGGTCGAGAATCCCGAGCTCGGCGAGGTCGCCGGCGAAGTGCGGGCCCGGCTGCAAAAAGTGATCGACGCGGTCTGACTCGTCGAGAGGCGCCATTCGGTTGCCTGAATCTTCAGAACACTCCCAGCGATAACTGGTCACCGCTGCGCTCGGGCCGCGTGAACATGTCGGTGCGCAGTCCGGCCCCGGGGCGTGGCGTCAATCCGGCTTTCCTGCACGCCAGCTCGAATCGCTTCTCGATGAGTTCGGCGAATCGGCCGGTGCCGCGCATGCGCTGACCCCAGGCCGAATCGTAGTCGTTGCCGCCGCGGGACTGCCGGACCAGGCTCATCACGTGTCCGGCGCGCTCGGGATAGAGGGTCCCCAGCCACTCGGTGAACAGTCCGGCGACTTCGTGCGGAAGACGCAGCAGCACATAGCCGGCGCTGCGGGCCCCTGCCGACGCCACGCGCTCGACGATCGCTTCCAGCTCGTGGTCGGTCAGCGCCGGAATGATCGGTGCGACCAGGGCGCCGACCGGCACGCCATTGCCGCTAAGTCGCTCGATGATCCGCAAGCGCGCTTGCGCCGAGGCTGCGCGGGGTTCGAGACTGCGCTTGAGCTCCTGGTCCAGGCTGGTCACGCTGACCTGGATGTGCACCAGTTCGAGTCGGGCCAGTTCGATCAGCAGATCCAGATCGCGCTCGATCAGCGCGCCCTTGGTGATCAGGCTGACCGGGTGGCGGTAGTCGAGCAGGAGCTCCAGCAACTGCCGGGTGATCCGGTGCTCGCGCTCGATCGGCTGGTACGGATCGGTGTTGGCGCCGATGGTGATCGGCTTGCAGACATAGGCCGGCTTGCGCAGCTCGGCTTCCAACAGTTCGACGGCGTTTGCCTTGTAGTACAGCCGGGTTTCGAAATCCAGCCCGGGCGACAGGTCGAGATAACTGTGCGTCGGGCGCGCAAAGCAATACACGCAGCCGTGCTCGCACCCCCGGTACGGGTTGATCGACTGCTCGAACGGCACGTCCGGAGACTGGTTGCGCGAGATGATCGACTTCGCAGGCTCGGCCCGCACCTGGGTGGCCAGTTTCGGCAGCGCCTCCAGCTCCTCGGCCCACTCATCGATTGCCTCCTGGCGGGTGTGGCGGGCGAATCTTCCGGCGCGATTGGAAACGGCGCCACGGCCTTTTTCACGACGAATCATGGCCGCATCCTATACTGTATGGATAGTCAGTTCAACTCGATTGGCGGGGTCGGGTGCGCGACGCCGAAGGCGCAACGCACCATCCCTGTGGAGCGGTGTCCGACCGCGAAAGGTTCGGAGGTCGGATCGCCGGCCGGTTCGGCTTCTGCAGTTCGCAGGCCGGGGCGACATCCCCGATGCAATCGTTCCAGCAAACCCCCTTTCGCGGCTTGGCGTCTTCGCGAGAGCTGACTTGCAGTTGTGGTCTTGTTTTCGCGCAGACGGCGCGGCTGCTAAAGCCGCTCTTCGATCGGCTGTGCGTTCTGCTTGTACACGGTGCCGGCCTTCATCACCAGGTCCACGTTCTGCAGCAGGTTGATGTGTTCGAGCACGTCGCCCTTCACGGCGATGATGTCGGCAGCCATGCCGGGGGAGACGGTGCCGACTTCGTCGTCGACGCCCATCATCACTGCCGGCCAGTAAGTCGCCGCGCGGATGACTTCCATGGGTTCCAGGCCGAAGATGTCGACCAGGCCGTCCATCTCGCGCCAGGTCGAGTCGCAGTGGAAATTCATCGGCACGCCGGAATCGGTGCCGACCAGGAACACCACGCCGGCCTCTTTCAGCTGTGAAATCTTGCGCTTGAGGGTGGGTGCGCGCAATGGGTGGAGCTGCATGTAGCCCAGCTTGCCGGGCTGCGCGATGGATTGCCGGATGTCGGCAATGGTGTCGGGCGCCAGACCGCGCTGCCAGCACGGATCGTCGAGCTGCTCCGGGTTGTCGACCAGCGCCTCGTAGCTGTAGAGGCCCTCTACCGTTGGGGTCCAGAACAGCGGGCCGCCTGCGACCCGGCCGGTCGCGGTGCGCTCCTTGAGCATTCGCATAACGTCTTCCGGATATTCGGGCGAGGTCGTCAGGCCGGTGTGCTCGAAGTTGTCGACGCCGATTTCCAGCCCGCGGCGAATCTCGTCGGGCCGATGCGAATGCGCGACCACCTTCAGCCCGCGTTCGTGCGCGGCATCGACCACGGCCTGGGCCTCCTCGAGCGACATCTTGTCCTGGTCGATCAACTTGATCACGTCGACGCCGGCGTCGGCCAGATCGTTGACCTTGTTCCGTGCATCGCGCGCGCCCTGCACGGCCCAGCGGTAATGCGAATGCCATTCTTCGGTCTCGTGCTGCAGGAACGGGCCGGAAACGAACAGCCGTGGTCCGGGGATTTCACCCTGGGCAATCGAATCGCGAATATCGATCGACACGTCCAGAGGTGCCCCGAGGTCGCGTGCCGAGGTCACGCCGGCCAGCAGCAACTGCAACGCCGCGGCCGGCATGATTTCGTCGGCATAGCGGTTGCCGTAAGTGCGTTGCCAGTGCGGATAGTCGGCGTGGCCGACCAGCATCAGGTGGGCGTGGCTCTCCCAGATGCCCGGCAGCACGTCCATGCCCTCGGTGGAAATGGTCGCGTAGCCGTCTGGTACTTCCAGTGTGTCCACGCTGCCGACTTCGACGATCCGGTCGTTCTCGACCAGGATCACGCTATCGGCCAATGGTGGTCCGCCGAAACCGTCGATCAGGCGACCGCCGACCAGGGCTTTCTGCTGAGCTTGGGCCAGACCGGCAAGCGCGATCAGGGTGGCGAAGGCGAGTGCCGCGGATGGTGCATTGCGAGGCATGTCGGGGGATATCCTGAAAAAAACGTGGGTGGCAGGTTCACCGATCCGGGCGTAATGGTCAAGTCGAGCCGGTTCACTCCTGGTCGAGCAGCCGCTCGCGCCCGGCTTCGAGCAACTGGAGGTGTTCGGTCGACGGCTCGGGATAGGCCATGTCCAGATTCTCCAGCGTGTGGACCATGATGCGGGCGACCGCAACGCGCATGTACGGCTTGTAGTCGGCCGGGATGGCATACCACGGCGCGTGCGGTCTGGAAGTCGCCGCCAGCGCCTCGGCGTAGGCGTGCATGTAATCGTCCCACAGCAGCCGTTCGTCGAGGTCGGCGGCGTCGAATTTCCAGTTCTTTTCCGGCCGATCGATCCGGGCGAGCAGGCGCCGCCGCTGTTCATCGTGCGACAGATTGAGCCAGAACTTGACGACGACCACGCCGTTTCGGGCCAGATGCCTTTCCCAGTCGCGGATCGATTCCAGGCGCTCGTTCCAGATCGTGGCCGGATCGATATTGGGCAGTTTCTGGGCCGCCAGCAGCTCCGGCTTGACGCGAACGACCAGCACTTCCTCGTAGTGCGAACGATTGAAGATGCCGATCTTGCCGCGCATCGGCAGGGCGCGCTGGCAGCGCCACAGGAAATCGTGCTTGCGTTCGCGACCGCTGGGCGCCTCGAAGGCGCTGGTCCTGAAGCCGGTGGGATTGACGCCGGAAAAGACCTTGCGGATGGTGCCGTCCTTGCCGGCGGCGTCCATGGCCTGGAACACGGTGAGCACCGAATGGCGCCCGTCGGCGTAAAGCTTTCGCTGCAGGTCGTGGAGTTGCGCGACAAGCGCCTTCAGTTCCTTTTTCAGCGCCTTGCCGCGGGCGCTGTCGCCCGGCGGCACGGTCGAAAAGTCCGACAGCGAAAAAGCGCCGTCGAAAGGCACGACGTGGTCGGGATACAGGGTGGGTTCCAGTGCGGGCATCGGTTTCCAGTCGGGTGGGCTGCCAGAAGCGAATATGCCACATCCGGAGTCTGCGTTTCGGGCCTGCAACGCGGCGGCGTCGACGCGGTAGCGGATAGAATTGACGTTTGATGATGCGAAACGCTTCCGGTGGACCAACTACTCGCCTTTTTTGTGCCGTGGGAGTTCAGCTGGCCGGTCCAGCTGACGATCTGGGGTTCGTTGCTGCTGTACTGGAACGGGCTGCGCCGGAGTCGCCCCGACGAGCTGCCCGGCCATGGACCGGTGCTGGCATTCTGCGTCGGCGTGGTGCTGATGTACCTGGTCACGCAGACGTACTTCGACTACTGGTCGCAGTACATGTTCTTCGTTCACCGCGGGCAGCACCTGGTGCTGCATCACCTGGCGCCGTTCCTGATCGCCCTGTCCATGCCCGCGCCGGTGCTCGCGCGCGGATTGCCGCAGCCGATCAGGGCCTGGTTTGCGCGCCGGCGCCTGCTGCGCGCGCTGTGGATCCGGCTGTACCGGGTGCTGCAGCAGCCGCTGATCGCCTGCGTGCTGTTCGTCGGGCTGATCGCGTTCTGGCTGACGCCGGAAATCCATTTCGACGCGATGCTCAACTCCACCCTGTACTGGGTGATGAACTGGTCGATGGCGCTGGACGGATTGTTGTTCTGGTGGCTGATGTTCGAGCACGGCAAGCGGGGAATAACGCCCCGGCTGGGCTACGGGACACGGGTGCTGCTGCTGGCCGCGGTGATGGTGCCGCAGATCATTATCGGTGCGAGCATCACCTTCGCCGACCAGGTGTGGTTCGACGTCTACGCCGTATGCGGCCGGGCCTGGCCGGTGGCGCCGCTGACCGACCAGTACCTGGGCGGGCTGATCACGTGGATTCCGGCGGCGATGATGAGCGTGGTCGGCGCGTTGATCGTGTTGCGGTTCTGGATTTATTCCGACTTGACCGGCAAGACCGGCGCCGCGGGCGCGCCGGCTTCGGCCTGATCGAGCATCGTTCAAGCGAGGTATGGCAATGAAACAGGGAAAAGTGATTCTCGCCAGCGCCGTGGTGGCGCTGGTGGCGTTGTTGGGCGGCGCGTTGTGGTGGGTGGCGCAGGTCGCGCCCGAATCGCCGCTTACGGTCGACAACCCGCGTGTGCGCATGGTGCCCGGCGGCGGTCCGATGGCCGGGTACATGGAGATCGGAAACCATGGCGATTCGCCGATCCGGCTGGTCGCGGCCGATTCGCCGGCGTTCGGCAACGTCATGATCCATCGCACCGTGGTGCGCGACGGCCAGGCGCGCATGGAGCACCAGCGCGATGGCGTGGAAATCCAGCCCGGCGACTCGGCGGTGTTCAAGCCGCGTGATCTGCACCTGATGCTGATGCAGCCGCAGACCGAACTGGAAGTCGGCGACACGGTCGCCGTGGTGCTGACCTTCGAGGGCATCGAGCCGGCCGACTGGCCGATCGCGTTCACGGTCGTGCCGGTGACCTCGCAGTGAACCCGGCGCGCGTTTCCCTGCGTTCCGTGACGGCGTCTGTCGCGGCGCTGGCGATAGCGCTGTTTCTGGGCGGCTGCGGCGAAGACGAGTGGCACGGCAAGAACATTACCGGCCTCATGCCGGAGCTGGAATTCGAGCTGATCGACGAGAACGGCGATCCCGTCACCGAAGAAGTGTTCGCCGGCGAGCCGGTGGCGATGTACTTCGGTTTCACTCACTGCCCCGATATCTGTCCGACGACGCTGGCGCGGCTTGCGGCCGCTGCGAGGCGACTGCCCGAGTCGATCGGCAAGAACCTGCAGCTGGCTTTCGTAAGCGTCGATCCGGCGCGCGATGATCCGGACCAGCTCGAACGCTACACCGACGCGTTCAGCGATCGGATGCTGGGCCTGACCGGCACGCAGAAACAGCTGCGGGCGCTCACCCGGCGGTACCGCGTCACCTTCGGCTACGAGGAGCCGGGCGCCGACGGAAGCTACGAAGTCAGCCACAGCTCGGCCATCCTGGTGTTCGACGCCGAGCTGGAGCCGCGGCTGATGCTGCTCGACGACCTGAACGTGGCCCAGATCGCCGAGGACCTGGAGCGGTTGCTGGAGGGATCGCGCAGCGATTCGTGATCCGGCCGTGGTTTTTCTTTCGGCTTCGGTCGGCAAGTTCAATCGCGGCCTGGAGATCGCTCCTGCGCAACTGCTGTAGCCGCGCCGTCGGCTGGCGGGCTTTGCGTGCAGGTGCCGGATCTGTCGGCGATCGCCACCGGGATTGGCCCGCGACGGGAGACCGCTTCGGCGAGAAAAGCCGGGGAATCCCCAATTCCGACTTGCATTTTTGCCGATTTTCGGCTATAAAGACGGGCTCGATTTGGAATGGCCGATCGACGGCTGCTCCGCAACAATTCTAGTCATCAACTCTGGAACTGCCGTTATGTCCAAAGTCTGCCAGGTAACCGGCAAACGCCCGCTGGTCGGGAACAACGTTTCCCACGCCAACAACAAGACCAAGAAGCGTTCGCTGCCGAATCTGCACAGCCACCGTTTCTGGGTCGAAAGCGAAAACCGCTGGGTGAAGCTGCGTGTTTCGACCAAGGGAATGCGCATCATCGACAAGAAAGGCATCGACGCCGTGCTGACCGACCTGCGCGCGTCCGGCCAGAAGATTTAAAGGAGATTCGTCATGGCAGGTAGCGCCCGCGACAAGATCAAGCTCGTCTCCTCCGCCGGGACGGGTCACTACTACACGACCAACAAGCAGAAGAAGAACACGCCGCACAAGCTCGAGTTCAAGAAATACGACCCGGTCGTGCGCAAGCATGTGATGTACAAGGAAGCCAAGATCAAGTAAACCGGCCTTCGCCGTATTGCACCCATTCGAAACGCCGGGCCCCGCCCGGCGTTTTTCGTTGTCGCTCCAACGCGTGCCATTTTGAGGCACGTTTTCCGACCTCGATGCCGGATTCAACGGGGCTCGCTCGCTTCAGTTCGACGCGTGGCGAGGCCTTCAGCGAACGCGCCCCGCCGAATCCGGCAGATCGGGGCAGCAGGCTGGCATGGGCTACAGCCGCAACGCCGCCTCCCTGCCCGCGCTGTACTCGAAAAACGTCTTGACTTTTGCGTTTACAGGTGTAAACATTCAAGCCGACCGTTTACAGACGTAAATCCAGATGCAGATTTCCAAAGCCGAAAGCCAGGTCATGCAGTTTCTCTGGGATCGACATCCGGCGACCGCCAGCGACATCTTCGCCGCGCTCGGGTCTGCCAACGACTGGTCCGAGGCAACGGTCAAGACGCTGCTCAACCGTCTCAAGAAAAAGGGTGCCGTGGCGACCGAGCCTGTCGGAAAGCGGTTTCTTTACCGGCCGGCGATCGAACGCGAAGCCTGGCTGCTGGCCGAAAGCAGTCACTTCATCGACCGCCTGTTCGATGGCAGGCTGGCGCCGCTGGTATCGCATTTCTCCAGCCACGGCAGGCTCAGCCAGGGCGATCTGAATGAACTTCGCGAACTGATCGAGAGGCTCGAAGATGAGCACTGAACTGATGCAGTGGGCCTGGGAAGCCACTCTTTGGGCCAGTCTTGCAATTGCTCTGGTGGTGCCGGTGCGTTGGGTGCTGGGACGATTTTGCGGCGCTCGTACAAGCCTCCTGGCGTGGACGCTGGTTCCTTTGGTGTGCGTGGTGACCGTGTTGCCTTCACGGACCGTGGAAATCAGCGTGCCCTTGGATGCCGTGCCGGCGATGTCGGCTTCGGCTGTTTCGGTCGCCGCCACGCAGTCTGTCCAGCCGGCGCCGCAGATGCAGCCGGCCGTGATGGTCACGGCATGGGTGGTCGGCGCACTGGTCTGGTTACTTTTGTTCGCGTTGCGCCAGCATGCGCTTGATCGCGAGATTGGCAGGCGGCACTGCCGCGGTCGGATTTGCTTTTCGGAGGCGGCCAGAATCGGCCCGATGGTGCTCGGTGTGACCAGACCGAAAGTCGTTCTGCCGCGAGATTTTCGAACTCGCTTCAGCCGTGCGCAGCAGAGGTTGGTGCTGGCGCACGAACTAACCCACATTCGCCGCCACGATCCGCTCTGGAATCTTGTCGCCGTCGTCTTTCAGTGCCTGCTGTGGTTCAACCCACTGGTTCACTGGGCCGCGTCACGCTTTCGTCGTGACCAGGAACTGGCCTGCGACGAGGCGGTTCTCGAATCTCGCTTAGCCGCTCGTCGCGATTACGCCAATGCCTTGCTGCAACTCGATTGCCCGTCAACGTTCGGAGCGCTGGCGTTCGGCGCGCACCCCCTCAAGGAGAGAATCATGATGCTGACACGAATGCGGCACCTTTCTTCGAATCGGCGCCGCCTCGGCAGATCACTTACCGCCTTGCTCGCCCTCGGCATCGGCGTCGCTGCGTGGGCGGCCGACACCGAAACTCGTGCCGCCGCCGATGCGTTGTTCGCATTCGATATCACCGTGACGGTCGACGGCGTACGCGAGGAAGGCACGCTGACAGTCACCGGCGACTCGGTCATCAAGCCCGTCGATGGCGAACCCGTATTTCTGGCGCGCGAAAGGTTGCTGTTCGAACACGAATCCGAAGATTCCGGCTGGTCGGCGGATATCGAGCTCACGCGAGCCGGCGACAAGACGTTTTGGGTGTCAGCGACGGTACTCAAGAACGGTCAGGTCGTTGCGGCATCGAAAAACATCATCAAATCCGATGCCCCTCTCAGCATAGAGCAGGCCGATCTCGGCACGGGTGCCGGCACATACCGGATTGATATCGCACCGGTCGACGTGCCGTCATTCGGTGACGCGAAAGAGGAGGCCGTCCCAACGGCGCGATCGGCTCAGGTGTTCCTGAGCATCGACGAGGCTACAGCGATGAAACGTATCGAATGGCCGCGCGGCAATGGCGAAACGGAGATGGTGGCATTCAATTATGCTGGCGAAGCCGAACCGTGGGATGCACGGCTGGTCGTTGAAGGGATTGGGCCGGACAAGGTAAAGATGTGTATCGACAGCATCGAACTCGGAGATCTCTCCACTGGCGGCGGCTGCATGATGTTCGACCGCGAGACCCGGGATAACGCATACATGATGGGCAGTCTAGGCGAAACCGGCATTCCGCTACGTCTGGACATGGTGCCGAACATGCACGAATAGCTCGTAGCGGAAAGGCCGTGAACCACGGATCAGATCATTCGCCGGCAAGGCCGGCTCCCACACCCGTAAAGAAGTCCAACCGTGAACCCGGCTCCTTGGTCACCTGACAGGTGTGGGAGCTTGCCGTGCAAGCGAAAAGACACTGGATCCCGGATCAAGTCCGGGACGACACAACAGCCGGGGTTGCGGGAGCCAGCTCCGGCCGCGATGAACCAAACCCCATCGGCGCTGGAAGCGCCTCCCACAAGAAACCGCCTAACACCTAACACCGGAATCTGTCTTAGCACCCCGCTCGTTGCGAGACACCGCCAAGTGCCGTAGCTGGAGCGTTTTGCGACCGAGCGCACCGCAAGCGTACGAGGTTGTACGTAGAGGATGCGCGACCGAGCAAAACGCCGCAGATGCTGTGCTTGGCTGCGTCGCAGTAGAGCGGGTCAAACCAACCCCCTTTCGGCCAACGATACGACTTCCCCATCCCCGACGATGAAGTGATCCAGCAGCCGGATGTCGACCAGTCCGAGCGCGTCGCGCAGTCTCCGGGTAATGGCGAGATCCGCCTGGCTGGGCTCCGCCACGCCGGAGGGGTGGTTGTGGGCAATGATTATGGCTGCGGCCTTGCGCGCCAGGGCTTTTTCCACCACCACGCGCGGGTGCACGTGAGCGGCGTCTATGGTGCCGGCGAACAGTTCCTCGAACGCGATCACCCGGTGGCGGGTATCGAGCAGCAGGGCGCAGAACACCTCGTGTGGGCGGTGGCGGAGTTCGGCCGAAAGAAACCGGCGCGTGGCGTCAGGACTGGTCAGCGCCTCGCCGCGGTTCAGCCGCGCCTTGAGCTGGCGCCGTGCCAACTCGAGTGCTGCGTTGATCTGGGCGTACTTGGCCGGGCCCAGCCCGGGCTGGGCGCACAGCGTGTCGCAGTCGGCTTCCAGCAGCGCCCGCAGCCCGCCGAACTCTGCGATGAGATGGCGCGCCAGGTCAAGCGCCGAACGTCCGCGGGCGCCGATGCGCAGCAGGATCGCCAGCAGTTCGGCGTCGCTGAGCGCCCCGGGGCCGTGTTCCAGCAGTCGTTCGCGCGGTCGCTCGGCTAGTGGCCAGTCATTGATTCGCATACAATTCTTCCCTTGATATTGATGACAGGCTGCAAAGCATGGGCTTTAGCGCGCAGGGGCGCCATCGGGAAATTTCCCGCTTCGGGGTAGGAAAATGAGCCGAAACGTATCCGAAAAAGCCGAAACGCCCAGACGCGTGCTGGTCGGCGTGTCCGCCGGCATTGCCGCCTACAAGACGCCGGAACTGGTGCGTCGCCTGCGCGAGCGCGGCTGCGAGGTGCGCGTGGCCATGACCCGCGGCGCGAAGGAATTCATCACTCCACTGACCCTCCAGGCGGTCAGCGGCCACCGCGTGCACGAAACGCTGCTCGATGTCGAGGCCGAGGCCGGCATGGGCCATATCGAGCTGGCCCGCTGGGCCGACGACATCGTGGTCGCGCCGGCCACCGCCGACCTGCTGGCCCGGCTTGCCGCCGGCATGGCCGACGACCTGCTGACCACCGCGGTGCTGGCCAGCCGCGCCCGCCTGTGGCTGGCCCCGGCGATGAACCACGTGATGTGGGATCACCCCGCGGTCAGGCAGAACATCGCCACGCTCGAGCAGCGCGGGGCGCGAACGCTCGGCCCGGGTTCCGGCAGCCAGGCCTGCGGCGAAGAAGGTTACGGCCGGATGCTGGCGCCCGGCGAGATTGCGGATGCGGTGACGGCCGGATCTGAAGCTCTCGCTGGCAAGCGCTTCGTCGTGACCGCCGGACCGACCTACGAAGCGCTGGATCCGGTGCGCTTCATCGGCAACAGATCCTCGGGCCGGATGGGCTTCGCGGTTGCCGAAGCACTGGCAGAGGCCGGCGCCGAGGTCACGTTGATTGCCGGTCCTGTTCATCTTTCCGCGCGCGGCGGAATCGAGCGCATCGACGTCAGGACGGCCGCTGAAATGCGCGACGCGGTAATGGCCCAGCTGCCCGCCGACGCTTTCGTTTCGGTCGCCGCCGTGGCAGACTATCGACCGGCGTCGCGCAGTGACGAGAAGATCAAGCGAAGCGGGGAATCGATGCAACTGGAACTGGTGCCAAACCCGGATATCCTTCGGGAGGTTGCCGGGCTTTCTCCTCGACCGTTCGTGGTCGGCTTCGCTGCCGAAACCAGCGATGTCGGCGAAAACGCGCGCGCCAAGCTGGAAGCCAAGAGCCTGGACCTCATCGCCGCCAACCGCGTCGGCGACGACTGCGGATTCGACGCCGGCGAGAATGCGCTGGTGGTGTACTCGAGCGACCGGGAATGGGACCTGGGTTCGGCCTCGAAGACAGCGCTGGCCGAGAAGCTGGTCTCGGTGATTGCCGAACAAATG
Source organism: Wenzhouxiangellaceae bacterium (assembly GCA_018334995.1). GTDB lineage: Bacteria > Pseudomonadota > Gammaproteobacteria > Xanthomonadales > Wenzhouxiangellaceae. Next base: position 16,689 of record JAGXKW010000034.1, read on the forward strand.
GAGAACGCCTGAGTGAGAGAACTCGAAGTCCGGATCCTGGATTCGCGCATCGGCACCGAATGGCCGCTGCCGGAATACGCCACGGCCGGCTCGGCCGGCATGGACATGCGCGCCATGCTCGACGAGCCCATCACGCTGGCGCCGGGCGACACGGCGCTGGTGCCCTCGGGCCTCGCTATCCACCTGGCCGACCCCGGGCTTGCCGCCGTGTTGCTTCCGCGTTCCGGGCTGGGCTATAAGCAGGGGCTGGTCCTCGGGAACCTGGTCGGCCTGATCGACAGCGACTACCAGGGCCCGGTCAAGATGCCGTGCTGGAATCGCGGGCGCGACTCCATCACGATCGAACCGGGGCAGCGCATCGCGCAACTGGTGCTCCTGCCGGTAGTGCAGGTCAGGCTCAGGCCGGTCGAGCAGTTCCAGGATTCGGCACGCGCCGGGGGCGGTTTCGGGCATACCGGCTCGCATTGAAACAAGGGGAACGGCACATGCTGCGACTAGCACCGAAGACACGACAAGACGGCAGGGCCCTGCCGAGGCTGCTTGGCCTTGTGCTGATCGCAGTCGGACTGGCGGTGCTGATGCTCGGCGGATACCTGGTGTGGAACAGCCTCCAGGCGCGGATGGCGCTGGAAAGAGCTGCAGACGCGGCGCGTGAACAGGTCGAACAGGTCGAGCGGCAGATTGCCTCCATCCGGTCGGCCATCCAGAGTGAGGAATTCACTTCCGCGGCAACACGCCGCGATCCGGCAGTCGATCGCAGCGCATTGATCGCGGCTTTGCGCGCGAGGGATGCGCGCAACGTGCTCAATATCGTGGTCGCCAACCAGGCGATCGAGGAAGTCGATCTTTCGGCTTTTCCCAGTCGCGGATTCGCGGCACTGGAGATGCTGTTCAAGGCGCGCACCGAAGGCGCCGTGCCGGCGCAGGTGCACTTTGCCGGTACGCCGGACGAATACCTGGCTTTCGCTGAGCGGCTCGGCGACGGCGATGCGCGCGGGACGGTCGCGTTGGTGACGTTCCCGGTCAGCGTGCTGGTCAACCAGGTGACCCGACCCGAGACGGTCGAGTCGCTGCGCCTGGTGCAGGAGGTCGACGGATCGCGGAAAACGCTGGAGGAATTCGGTGCCCGCTTTGGCTCGGCCAACGAAGTCCTGCCCATCGAAGGCTCGCTTTTTCAGCTCGCCTGGCACCGATCGAGTGTGATCGGTCCGATGTCGACCCTCCAGCTGGCCGGGGTGACCGGGATCGGGATTCTTGTCGCTGCACTCGGGTTGCTGATGACGCGTCGTTCCAGGCCGGTTGCCGTTTCCGCCGAACATCCGGTGGCGCCCGAGCCCGAGGCTGCGGCAGCAGTCGCCGGGGATCGGCCCGCGCAACACGAAGCCGTGCCGGAAGCCGAGACGGCGCAGGGCGCCCCGCGCGATCGATCCGATCGGATCCGGGGAACGGAAGTGCTTGATCCCGATCACCTGGAATCCCCCGAACACGAGCCATCCTGGCAAGCCGTCCACTCCGGCGGCCTGGACGATGCGCCGGCGGGAGATCCTGGCCCCGACCCGGTGACCGCGGATGGAGAAATGCGCCGCGAACCGGCCGAGCAGCGCAGTTTCGAAGCGCCCGAGCTTAATCAGCAGGCAGGGAGCGGACAGGCGACGGAAGGCGATCGAGACGATCACACCCGGAACGGCGAAGACGGTGAGTTCCCGTTCGCTCCCGATGCATCCGCCGACGACCAGGCCGAAATCAGCGCAATGCTGCGCTCGCTGGTCGAGGAAGAAGATGCCGGCCAGGAGGATGCGGCCACACCGCTGGAACCCGGCGCAGCGGTCGAATCGCCTGCCGAAGACAACGCTGCGACTTTCGCGCCCGAGCCGGTGGTGCCGCCGGCGTCCATCTTCCGCGCCTACGACATCCGGGGCGTGGTCGGAGAAACGCTGAGCGCCGAAATCGCCGAGGCGATCGGCCGGGCGATCGGCTCGGAGGCGCGCGGCAAAAGCCTGAGCCGGGTTGCCGTGGCACGCGACGGGCGCCTGTCCGGCGCCGAACTGCTGGCCGCGCTCAGCCGCGGGCTGGTCGCCAGCGGGGTGGACGTGATCGACGTGGGCGCCGTCCCGACGCCGGTGCTTTACTACGCCGCCCAGGAGCTCGCCGGTGGCTCCGGCGTCATGGTCACGGGCAGTCATAATCCGCCCGACTACAATGGCTTCAAGATCGTTCTGGGCGGCGAAACGCTCTCGGGCGAGCGAATCACCGCGCTGCACACGCGCCTGGCCGAAGGCCATCTGGAATCCGGCGAAGGCCAGATTTCCCAGCAGCGGATCACGGTTCGGTACATTGAACGCATCGGCACCGATATCCAGCTCGAGAAGCCGCTGAAAGTCGTTGCCGACTGCGGCAACGGAATCGCCGGGGCGATTGCGCCGCGCCTGCTGGAAGCAATCGGGGCCGAAGTGATCCCGCTGTATGCCGAAGTCGATGGCACTTTCCCCAACCATCACCCCGATCCGGGTGATCCGACAACGCTGGAGGACCTGCGTCTTTGTGTAAGAAACTTCAACGCCGACGTCGGGGTGGCGTTCGACGGCGACGGCGATCGGCTGGGCGTAGTATCGCCGGACGGCGAAATCATCTACCCGGATCGCCTGATGATGCTGTTCGCGCGCGACGTCCTGTCGCGCAACCCGGGCGAGCCCATCATTTTCGACGTCAAGTGCTCCGGACTGCTGGCCGGCGTGATCGAGGAGGCCGGTGGCAAGCCCGTCATGGCGCGCACGGGACACTCGTTCATCAAGGAACAGCTCAAGCGCGAGCAGGCGCCCCTGGCCGGGGAAATGAGCGGACACTTTTTCTTCGGCGAGCGCTGGTACGGCTTCGACGACGGCATTTATGCCGCGGCACGGATGCTCGAAATCCTGGCGGCCGATACTCGGGCAACGGCGCAGATCCTGGCGTCGCTGCCCAAGGCCGAAAGCACGCCCGAGCTCAAGGTGGAGATGAAGGAAGGGGAGCCGCACCCGTTCGTCGAGGAATTCGCCAGGTCCATCGACTTCGAGGGCGCCGAAATCAACGACATCGACGGCGTGCGTGCAGACTTCGAAGACGGCTTCGGCCTGGTGCGCGCATCGAACACCACCCCGGTGCTGGTGGTGCGTTTCGAGGGCCGGGACAAGCAGGCGCTTTCACGCATCCAGGAACTGTTCCGCAAAGCCATGCTCCAGGTCAACCCGGCGTTGAAGCTGCCGTTCTAGCAAAAGGCGAAACACGGATAAATTCCGGCACTCGCAGGGAGAATCAGATTGGCGTCAAAATGCCATGCGGGAATATCGCCCGGGGCTGCAGCCGTTTGCGGACATACGCCGCGACTACCGGCCAACAACTTCGAACATCAGCCAATACCGCAGGCATTCATGTTGCGATAACCATTTTGCTGCGATAACTAATAATAGGCCTGCTCGCTGAACAGCGGATCCAGGCTTCCATTCCATTCGGTATCGAAGCGTTCCAGCAGGACTTCGGCCGGCGTCAGGCCGGTCTCCACGATGCGCCGCAGGGGCTGCAGAAAGCCGGTTTCATCGTCGCCCGAGACGCCCAGCCGGCGGCGGCTGGCCAGGCCCCGGTGCGCCAGCCCGAGCATGTCGCGCGCGATTTCGCGCACGCTCCGGCCGTGGATTCGGGCATTCAGGCCTTCGCGCGAGACGTCGGCGCGCAGCCGCTCAAGATCCTCCGGGGTCCAGCCCCTGGCCAGTTCCAGGCAGCCGTCGAGACTGGTCGAATCGTACAGCGCGCCCACCCACAGCGCCGGCAGAGCGCACAGGCGCCGCCAGGGTCCGCCGTCGGTGCCGCGCATTTCCAGGAACTTCTTCAGCCGCACTTCGGGGAAGGCGGTGGTCAGGTGGTCCTCCCAGTCGGCCAGGGTCGGATATTCGCCCGGCAGCGCCGGCAGCTTGCCGGCCATGAAGTCGCGGAACGACTGACCGGCGGCATCGATGAAGCGGCCATCGCGGCGCACGAAGTACATCGGCACGTCGAGCATCCACTCGGCGTAGCGCTCGAAGCCGAAGCCGGACTGGAACACGAACGGCAGCTGGCCGGTGCGGTAGGGATCGGTGTCGGTCCAGATATGGCTGCGGTAGCTCAGGTAGCCGGAGGGTCTGCCCTCGAGGAACGGCGAGTTGGCGAACAGCGCCGTGGCGATCGGCTGCAGCGCCAGCGAGGCGCGGAACTTGTCGACCATGTCCTGCTCGCTGGAAAAATCCAGGTTCACCTGTACCGTGCAGGTGCGCGTCATCATATCCAGGCCCAGCGAGCCGACCCGCGGCATGTGCGCGCCCATGATCCTGTAGCGGTCCTTGGGCATCCAGGGAATTTCCTCGCGCTTCGCGGTCGGGTGAAAACCGAGGCCCAGAAACCCGAGCCCCATCGGCTCGGCGACGGATTTCACCTCGGCCAGGTGCGCGTTGACCTCGTTGCAGGTCTGGTGCAGATCCTCCAGCAAGTCCCCGGAAAGCTCCAGCTGGCCACCGGGCTCGAGCGTGATCGAGCAGCCCGCTCGCTTGAGCGCGATGATGTTGCCGTTTTCGGTTTCCGGTTGCCAGTCGTAGCGCTCGGCCAGGCGCGCCAGGAGCACGCCGATGCCTTTTTCGCCTTCGTACGGCAGCGGCTTGTGGTCGGCCAGCGTGAAACCGAATTTCTCGTGTTCAGTGCCGATGCGCCAGTCCTGCTTCGGTTTGCAGCCGGAAGCCAGGTAGTCGACCAGCGGCTGACGGTCGGTCACGGGCTGGCTTTTTTGCGCGGATTCGCTCATGTAAGGGCCGGCGATGGAAAAACCGGATTATCGCCGATCGCCATGCGCTGCGCATGGATACGCCGATTCACCCGAAATGATGCACCACGCGACGCGGACATTGAGAGGCAGACGATTTATTGCGGGGTACACTAGTCGGAATGGACGCTGCCTTGCCGACCAATCCGCAGCCGGCTGCCCTGCGCGGGCCGATCCTCCGGTCCGTGCGCACCCTCGTCGGCGCGCTGCTGATGATTGGGTGCGCGCTGGGCAATGCCGGCGAGATCCATCGCGGGCTGGGCCCGAGCCCGGATACCATCGACATCCATCGCGCCCAGGGGCTTTCGGCATTCAACCTGCTGCGTGACCTGCACGAGGGCCTGCTCACCCGCGATGCGGCCGGCAAGCCGGTCGCCGGGATCGCGCGCGAATGGACAATCTCCGATGACGGCCGCAGCTGGACCTTCGAGCTCGACCGCCAGGCCCGCTGGTCGGACGGATCGGCCATCACGGCCGACGATTTCGAACGCGGCTTCGCCCGCGCGCTGAAGCCGGAAACCGCTTCGCCCACCGCGGGCTGGCTCGAGCCCATCGAAGCCGTGGAAGTGCTCGACCGGCGTCGTCTGGAGATTCGGCTGAAGCGGCGCGTGCCCTGGTTCGATGAACTGCTCACCCTGCCGGTGACCTTTCCTTGGCCGGCCGACGGCCAGGCGTTGTCCAGCGGACCGTTCCGGCTGGTCGACCGGGTGCCCGGGGCGCGCTTCGAACTGGAGAAGAACCCGCACTACCGCGAGGCCGACGCGGTGGCCGCAGACGCGATCGTCTGGCACGTGACCGAGGACCCGTCGGCCGAGCTGGCGCGCTTTCGCGCCGGCGAACTGCACATCACAGAGTCCGTGCCGCCCGGCCGCCACGACTGGCTCAAGCGCGAACTCGGCGATTCGCTGCGCGTCGCACCTTATCTGGGCAGCTTCTACCTGGTCTACAACCTGGGCCGGCCGCCGTTTGCCGGCAATCCCGAGCTGCGCGAGGCGCTGTCGCTGGCGATCGACCGCGACATCATCGTCGAGCGCGTGCTGGGCACCGGCGAACTGCCGGCCTGGCGACTGGTGCCGCCAGGCCTCGAAGGCTGGCCGGACACGCCGCCGCCTGAAGCGAACATCCCGCGCGCAGCGCGGATCGAGCGCGCCCGCGAGCTGCTGGAAGCCGCCGGGTACGCCGACAAGTCGCTGACGATCGAACTGAGGTTCAACTCGTCGTTGGCACATCGTCGTCTTTCGGCTGCGGTCGCGGCGATGTGGAAGCAACACCTCGGCATCTCGACGACGCTGGTCAACGAGGAATGGAAGGTGTTCGTCACCAACCGCAGGCACGGGCGCATCACCGAGATCGTGCGCGGCGGCTGGATCGCCGACTGGGCCGATCCCGGGAATTTTCTGGCCAACTTCCATTCCGGGAGCCGGCTGAACTACGCATTCCTGCGCGATGATCGTTTCGACCGACTGTTGCAGCGCGCCGAGCGGGCCGACGGCCGGGAACGGACCCGGCTTCTGTGGCAGGCCGAGGAACGTCTGCTCGAGCGGAACGCCATCGTCCCGCTGTACTACTATGTGTCCAGGCACCTGGTGGCGCCCGAGATTTCGGGTTACGAGGACAACCCGATGGACATTCATCTTTCGCGCTGGCTGAGTCTTTGATGTCGATCAGTCGAACCAATTCTGGCGTGCTGGCGGCATCTGCGGTCGTGCTCTGGCTGGCGTTGCTGGCAACCGGCTGCGGCGATCCGACCGCGCCCCAGGAACCCCGGCAGCCGATCCGGCTCGACGAGCCCGTGCCGCTGGTGTTCGACAGGGCCGGCGAGCCGGAGCCCGAAATCCTGGCCGAAGACCAGGAGCTGCACCGCGGCAACGGCGAGGAGCCGCAGACCCTGGACCCGCACCGCGCCGAGGGTGTGCCCACTGCCAACATCCTGCGCGACCTGTTCGAGGGGCTGACCACCACCGCGCCGGACGGTCGCATCGTGCCGGGGGCGGCCGGACGCTGGGACATCAGCCGCGACGGCATGATTTACACCTTCTATCTGCGCGAGGACGGGCGCTGGTCCAACGGCGAGCCGGTCACCGCGGCAGATTTCGTGTTCAGCTTCCGTCGCTCGGTGGACCCGGACACCGCGGCGGTATTCGGCCGCATGCTGATGCCGATCGAGAACGCTCAGCCCATCCTGGCCGGGGAACTCGAACCCGAAGCGCTCGGAGTCGAGGCGCTCAACGACCGCACCGTGCAGATCCGGCTGGATGATCCCACCCCCTATTTTCTGGGTCTGCTCACCCATGCCTCCACCTATCCGGTGCACGCACCCAGCCTGACCGAACACGGCGACGACTTCGTATTGCCCGGCAACCTGATTTCCAACGGCGCCTACCGGCTGGTCGACTGGGTGCCGCGCTCGCGCATCGAACTGGAGGCCAGCCCGAACTACCACTCGGCCGGCCAGGTCATCATCGATCGGGTGCTGTATTACCCGATCGAGGACGAGAACACCGAGTTCCAGCGTTTCAGAGCCGGCGACCTGCACTGGACCGACCAGGTGCCGAGCAATCTGTTCGACTGGCTCGGCGCGAATCTGCCGCAAGCGCTTTCGGTTTCCCCCTGGTTCGGCACCTATTACTTCGGTTTCAATCTCACGCGCGCCCCGTTCGAGCAAAACCTGCCGTTGCGGCGCGCGCTGAACCTCGCCATCGATCGCAGGATCCTGACCGAAAAGGTGACGCAGTTCGGCGAAATCCCGACCTTCACGCTGGTGCCCGACGGTCTGCCGGATTACGAGCCCCCGGTGCCCGATTACGCCGCGCTGGATCAGGCCGAACGCGAAGAGCTCGCGCGCGAAATGTATCGCCGGGCCGGCTATTCCGATGATGATCCGCTGGAAGTGGAGTTGCGCTACAACACCTCCGAAAATCACCGGAAAATCGCGGTTGCCGTTTCGGCCATGTGGAAGCAGGTGCTGGGCGTGCGCACCCGGCTGATCAACGAGGAGTTCCGGGTGTTCCTGCAAAACCGCGCGATGAAGCGCAACACCGAGGTCTACCGCGCCGGATGGATCGGTGACTACCAGGACGCCTTCACCTTTCTCGAGTTGTTCCATTCCCAGCATCCGCGCAACGACGCCGGCTATGCCAATCCGCGCTACGACCGCCTGCTGGAACAGATTTCCACCGAGCGCATCCCGGCGCGCCGGCGCAACCTGATGGTCGAAGCCGAACGCATCCTGCTCGCCGGCCAAGTCGTCATGCCCGTCTACACCTACGTCACCAAGCGCCTGGTCAGCCCGCTGCTCAAGGGCTGGGAACCCAACGTCATGGACTTCCACCCCAGCCAGCAGATGTATTTCGTCAAATCCCGCGCCCAAGTCGAAGCCGAGATAGAAGCAGCGCCGGAAACCGAAACCGGCTCGGGCGAAGCAGAGGATGTGACGGTCGTCGACGAGGGAACCACCTGAACTCATGCTGAACTATTCCCTCAAGCGCCTGGCGTCGGCCATTCCCACGCTGCTGATACTGATCACGGTGGCGTTCTTTCTGATCCGCATCGCGCCGGGCGGACCGTTCGATTCGGAGAAGGGTCTGCCGGCCGAGATCGAGGCCAACCTCGAAGCCAAGTATCAGCTCGACGATCCGCTGGTCATCCAGTATTTTCGCTACCTGGGCGACATCGCGCGCTTCGACTTCGGACCCTCGTTCCACTACCGCGACTGGACGGTGAACCAGCTCATTGCACAGGGCGCCCCGGTGTCGTTCACGCTTGGTGGCATCGCGCTGATCCTGGCGTTCGTCGTCGGCACGCTGATCGGGGTATGGGCGGCGCTCAAGCAGAACTCGCTTTCGGACTACCTGACCATGTCGGTGGCCATGATCGGCATCTCCATACCCAACTTCGTCGCGGCCCCGCTGCTGATCCTGCTGTTCGCGATCGCGCTGGGCTGGCTTCCGGCCGGCGGCTGGGACGGGTCCATCCAACGAATGGTGTTGCCGGCCATCGCGCTTTCGCTGCCGATGATCGCCTACGTCGCGCGCATCACTCGCGGCTCGATGATCGAAGTGCTGCACTCGAGCTTCATCCGGACCGCGCGGGCCAAGGGCATGCCCGAACATGAAGTCTTGCTGCGACACGCGCTGAAACCGGCGCTGTTGCCGGTAATCTCCTATCTCGGTCCGGCCGCGGCGGCGATTCTCACCGGCTCGGTGGTCATCGAGCGCATCTTCACCATCCCGGGCATCGGCAGCCATTTCGTGCAGGGCGCGCTCAATCGCGATTACACACTGGTGATGGGCGTGGTGATCTTCTACGGCGTGCTGATCATTGCGCTCAACTACCTGGTCGACCTGCTGTACGCCTGGCTCGATCCGAGGATCCGCTATGACCGCTAGGGCCGCCGAAACCGAGGCCACCGAGCGCCAGCTCGATATCTTCGAGCAGGCCATGGACAAGCGCACGGTCAAGGGCCGCTCGCTGTACGTGGATGCCTGGCACCGGCTCAAGCGCAACAAGGCCGCGGTCGCCGGCGTGGCGATCCTGCTCTTCATCATCATCCTGGTCACGTTCGGGCCCATGCTCAACCCCTGGGACCACGAGATTCCCGACTGGGATAACTACTCCACGCCGCCGTCACTGGAGACCGGGCACGTGATGGGAACCGACGCGCTGGGCCGCGACCTGTTCGAGCGGGTGATGGTGGGCGGACGCATCTCGCTGCTGGTCGGCATCATCGCCACGCTGGTCTCACTGTTCATCGGCGTGGCCTACGGTGCGGTGGCGGGCTATCTCGGCGGCCGGGTGGACAACTGGATGATGCGCGCGGTCGACGCGATCTACGCACTGCCGTTCATGTTCTTCGTGATCCTGCTCATGGTGGTTTTCGGCCGGAACATCTTCCTGATTTTCGTCGCCATCGGCGCAGTCAACTGGCTGGACATGGCGCGCATCGTCAGGGGCCAGACGTTGTCATTGAAGAACAAGGATTTCATCGAGGCCGCGCGCGTCTCCGGCGCCACCGAGTGGCATATCATCAGCCGCCACATCATTCCCAACCTGCTCGGCGTGGTGGTGGTTTACGTATCGCTCACCATTCCTCAAGTGATCCTGGTCGAATCGTTCCTGAGCTTCCTCGGGCTGGGCGTGCAGGAACCGTTGACCTCCTGGGGTGCCCTGGTCAACGAAGGCGCGCAGGAACTCGAAACCGCGCCGTGGTCGCTGCTGTTCCCGGCCACCTTCCTCGCCGCCACGCTGTTCGCGTTCAACTTCCTGGGCGATGGGCTGCGCGACGCTTTGGATCCAAGAGACAGATGATGGTGTACCGCTGATGGCATTGCTCGAAGTCAACGACTTGATGGTTTCATTCGACACGCCCGAGGGCGTGGTGCATGCGGTCAACGGGCTGAGTTTCGATCTGGAGCCGGGCCAGACGCTGGGTATCGTCGGCGAGTCCGGCTCGGGCAAGACGCAGACGGCGATGGCCATGATGGGCCTGCTGTCCGAGAACGGCAGCGCCAGCGGTTCGGTCCAGTTTCGCGGCCAGGAACTGCTGGAACTTTCCACCCGGGAACTGAGCCGCATTCGGGGCTCGAAGATCTCGATGATCTTCCAGGACCCGGTCAGTTCGCTGAACCCGTACCTGTCCATCGGCGATCAACTGGTCGAGGTGCTTACGCACCACCGCGACCTCAAGCGCAAGGCCGCGCGAAAAAGGGCCGCCGAGATGTTGCATCAGGTCGGCATCAGCGAACCCGGCCAGCGAATGCGCCAGTATCCGCACCAGTTGTCCGGCGGCATGTGCCAGCGCATCATGATCGCCATGGGCTTGCTGTGCCAGCCCGACCTGCTGATCGCCGACGAGCCGACCACGGCGCTGGACGTCACGGTGCAATCGCAGATCAATACGCTGATGGGCGAGCTTTCGGAAAAGTCCTCGACCGCGATCATGCTGATCACCCACGACCTGGGCGTCATCGCCGGGCTGTGCGACAAGGTGCTGGTAATGTATGCGGGTGAAGTCATGGAAACCGCCGACATCGATTCGCTGTTCGCTGACCCGGCCCACCCGTATACCCAGGGATTGCTCAAGTCGGTGCCGCGGCTGGACAAGGCGCACTCCGGCATCCTCAGCGCCATTCCGGGCAACCCGCCGGATCTGGTCGACCTGCCGGAGGGCTGCCCGTTCCGCGCCCGCTGCCCGCACGCGTTCGACAAATGCATCGAACATCCGGATCTTTTCGACGCCGGCGAAGGCCGCCACAAGCGCTGTTGGCTGGACGAGTTGCCGCCGCTCGAAGAGGAAGCCGAACAGGAGGAGCACGCCTGATGCGCGCGCCGATTCTCAAGGTCGAGGACCTCTCGGTGCATTTCCGGATCGACGCCGGCGAAGGCCTGTTCCGTCACGACTACCAGACGATCAAGGCGGTCGACCGGGTCAGCTTCGAGCTGGCCCCGGCCGAGACGCTGGGCGTCGTCGGCGAGTCCGGCTGCGGCAAGTCCACGCTTGCGCGTGCCATTCTCGGGCTGGTCGCCCCCGCCGGCGGCCGCATCGCCTGGCTGGGCGACAACCTGGTCGGCAAGACCGAAGACGAAATGCGCGAAAAGCGCCGCCAGCTGCAGCTGATCTTCCAGGACCCGTATGGCTCGCTGGACCCGCGCATGACCGTCGGCCAGATCGTCGGCGAGCCGCTGAAGAACTTTTTCCCGTCGATGTCGAAGATGCAGGTGCGCGAACGCGTCTCGGGCATGCTCAAGATGGTCGGTCTCGCACCCGAGCAGATCAACCGCTACCCGCACGAATTCTCCGGCGGCCAGTGCCAGCGCATCGGCATCGCCCGTGCGCTGGTGGTCAATCCCAGGCTGGTCGTCTGCGACGAACCGGTCAGCGCGCTAGACGTCTCCATCCAGGCCCAGATCGTCAATCTCCTGAAGGAGCTGCAGAAGAAGCTGCAGTTGTCGCTGATATTCATCGCACATGATCTGTCGGTAGTACGTCACGTCTCCGACCGCGTGCTGGTGATGTACATGGGCAAGGTCATGGAGATCAATGACAGCGAACGCATTTACCGGAACCCGGCGCATCCGTACACAAGAGCGCTGATCGAATCGGTGCCGATTCCCGATCCAAAGCTCGAGCGCGAGCGGGCCAGACGAGCGCTGGGTGGTGAACTGCCGTCGCCGACCCACCCGCCTTCGGGGTGCGTATTCCGGACCCGGTGTCCGTTTGCGCAGGACAAGTGCGCCGCGGCCGAGCCGCCGCTTGAGGAACTGGAGGATGGGACTAGGGTGGCTTGTGTGCGGTATGCGGAGATCAAGGGGGAGTTGGAGTTGTAGGGGCGCTAGAGCGGGTTGCGCGCATGCCAAGCAGCGATGACTAAAAAAGTGAACTTGGATTCAACCGCGAAGTGCAACACCAAAAAATGGGTAGAGGTGAGGTGCGCTAGCATCGGCACTCTAACCACCACGTTGGAGTTGCACGAAATGGGCTATATGCACCTCACCAAAGAAGAACGGTACCAGATTCGAGCGATGCAGAAAATGGAATCTTCGATCGGAGAAATGGCGAATGTCCTGGACAGGGCGCCGAGCACCATCTCGCGCGGTGGCGCCGCTGTAACTTTGGTGGAGCGCAAATCGAGATTTCTGCGAATTGGAAAGCTCCCTGGAAAGTCGATCAAGGCGACAGTGCGTGCCATTCAGCGCCGTCTGAGACCTATTGCCGAGCGCGTGCAGACACTGACGCTGGACAATGGCAAGGAGTTATCCCGTCATCAGGTGGTTGCACGAGCTTTGGACGTCGCTGTATTCTTCGCCGACCCGTACGCGTCCTGGCAACGCGGAACAAACGAAAACACCAACGGCTTGATCCGGCAGTATTTGCCGAAGAATCGCGATCTTTCAACGCTGACGGGTGCTGAAATACTAAAAATCGAAAGAAGAATCAACAATCGACCTCGGAAATGTCTTGATTACAGAACGCCGCATGAAGTCTTCAATAAGACTCATGGGAAACTAACCGTTGCACTTCGCGGTTGAATTCAAGTAGGATTTTTCCGACGAGGTGGGTGTCTGGATTTCTTTGCCCTGGATCTGGTAGGGAACCGAATGCTCCGGATCATCCGGCACCTGATCTGCAAAAGGCATCAACTGGCCGATGGCTGCGCGTAGATCTTCCGGCAGGGCTTCGATTCTCTCTGGATCCCTGGCTGCAATCTTTGGTTCCCTTTCCAGTACA
>JAGXKW010000034.1:30299-32201 GCA_018334995.1 Wenzhouxiangellaceae bacterium
ACCAGCGAAAGGCGGAGGACGTCAATTCGGGCCTCGTCGGTTCGATGCTCAACGTCATCGGTGTCGAGAATATCCGCAGCATCCAGGAAAAGGCGGTCAGGAATTCCCGCTTCGATATTCCGATGATCTTTGCCTACGACGTGATCCATGGGCACAAGACGATGTTCCCGATTCCGTTGGCCGAAGCGGCGAGCTGGGATCTCGAGATGATCGAGGAAAGCGCGCGGCTGGCTGCGGTCGAAGCGTCCGCTCAGGGCCTCAACTGGACCTTCGCGCCCATGGTCGATATCTCCCGCGATGCCCGCTGGGGCCGGGTGATGGAAGGCGCGGGCGAGGATCCCTTCCTCGGCGCGCGGATCGCCGTCGCGCGCGTCAACGGATTCCAGGGCGACGCCCTCGATGCGGCCGACACGATCGCCGCCTGCATCAAGCATTTCGCCGCCTACGGATTCGCCGAGGCCGGCAAGGACTACAACGCGGCGGAAGTCGGAACGACCACCCTGTACAACGTCATCTTCCCTCCGTTCAAGGCCGCGATCGATGAAGCCAACGTCCGGACCGCAATGAATGCCTTCAACACGGTCAACGGCATCCCTGCGACCGGCGACAGGTTTCTGCAGCGCGACATCCTGAAAGGAGAATGGGGTTTTGACGGCCTGATCGTCTCGGACTGGGGTTCGGCGGCCGAGATGATCGACCACGGCTTTGCCGCGAACCGCGAGGAGGCGGCATTTCTCGCCATGCGCGCGGGCTCGGACATGGACATGGAAAGCTATGTCTATCGGGATCACCTCGAGGATCTGGTCGAGGCGGGCCGCATCGACGAGGCGCTGATCGACGACGCCGTGCGCCGGGTCCTGCGGGTCAAATTCGAGCTCGGACTGTTCGACGATCCGTTCCGCTATCTCGACGAGCAGCGCGAGGCCACGCTTCTTCTTTCGGCGGAACACCGTGATGCCGCGCGGCGGATGGCCGAACGCTCCGTAGTCCTCCTGAAGAACGAAGGCGGGCTCCTGCCGCTGAAGAAAGGCGAGAGCATCGCACTGATCGGCGCGCTTGCTGAGGACAAGGACAGCCCGCTCGGCAACTGGCGCGCCCAGGCCGATGAAGCCAGTGCCGTTTCGGTGGTCGAAGGGTTCGAGGAAGCGGATCTCGAATTCACTTTCGCCAAAGGCGCGGCGCTCGAGGTGGGCAATGCCGACTTCGCCACGGAAGTCGATGTCAATGTCACTGATCGGAGCGGTTTCGAAGAGGCCGTCTCGGTCGCCCGCGAGGCGGACAAGGTGGCCATCGTCCTCGGCGAGGACGCGCTGATGAGCGGTGAAGGCCGCAGCCGGGCCAGGATCGACCTTCCCGGCGTGCAGCAGGAACTGCTCGAGCTTGTCCACGCGGCCAATCCAAACGTCATCCTTGTCGTCATGAGCGGCCGCCCGCTGGTCCTGACGTGGGCGGACGAGAATGTTCCTTCGATCGTTCAGGCGTGGCACCTAGGACACGAAAGCGGCCATGCCCTCACCAATGTTCTCACCGGCGAGGTCAATCCCAGCGGCAAGCTGCCGATGACCTTCCCGCGTGCGCTGGGTCAGGTGCCGATCTACTACAATCGCCTCCCCACAGGCCGTCCGGGGCCGCGGGATGTCGTCTTCTGGCAGCACTACACCGACGAGCAGAACGCTCCGCTCTACCCGTTTGGCCATGGTCTCAGCTATACCGAGTTCGACTATTCGGACCTGCAGGTCCGGCGCCGGGGCGAGGAATTCGAGGTCTCCGTCAATGTGCGGAACACGGGCGGCGTCGCGGGCGAAGAGGTCGCGCAGCTGTACCTGCGCGACCTCTTCGCCGGGATCAGCCGTCCGGTGCGTGAGCTCAAGGGCTTCGAGAAGATTGCCCTGGCGCCGGGCG
>JAGXKW010000094.1 GCA_018334995.1 Wenzhouxiangellaceae bacterium
TAAGGTTTAGGGTTTAGGGTTTAAGGAAATTCAAAAACTGCCATTCGTTCAGGACGGAATGCTTCGAGATTGCACAGACTCCCGTGGTTTTCCTTAACCCCTAAACCTTAAACCCTAAACCGGTTTTTCGGTTTTATCCCTTCCCCCGGGTCCGGGTCTTGTCCTTCTTCGCGTTTTTCTCGAGGAAACCGATGATCATGCCGGCGACATCCTTGCCGGTCGCGGTTTCGATGCCTTCGAGGCCGGGCGAGGAATTGACTTCCATGACCAGCGGACCGTGGTTGGAGCGCAGCAGATCCACGCCGGCGACGTTCAGGCCCATGATGCGGGCCGCGCGCACCGCCGTGGAGCGCTCCTCGGGCGTGATCTTGATCAGGCTGGCCGAGCCGCCCCGGTGGAGATTGGACCGGAATTCGCCGGGTTGCGCCTGGCGCTTGATCGCCGCCACCACCTTGCCGCCGACGACGAAGCAGCGGATGTCGGCGCCGCCGGCTTCCTTGATGTATTCCTGCACCATGATCGAGACGTCCAGGCCGATGAATGCCTCGAGCACGCTTTCGGCGGCCTTTTTCGTTTCGCACAGCACCACGCCGATGCCCTGGGTGCCTTCCAGCAGCTTGACCACCAGCGGGGCGCCGCCGACCATCTGGATCAGATCGCCGATGTCCTTGGTGGTTCGCGCGAAACCGGTGACCGGCAGCCCGATGCCCTTGCGCGAAAGCAGCTGCAGGGAACGCAGCTTGTCGCGCGAGCGCGTCACGGCGACCGATTCGTTGAGCGGGAACGTGCCCATCATTTCGAACTGGCGCAGCACCGCCGCGCCGTAGAAGGTGATCGAAGCGCCGATGCGCGGGATCACGGCATCGAAATCCTCGAGCTTGCCGCCGCGGAAATGGATTTCCGGCCGATGCGATGCGATGTTCATGTAGCAGCGCAGCGTGTCGACCACGCGCACTTCGTGACCGCGCTCGGCGGCGGCCTCCTTCAGCCGGCGCGTCGAGTAGATGTTGCTCGAGCGCGAAAGGATGGAAATGCGCATCAAAAGTCCCCTGAATCGAGTCGTGGTTTGCCCTGGAGAAAGGTTCGTGCGGGATACACCAGCGCATGATCCTTCATGGCGCTGCGTCCCAGCAGCATGCGATAGCGCATTTTCGCACGGTTGGTCAGCGTGATGTCCACGCTCCAGCGGTTGTGGCCGATGATGATGTCGGTGCGGATGGTGAAGCGCTCCTGGTGCTGGCCGGAGCTGGAGCGCACGATGCGAACACCGTGCAGATCCGCCTCGCACAGCCGCGACTGGTCGGGCCGGGTGTGGCCGGTGTGCAGGTGAAAGCGGACACGGTCGACGCCGTCGATGACGAAGCGTTCGATACGACTGGCGTGCAGCGCGCAGGATTTGGCGCCGGTATCGGTGCGGGCCCGGAGCTTCTGAATTCCGAGTTCGGGCAGGGCCACCCACTCGCAGGCGCCGATGATCATGTTGGGTTCGCGGTGTCTCTGCACGGGCCGGCCGGTTGCGGAACAGGCTTCTATTTTAGCCGCGCCCGCGACGCGAACGGTAATGCCGGATACAATCGAGGTTTGCTCGAAAAAGGTGCAGCAACGCATGGAACAGACCGCATTGAAGGCCCTCCAGGACGACCTCGCCCAACGAGCCGCGTCGCTCAGGAGGTATCTTTGACTACGATGGCAAGCAGGAACGCCTGGAAGAGGTCACCCGCGAGCTCGAGGATCCCGACGTCTGGAACGACGCCGAGCGCGCCCAGGCGCTGAACAAGGAGCGCGCCGCGCTGGACAAGTCGGTCGAAGCCCAGCGCGAGGTCATCGAGGGCGTCAGCGACGCCGGTGAACTGCTGGAAATGGCGGTCGAGGAAGACGACGCCGATACGCTGGCGAGCGTCGAGGCCGACCTGACTGCGCTGGAGAAGAAGATTGGCGCGCTGGAATTCCAGCGCATGTTTTCGGGCGATATGGACAACCGGCCGTGTTTCATCGACATCCAGGCCGGCTCGGGCGGCACCGAGGCTCAGGACTGGGCCGAGATGCTGCTGCGCATGTACCTGCGCTGGGCCGAGCACCGCGGCTGGAGCGCCGAGGTGATGGAGGTCTCCGAGGGCGACGTCGCCGGCATCAAGAGCGCGACGGTGCGCATCGAAGGCGAGTACGCCTACGGCTGGTGTCGCACCGAGACCGGCGTGCATCGGCTGGTGCGCAAGTCGCCGTATGATTCGGGCAACCGGCGCCATACTTCGTTCGCCTCGGTGTTCGTCTCGCCCGAAGTCGACGACAATATCGATATCGAGATCGATCCGTCGGATATCAGGGTCGACGTGTATCGGGCCTCGGGTGCCGGCGGCCAGCACGTCAACAAGACCGAATCGGCGGTGCGCCTGACCCACGATCCCTCCGGCATCGTGGTCCAGTGCCAGACCGACCGCTCCCAGCACAAGAATCGCGAGCGGGCGATGAGCCAGTTGCGGGCCAAGCTGTATGAAATGGAACTGCAGAAGCAGCGCGAGCAGGCGCAGGCGGCCGAAGAGGAAAAGGCCGACATCGGCTGGGGCAGCCAGATTCGCAACTACGTGCTCGACCAGTCGCGCATCAAGGATCTGCGCACCGGCGTGGAGCGCACCGACACCCAGAAAGTGCTCGACGGCGATCTCGACGAATTCGTAGGCGCGTCATTGAAGGCGGGCCTGCAGTAAAACCTGTTTTGGCCGCGGATGAACGCAGATGGACGCGGATAAAAAGCAGGAAGCCGGACACGAAAAAGAGTGTAAAGAGTCTGCAAGGGCATGAGAGGCGACAAGCAGAATACGTAGGTCGGGGCGGCGTCCCCGACGAAACGAGCTGATCTTTATTCTCTTTTGACGTTTTTGGCTTTTATCCGCGATCATCCGCGTCAATCCGCGGCAAATGAATGGATTATCGATAATGACAGACGACAACGACAACGACCAACACGACGAGAACCGGCTGATCGCCGAGCGCCGCGGAAAGCTCGGCGAGTTGCGCGAGCGGGGTCAGGCGTTTCCCAACACGTTCAGGCCCGAGCACACCGCCGCCGGACTGCTGGCCGAATACGGCGACGCCGAGGCCTGGCCACAGGACAGGCTGGAGGCCGAGAAGATACCGGCCAGCGTGGCCGGACGCATCCTGTCACGCCGTATCATGGGCAAGGCGGCCTTCGTGCACATCCGCGACCGTTCGGGCGCGCAGCTCCAGCTCTATCTTCGCCGCGACGACCTGCCCGAAGGCGTCTACCAGGCCTTCAAGCACTGGGACGTGGGCGACATCGTCGGCGCCGCCGGCGTGCTCATGCGCACCAAGACCGGTGAGCTCAGCCTGCACGCCGACAAACTGGAACTGCTGGTCAAATCGCTCCGGCCGCTGCCGGAAAAGTGGCACGGGCTGACCGACCAGGAAACGCGCTACCGCCAGCGCTACGTCGACCTGATCGCCAACCCGGACGTGCGCGAGATCTTCGTCACCCGGGCGAAGCTGGTGCGCATCATCCGCGACTTTCTCGAATCGCGCGAGTTTCTCGAAGTCGAAACCCCGATGATGCACCATCTGCCCGGCGGCGCCACGGCCAGGCCATTCCGCACCCATCACAATGCGCTGGGCATCGACCTGTTCCTGCGCGTGGCCCCGGAGCTGCATCTCAAGCGCCTGGTCGTCGGCGGGCTGGAGCGGGTCTACGAGATCAACCGCAGCTTCCGCAACGAGGGCGTGTCGACCCGGCATAACCCGGAATTCACGATGCTGGAGTTCTACTGGGCCTACGCCGATTACAACGACCTGATGGACCTGACCGAGGCGATGCTGCGCGAGATCGCGCGCGAGCTCGGCGAACTCGAGATTGATTACCAGGGCGAGACGATCGACTTCGGCCCCGCATTCGCGCGCCAGACGGTCGAAGAGGCGGTGCTGGAATTCAATCCAGATCTCGAGGCCGCCCAGCTCCGGGATCGCGAGGCGCTGCTAACGATCTGCAAGCGCATGGACATCCACACCGCATCCGGCTGGGGCTGGGGCAAACTCCTGCTGGAAGTGTTCGAGAAGACCGTCGAGGAAAATCTGGTTCAGCCGACCTTCATCACCGGCTACCCGACCGAAGTCTCGCCACTGTCGCGCCGCAACGACGACGATCCGGAAATCACCGATCGCTTCGAACTGTTCATCGCCGGGCGCGAGATCGCCAATGGCTTCTCCGAGCTCAACGATCCGGAAGACCAGGCCGAGCGCTTTCAGGCCCAGGTGGCCTCCCGGGATGCCGGCGACATCGAGGCCATGCATTTCGACGTCGACTACATCCGCGCGCTGGAATACGGCATGCCGCCGACCGGCGGCGAGGGCATCGGCATCGACCGGCTGGTCATGCTGTTTACCGACTCGGCGTCGATCCGCGACGTGCTGCTGTTCCCATACCTGCGTCCCGAAGAGTAGGCAAGGTCAGAGTGGCCTGGCACGAATCCTGATCTTTCGGGACGCTTGAGCGGTCATTCCTTTTCGGGGATGAGCAGCGTCAACTTCTGGCCATGGGTCAGCTGGTGAAAAGCCATCGGTTTGTCGTCCACCGTGACCCTGAAATCTTCCGGTGGCCGAAATGTTTCGATGACGGTATTGCCGTCGGGCATCAGGAAGCTGAGCGTGACGTCGCCGGCTGTTTCGCGCAGGAATGTGGCGTTGACACGGGCGAAGGGGCGGCCGTCGATTTCCACGACCTCGTCGCAGGCCGCAGCAACATGTTCCCGGATGCTCGCAATTTGATCGGGCCAGTCGAGGTCACTACAGGAATACCGCTGGGCCTGGGCCGTAAAAGCGATTGCAGCGATCAGTGCCGCCAGCAAGAATGAGATTTTCTGGAGTCTGTTCATGGCATACCTCCTTGTTCGCTTGGGTTCAGAGCGTCGCGACGAATAAACCTGATCCGATAAGGCGGCCACTACCGAGATCTCGCGTAGGCGGTATGCAGTCGTCGAATCACCGGAGATCTGAAATTCAGGCCCGGGTCGCGCCACACCTGAATTTAATACTACGCCTAATTAGCAAAATATCAAGTAACTTCGAAGTCTGGTCCCGGAGTCTGATGATTCGGCCAGTTCGATCTCGATTATCATTACAGGTCAATTCGCAAGCATAAGAGGGAACCGCCATGTTCGATCCATCGAAGACAATCGGTCTCATCAGCGGCGGCCTGACCAATCCGCGCGAAACCTGGGAATCCTACCTGGGCGAAAATCCCGGCTGGCAACGCACAGCGGTCGAGCTGACCATTCCGATGGTGGTCTCGGCGATCATCATCGGGTGGCTGCTGTCGGTGCTGCTCGGCGGATACTTCTATTACGGCTACGGCCGCGGCGTCGTGCTGGGCTTGATCGTGGGCCTGATCGCCGCGGCGATCAGCATCGCGGTGATGAGTTTCGTGGTCAGCGCGCTGGCCGGCGTTTTTGGCGGGCAGGCGAACTTCGACCGCGCGTTCACCGCGGTTTCGCTCGCCACGATTCCCAGCTGGGCCGGCGCCGCACTCGGCGGCATCCCCTTCATCGGCTGGCTGCTGCAGCTGGCCGGTTCGATCACGGGGCTGGTGTTTCTCTACAAGATCATCCCGCTGGCGGTCCTCGTTCCGGAAAACAAGCGCGTTGTCCATTTCGTGCTGACGCTGGTGACCGTGTTCGTGATCAACATCATCCTCGGCCTGATCTTCGGACTGGGCGCGGCCACCAGCGGCGAATTCGCGAACCCCTAGGCTGTATGCAGCACCTCGATTGGCTGCCGAGGCTGATGATCCGTCCGAGCCGGCTGGGATGACCCGCCCTAAAAAGTGCCCGCGCCGAATTGCGCAGGCCTGGGATTCATTGGTAGCGAAGGGT
>JAGXKW010000095.1 GCA_018334995.1 Wenzhouxiangellaceae bacterium
TGGCATCGATATCGATGATTTGATTGTCAACGACGATTCGTGAATCACGCGGTTATGATGACCGCAATCCAATCATGAGCACCCGCAATGCCCAGTTTTGACGCCGTATCCGAAGTCGACCATCACGAGATCGCCAACGCCGTGGACCAGGCCAACCGCGAGGTTTCGACGCGGTTCGATTTCAAGGGCACGAATTCGTCGTTCGAACTGGACGGCAACCGGATCGCGTTGAAGACCGAGTCCGAGTTCCAGTTGCAGCAGATGCTCGACATGCTCTACGGCAAGCTGTCCAAGCGCGGCGTGGACCTGGACTGCGTCGAGGCCGACGAGCCGGAACTGATGGCGAAGACCGCCACCCAGCACGTGACCATCCGGGAAGGCATCGATACCGAGCTGGCCAAGAAGATGGTGAAGATGATCAAGGGCTCCAAGCTCAAGGTGCAGGCCGCCATCCAGGGCGAGCAGGTGCGCGTGACCGGCAAGAAGCGCGACGACCTGCAGCAGGCCATGGCGCTGTTGCGCGAGGCCGAGCTGGGCCAGCCGCTGCAGTTCAAGAACTTTCGGGACTAGGCTGCTCCAACCGGGAATTTC
This sequence comes from Wenzhouxiangellaceae bacterium, assembly GCA_018334995.1. Classification (GTDB taxonomy): domain Bacteria; phylum Pseudomonadota; class Gammaproteobacteria; order Xanthomonadales; family Wenzhouxiangellaceae. Next base: position 592 of record JAGXKW010000095.1, read on the forward strand.
GCAGGCGCGAGGCAGGCGCCTACGGCGGGTTCTCTCCGTAGACGGGCGCGGGGCGCGGCTGCAGGAATTCGTATTCGCTTTCCATCACGTCGGTGCCCATCAGCTTGTCCCAGAAGCGGAAGTACAGGCCGTAGTTGACGTTCGGGTTCTTGTGGTGCAGGTCGTGGTGGGCGGCGGTGATCAGGTGGCGGCCCGGCAGGGCGCGCAGCCACCACTTCGGGAAGATTTCCCAGCCGGAGTGGTTGAACACGGCCGCCAGCGTCATCAGCGTGAGGATGAACAGCACCGCGCCGACGTGGATGGGGATGAACAGCGCCATCAGCGGCGGAAAGATCGCCCCGACCGCGGACTCGTAGGGATGGAACGAAAACGCCGCCCACGGCGTCGGCGGCCGCGACTCGTGGTGGACGCGGTGCATGGCCCGGAACAGCTTCGGATGGTGCATCGCCCGGTGCGTCCAGTAGAAATACGTGTCCTGCAGAAACAGGTAGACGAACACGCTGACCGGGATCCACCACAGCGGGTAGGCGTCGAGATCGGTATACACGGCGGTGCCGCCGAGCTTCCACAACTCGATGACCACGGCTGCCGGCGCGGCATAGATGAACGACGACAGCAGCGACCACCCGATTTCACGCCGCACGGTGCCCGCCTTCGGCTGGCCGCGCATCAGCTTGATCGCCCGGACCCGGTCGCGCGGCCTGCCCCACAGCAGCCAGTAGAACAGCCCGGAGATCATCACGTAGCGCAACGCGATGATCGCGGTCAGGCCCAGGAAGGTGGCCAGCAGGATTCCGGGCGGAATTTGCGCGATGCGATCCATTGCACCGGATTGTAATGGAGCCGCGCGCGTGCCGGCGTCAATGGCGCACGATTGCAATCGCCTCGCGCCTTGCGCGGTCGTCTGGGCACGACATTCCAATCAAGGCGACAAGGATGACTGAAATGCGCACCACGACGATGGTTTCACTGCTCGCGACGGCGCTGCTCGCGAGCGCGCTGGCGGCCGGCCCGGCGCGCGCGCAGGAACAAGCCCCGCGCCTGGCGATCGAGGGCTACAGCCCGGTCTCGTATTTCGAGGAAGGACACCCGGAAATGGGGCTCCCGGAGTTCACGGCCGTCTACAAGGACCGCACCTACCGGTTCACCGACGCCGACCAGCTCGAAAAATTCGAGGCCGACCCGGAGGCCTACGCGCCGCTGTTTCCGAACCACTGCCCCTACAACCTGGCGCTCGGGCGCGAGGTCAGAATCGACCCGACCAACTTCAAGATCGCCGGCGACGACCTGCTGCTGTTTCACCGCTCCGAGGAAATGGACGGCCTGGAAAAATGGAACGAACACGACGACCAGGAAGAACTCAAGCGCCGGGCCGAGAGCAACTACACGGTGTTCGAGTTTTAGGGAAGGTTTGGACGAAAGGACTCCGTAACGGCGATGCGGGCGAATTCATCGCCGGCAGTTGCGCAGGTTGGATTAGCGCAACGTAATCCAGCATTGCTCGAAGTCGAGCGCCGGATCGTCGGCTTACGCTTCTCTGACCCGACCTGACCTTGACCGCGTGCCGCTCATCGATACTGCGCTACCGGTTCGCTGACCTGCTCGGGGCGCGTGTTGGCGCGCAGCCAGTCGACCAGCTCGGCCTCGGAGAGGTCGCCGGCGGCCAGGCCCAGCATCGTGGCATAGCGATCAGGCATTGCAGCGACCAGTTCCCAGCCGTTCAGCAACATGAAAAGCCGCATCACGACATAGGCGGTTCGCTTGTTGCCGTCCACGAAGGCATGGTTGCGCGCGATGCCGTAACCGTATGCGGCGGCAAGCGCTGGAATATCGACGTCTGCACCGCCATACGCATGCAATTGCCGGGGTTTGGCAAGGGCCGATTCCAGCATGCCCCTGTCGCGAATGCCCGAACCGCCGCCATGCTCGGCCAGCTGCCGCTCATGGACGGCCTCGACCAGGTCGATCGAGACCCAGGCCGGACCCCGCGAAATCATTCCGCCAGCTTCCGCAGCAGATCACGGTCCTCGCGCATGATGCGTTCGGCCACGTCCATCTGCCTCGAAAACTCCGGATCAAATACGGTGAGCCTGATGCCGTCGGGGGTTTCAAGCACCATCAATTCGTCGCCGCGGCTGACGCGGAGGCGTTCGAGCAGGTCCTTGGGCAGCACGATGCCGGTGGAATTGCCGATTGCGGTGAGCTTGAGCTTGCGGGTCATTGGAATGTCTCCGGTATCGATGTCGGAATAATAACATTTGTTATAACACCCAGTTCATAGAGTCCGTCGGCGGCGGGGGCGGCTTCTACGCCTGGATCCGGTCGGTTGACCGGGCCTGCCCCGGCCGGCCAATCACTTCGCAGCCTTTCTCGCGACGAAGTGGCGCATGACTCCGCTGGCCCTGTAGTGGGTACGTTCGATGCGGAAGCCGGCATTTTCGACGATTTTCTCGGTATCCCGGTTGGGACGGCAACCGCCGCTCACGAGTGTCCAGGGCGGCTGGAGGGTGTCGAGGAGCCAGCGTCCGGCGCGGTTTCGGGCGTGGACGTGTTCGAGCATCAGCAGGCGGCCGTCCGGCTCGAGCACGCGGCGGATTTCGGCCAGGCCGCGGGCCGGGTCCGGGACGCTGCAGAACACCAGGCCGGAGACGACCGTGTCGAAGCTTTGATCGGGAAACGGCAGGTACTCGGCCGAGCCGCGCAGCAGCGCCACGTCCGGGCCGCGGCGCCGGGCCCGCTCGAGCGCGTCCGGGTTGGGGTCCAGGCCGAACAGTTCGACCGATTCCGGATACAGCGGCAGCATCTGGCCGGTGCCGCAGCCGACTTCCAGCACCCGGCCCCGGGCCAGCGCCGCGAGCGAGCGGCGCCAGCGGCGCACGCCCGGCATCAGGGCCATGGAAAGATCGTATAGCCAGGGAATCTGTTCGACGCCGCGCATTCGGCCGATTCTATCGCCTCACCGATGGACGCTGCCAGCCTGCTCCGCCGGCAAACGCAAGAGCCCGACCGCGATGTAGCACCGGCCGGGCACAGAGCGATGCCGGCAATCTTTATCAGGCTGTACCTGTAGCTGGCGATGCGGGCGGATTCATCGTCGGCGGGGGCGGCGCCGCGCCTGTAACGGTTGCCGGGCGTCGATCAGCGACGCCCGACGCCCTGCTGTGATCCGTCAGATCAGCTTTTCGAGTTCCGGGAGGATCTCGAACAGGTCGCCGACCAGGCCGTAGTCGGCGATTTCGAAGATCGGGGCTTCGGCGTCCTTGTTGATGGCGACGATGGTGCCGGCGTCCTTGATCCCGGTCAGGTGCTGGATGGCGCCCGAGATGCCGATGGCGAAATACAGCTCCGGGGCGATGATCTTGCCGGTCTGGCCGACCTGCAGTTCGTTCGGCACGTAGCCGGCGTCCACCGCCGCGCGCGAGGCGCCGACGGCCGCGCCCAGTTTCTTGGCGAAGCTGTAGATGGTCTCGAAGCCTTCCGACGAACCCACGGCGCGGCCGCCGGAAACCACCCGGTCGGCGGTCTGCAGGTCGGGGCCCTCGCCGCCGCCCGTTTCCAGGTCGATGAAGCGCGTGTGGCCGGGATCCTCGGCGGTCGGCTCGCGCGAAATGATTTCGCAGGCCGATTCGCCTTCGCCGGCGGCCGAAAAAGACGCCGCGCGGATCGTCGCGATCACCGGCCGGTCGGCCGGCGCCTTGACCGTCACGATGGCGTTGCCGGCGTAGATCGGGCGTTTGAACGTGTGGCTGTCGAGCACTTCCTGGACGTCGGAGACCTGGCCGACGCCGATCAGCGCCGCCGCGCGCGGCATCAGGTCGCGGCCGAACGTGGTCGACGGGCCGAGCACGTGGCTGTAGTTGCCGGCCAGCGCCGCGATTTCGGGCGCCAGGCGGGCCGCGGTCGGGTGGGCGAAGTCGGGATGTTCGAGCTTGATCACCCGGGTCACGCCGTCGAGCTTCGCGGCCTGCGCGGCCACCTCGCCGGCATCCTCGGCGAACACGGCGACATCGATGTCGTCGACGCGCAGGCCCTTCGCCCCGAACAGGGTCTTGGCCGTGGCGGGATTGAGTGAACCGTCTCCGTGCTGGGCAATGATGAGTACGCGTGACATTACAACAGTCCCTTGTTTTTCAGTTCGTCGACCAGTTCCCGGGCCGATTCCAGGATGCGCCCGCCGGAACGCGTGGGCGGCGGCTCGTAGGCCGTGACCTCGAGCTGTGCGCCGGCGTCCACGTCCAGCTCGTCGAGCGCGATTTCATCGAGCTGCTTGCGCTTGGCCTTCATGATGTCGGGCAGCTTGACGAAGCGCGGCTCGTTGAGGCGCAGATCGGAAGTGAGCACCGCCGGCAGGTCGACTTCCAGGCGTTCCAGGCCGGCGTCGACTTCGCGCGTGATCGTGGCCTTGCCGTCGGCCAGCTCCACCTTCGAGGCGAACGTGGCCTGCGGCCGTTCCCACAGAGCGGCCAGCATCTGCCCGGTCTGGCTGTTGTCGTCGTCGATCGCCTGCTTGCCGAGAAACACGATCTCGGGGCCTTCCTTCTCGATCAGCTCGAGCAGGATCCTGGCGGCTGCCAGCGGCTGCACGGCTTCGTCGGTGGTCACGTGGAGCGCGCGGTCGGCGCCCATGGCCAGTCCGGTGCGCAGCTGCTGCTGGCAGTCCTTGCCGCCGATCGAGCAGACCACGACTTCCTCGGCGTTGCCGGCCTCCTTGATGCGCAGCGCCTCTTCCAGCGCGATTTCGTCGAACGGATTGATCGACATCTTCACGCCCTCGGTCTCCACGCCGGAGCCGTCGGACTTGACCTTGACGCGCACGTTGTAGTCGACCACGCGCTTGATCGGGACCAGAATCTTCATCGTGTTTGGCTCTTGGGTTTCGAAAACGTCCCATTGTAACCAGTCCTGCATAAAAAACGGTCCCGCCCCGGCAAAGGCGCCGCGCTCTCGCAGGGGGCGTCTCCAGGCGCCGACTTGCCGAGGCATGACAACGCTCGGGGTGGGAGAAAAATATCGGTATCATCTGCAGGAACCCGCAAAACCTGCCGCGCATGCCCGAACATCATCGAGACCTCGCCGGATCGATTCACGACGCAGCCTTTGCCGGGCGCATCCTGGTGATGGGCATCGTCAACGTCACGCCGGATTCGTTTTCCGACGGGGGGCGTTTCGACAGCGTGGACAAGGCGCTGGCGCATGCGGGGCGGCT
>JAGXKW010000035.1 GCA_018334995.1 Wenzhouxiangellaceae bacterium
GTTCGACGCGTGGCGAGGCCCTCGGCGGGCGCCCCCGCCGGATCCTCGCGCTTCAGGAATTCCCAACCTCCACATTGGCTGAGGTGTTTTGCGACCGGAGACAGTTGCAGGCGTAGCAGCGCTACGCTGAGGATTCGAGCCCGAGCAAGACAGTGTCGAACAAATCCCCCCCTCGAGGGTCGTCGCGTCGTAGCGAGGGACGCTCAGGTGCGGTCTCCGGGGCGATTCGCGACCGAGCAAAGCGGGCCGGAGGCCGTGCCCGAGCGTTCCGCAGTAGACGTGGCGACCCTCGAGTCGGGATCAAAAAAAACCCGGGCACGGAGGCCCGGGTAAAAAAGCAGCGCTACTGGAGAAAGCTCCGGCTGCTTCGGGGTAGACCTGTGGCGGGTCGTCGGACCCGCCGAACCGTCAGCTCGAGGATGCGCCGGAAGACGGGGACTTCGACGGAGACTTCTTGGTGGTCTTAGCGTCGGCAGTCTTGGCGGTTCCGCCGCTTTTCTGAGCCTTGGAGAGCTCGCGGACGCGCTTGTTGAGTTCCTGTACGCGATCGCTGAGTTCCTGGATTTCGTCGGAGGTCGGAACGCCCAGGCGCGACAGTGCGCGCGCCACGCGGTCTTCGAATACCTTCTCGAGCTTGTCCCAGTTGGTCCGCGCCTGGCTGCGTGCCTTGTCGACCCGGCCTTCGACATCGCTGCGTACGCCGCCGACGGCGTCTTCAGCCATCTTCCGACCCTTGCCTTCGAGCTTTTTTCCTTCGTCCACGAGGCGTTCGAACAGCTTGGAACTTTCGCTGATGACCTGGCCGGTGGTTTCGTTGACGAGCTTGCCGCCCCTGCGAACCAGATTCGTGCCTTCTTCCTGGGCCAGTGCAAATGCACCCAGCCCGGCGAGCCAGATTTCGTGTGCGTTATCCTGCACGCGCTCTACGCTATTGGTGGTCTTTCGCGCGGTCTTCTTGGTGGCTTTTTTCTTCGCGACTTTCTTTTTTGCGGTCTTCTTGGCCATGTCTTTTCACCTCTTCGGATGCGGGTTGAAGCCCTGTTCCAGGGCTGTTGAGTATCAATATAGGCCGATAAATTAGAGCGGTCACACTATTAACCCGGCAATCGGTCCGTGACCCGGGACGCAGACGGTCTGCAGCGACCGCCCGCCTGGTCGTAGAATCATGGATCGCAATTCAGAGGAAAAATATTCGTGGATACGAGCAACTGGGCCGGGTTCGACGGCGACTCGGCGGCCTTCGAATACCCGGGCCAGGCCCTGCGCAGGGCCTGGAAAAAGCTGCACGCCGGCGATCGCGAAGGGTGGCCCGAGAACGAAGCCGTTCAAGAAGCCTGGCGCCTGTTCCACCAGGGCCGCTTTGCCGACGCCGTGGACAAGGCCATGGCCCAGGGCGATGCCGCACACGTGGTCGCCAACAAGGCATCGGGCATCTACGCCGATTACCTCGAAGAAGACGACGAAGTCAAGCAGGCGATCTACACGGCCGGCATCGCGCGCGCCGAGGCCGCCATGCGCTCGGACCCGGACAATCCGAACTCATATTATTTCCATGCCTATCACCTCGGCCGCTACAGCCAGAGCATCTCGATTGCCAGGGCGCTCAGCCAGGGCCATGGCGGGCGAATCAAGAAGTCGCTGGACCGGGCCATCGAACTGGAGCCGCGTCACGCCGAGGCGCACACGGCGCTGGGCCTCTATCACGCCGAGGTCATCGCCAAGGTCGGCAAGCTGGTCGGTTCCATGACTTACGGTGCCAGCGCGGACAAGGCCCTGGAGCATTTCGACGAAGCAATCCGGATCTCGGACGCCCCGATTGCCTGGATCGAATACGGCAACGGCCTTTACCTGTTGTTTGGCGACAAGCGCGTGTCCGAATCCAACAAGGCCTACGAAAAGGCCGCGGGCATGACGCCGCTGGATGCGATGCAGGCCCTGGACATCGAATACGCGCGGAACTCGCTGCCCTGACCTGCCCGGAAGACTTTTGCGGGGGAGGCGTTATTCAACCATTTTTCGCGAAGCCACGGCCGGAATCGTTCAACCTTCGCCGGTGTGATCCAGCCAGGCCTGGAAGTGATTTTCGACCTCCTCCGGGCTGCGGTCGATTTCCGGACCCAGCATCATCACCAGGTGCAGCAGGTTCTCGAATTCGATCGCGAAATTGTCCACCAGCCGCTCCGGATCGGGCACCAGCTTGTTGTCGGTGATCACGCCGCAGAAGACCTGATCGTTGTAGCTCAGGATGCTGATGCCCATGCCGATGGAACCGCTTTGCGGCACCCAGAACATCATCTGGCCGATCTCGGCGCCGGCCATGTAGAGCGACTTGGCCGGCCCGGGCACGTTGGTCAGCACCGTGCTGGCCTTGCGCGCGAACAGTTCCAGCGCTGTTTGCTGCACCGCCGCCGGCGCCATGCCGACGGTGGCCAGAAGCCCCAATGATACGGTCGCCTGCCTGGAGTTCTTCAGGTGGTGCATGTTCTCGGCCACCCGGTAGACCCGCGCCAGCGGGTTGGCTTCCCAGATCGGCAGATCCAGGAACACGGTGCCGAAATGATTGCCCAGGTCGCGCGCGTGCTCGAGCGGCCTGAGGTTGACCGGGATGGTGGCGCGGATCTCCATTTCCGAGGGATCCTCGCCGTATTCGCACAGATAGCGGTGCAGCGCGCCGGTCATGATGCCGATCAGCACGTCGTTGACGGTGCAGCCAAGCGCCTGGCTGATCGCCTTGACCTCCAACAGCGGCAGCGGCTGCGTCCACGCCACTTTCTTCCGCACTCCGAGTTTGCCCTTGAAGCGTGAAGCCGGATCGTCGGCCAGCAGGAGCATGGTGGCCAGCTCCGACAGAATCTCGGAGGCGGTGTCGGCGTAAGCGGTCGCCTGACTCGGCTCGCGGATCAGGTGAGCGGCCTCCTCGACCAGCTTGTGGCTCAGATGCTGCACCGCGTCCATTCCTTCTCGTGCCGGTTCCATCAGCCGCTTGAAAACATTGGATTCGCGCGCGCGGCGACGCTTCCACTGTTCCGGCTCGACCAGGGCGGTGGATTTCTCCCGGTCGCTGTCGGTCAGGGAGAGCATCACCTGCACCAGCGCCATGCCGTCGGCGTAACAGTGATGGATGCGGGTGACCAGCGCCGGACCCTCGGCGTAGTTCTCGATGAAATGGAATTGCCACAACGGGCGATACTTGTCCAGCGGCGTCGAGGCCAGCTCGGAGACGAATTCCTCGAGTTCCGCTTTGCCGGCATCGCCCGGCAGCGCAATGCGCCGGATATGCGAGGTCAGCTCGAAATCCTGGTCCTCTTCCCACCATGCGCCACGGGCCGTCTGCACCGCCTTGTGGCGGAACCGGGGAAACGCCAGGAACCTGGAGGCGACCACTTCCTTGAGTTTCTCGAAGTCGACCGGATCGCGCAGCACGATGACGCCGGTGATCATCATCAGATTGGTCGGCTGCTCCATGCGCAACCACGCGGTATCGACCTTGGCGATGGGCTGGCGATGCGGTTCGGTCACGAGACGTTTTCCGTGGTTGTTGCGAGCATGGCTTTACCGGAGACGGGACCGGCCGATTCTTTCATGCAGACCGTGGAGGGTCAACTGGCGGCGGACGCTTCGCGGGCGGCATCAAGCGCGTCGGAAAGGCGTCGACAGCCGCGGATGGTCAGCCTTGCCTTGACACCCTTGACGTTGGCCTGGGGCACCAGCGCCGCGGCGAAGCCCTGGCCGGCCGCCTCGCGCAGACGCTCTTCGCCGTTGTAGACCGGACGCAGTTCGCCCGAAAGTCCGACCTCGCCGAACGCCGCCAGCTCGCGCGGCAACGGAGATTCGCGCAGCGACGACTGGATGGCCAGGGCAACCGCCAGGTCGGAAGCCGTCTCTCCAACGCGGATGCCGCCGGTGACGTTGACGAAAACGTCCTGGTCGTTGACCTGGATACCGCAGTGCCGATTCATCACCGCCAGCAGCATCGCCAGACGCCCCGGGTCGACGCCCACGGCGATGCGCCGCGGCTGCGAAAGGCTGCTGGGCGCGACCAGCGCCTGGACCTCGACCAGCATGGGTCGCGTGCCCTCGCGAGTGACCAGCACGCAGGAACCGGCAGCCGGTTCTTCATCGCTGGAAAGAAAGATCGCCGACGGGTTGGAAACGGGCTTCAGGCCGCTGTCGGTCATGGCGAACACGCCCAGCTCATTGGCCGCGCCAAAACGGTTCTTGACCGAGCGGATCAGGCGAAAACGACTGCCCGAGTCGGATTCGAAATACAGCACACCGTCGACCATGTGCTCGAGCACCCGCGGCCCGGCCAGCGCACCCTCCTTGGTCACGTGCCCGACCAGCACCACCGTGCAGCCGGTCTGCTTGGCGTACTGGACCAGCCTGGAGGCGCACTCGCGCACCTGGGCCACCGCCCCGGGCGCCGACTGCAGCGCCTCGCTCCACAGCGTCTGGATCGAATCGATGACCATGAAGCCCGGACGATTGGCCGCGGCCGTGGCCAGCACGGTCTCCAGGCTGGTTTCGGTCAGACAGTCGAGGCCGTCGGGATCCAGACCGAGCCGCCGCGCACGCATCGCGACCTGGGCCGCCGACTCCTCGCCGGTCACGTAAAGCGCCTTGCGCTCGGCCGCGATCGCGGCCTGTGACTGCAGCAGCAGCGTCGATTTTCCGATGCCCGGATCGCCGCCGATCAACACCACGGAACCCGGCACCAGCCCACCGCCCAGCACTCGATCGAGTTCGCTCAAGCCGGAACTGAAGCGCGGCGTATCGCCGGTACGCACCGCACCCAGGCGCACGACCTCGGCCGAAGCCGCGCCGGTCCAGCCACCACGGAGCGAGCCCGCGCGGGCGGTTTCACCGACGGATTCGGTCAGCGAGTTCCAGGCCCCGCACTCGGAACACTGTCCCGACCACTTGGGCTGGCTGCCGCCGCACTCACCGCAAACGTAAAGAGTCTTCGCTTTCGCCATTGCACTATTCTGGCAGAAGCATCAGCAGACGATGGGCCCGATCCCCGCCCTGGCCGCGTATTGGACTCGCTCGGGGACTGCCGGGCTCGGCAACGCGCGACGATTGCGGGATAATGAGATCATTGCCAACCGAACAGGTCTCCGATGAAGCGCGAAGCACAACCCTTGATCGGTGAATCCGGCGCGTTCCTGGAAACGCTGGAGCAAGTCTCGCGCGCGGCCGAGTTGAACCGCCCGGTGCTGATCGTCGGGGAACGTGGTACCGGCAAGGAACTGATCGCCGAGCGCCTGCACTTTCTTTCGACGCGCTGGGATCAGCCGCTGGTCAAGCTCAACTGCGCCGCGATCAGCTCGTCGCTGCTCGAATCGGAGCTTTTCGGCCACGAAGCCGGCGCGTTCACCGATGCCGGCAGCCGGCGCATCGGCCGGTTCGAACAAGCCGATGGCGGAACGCTGCTGCTCGACGAACTGGCCACGACCTCGGACGCAGTCCAGGAAAAAGTACTGCGCATCGTCGAGTACGGTGAATTCGAGCGTCTGGGTTCGTCGCAGACCCTTTCAGTGGACGTTCGCGTAGTCGGCGCGACCAACGAGGATCTGCCGGCGCTGGCCAGCCAGGGTCGTTTCCGCCACGACCTGCTTGACCGGCTTGCGTTCGACGTCATCACCCTGCCGCCATTGCGCGTGCGTCGCGAAGATATCCTGCCGCTGGCCGAAAACTTCGCCATGCGCATGAGCCGGGAAATGGGGCGCGAACTGTTCGCCGGTTTTTCCGCGCCGGCGCTGGCTCAACTGGCCGGGCATGCCTGGCCGGGCAATGTCCGCGAACTCAAGAATGCGGTCGAGCGCGCCGTATATCGGAATCCGGCGCCGGAAAAACCGATCCGCACGCTGGACCTGGACCCGTTCGAGTCTCCGTGGCGGCCCTGCAGCGATGCCGGTTTCCGGCAATGCGGACCTGAAAGTCTCCCGCATGATCTGCGCGGCTGGCTGGACGAACAGGAAAAATCGATCGTCGAGCGCGCGCTGGCCGAATCGAGCGGAAATCGGAAACGCGCCGCCGAAAGGCTCGGCCTGAGCTACGATCAGATGCGCGGAATCGTGCGCAAGCATTCGCTTTGAGCGCGGGTTGAAGAATCTCAGCCTTCGCGGTAGGTCACGCGCCGAGTCACCCGACACAGCAGCTCATACGGGATCGTGCCCACCGTTTCGGCAACCCGCTCGACCGCAAGACCCTGCCCCCAGAGCACCACCGGGTCCCCGACCCGGGCGTGCTCCTGGCCATCCAGATCGATCGTGATCATGTCCATCGACACCCGGCCGGCCAGCTTCTGCTCGCGCCCGTTGACCAGCACCGGCGCGCCGTCCGGCATATTGCGTGGATAGCCGTCGCCGTAGCCGATCGCGGCCACCCCGATGCGCATGTCACGTGGGGCGGCGAAGCGCGCCCCGTAGCCGATCGTGTCGCCGGCGGGTATGTCGTTGACCGCGATCAGTCGGGTTTCGAGCGTCATCGAAGGCTGAAGGCCCAACGCCTTGCCGGGCCGTCCGGCAATCGGCGATACCCCGTACAGCAGCAGGCCGGCGCGTACCCAGTCGCGACGTGTTTGCGGCAGGTTCAGCAGGGCGGCGGAATTGGCCAGGCACTGCGGCCCGGCCAGGCCGGAAACCGCGGCGTCGAAACGTTCGATCTGGCGCTGGTTGAGCGGGTGATCGGCCCGGTCGGCGCAGGCGAAATGGCTCATCAGCACAATCTGCTCCACGCCATCCAACGCAAGCAGCCGCGCATGAATTTCCGAAGTGTCGGCAAGCGGAAAGCCCAGGCGATGCATGCCCGAGTCCAGCTTGAGCCAGATTCCTGGGCCCGAAAAACGGCCACGGGCCTCGATCCACTCGAGCTGCGAACGGTGGTGAACCACCATATCGAGATTCAGCCGCTCCACCGCCTCCAACTCTTCGGCGGCCATGACGCCTTCCAGCAGCAATACCGGCACGCGCGAATCCAGTGTGCGGATGGCGCGTGCCTCGTCCATGGTGGCAACCGCCAGCATGTCGGCGCCGGCCAATGCGGAAAGGCAGCGCTCCAGCCCGTGACCGTAAGCATCAGCCTTGACCACAGCCATCACGCGAGCTTCTCCGGAAAGGAATCGAACGCGCTCGAGATTGTGGCGCAACGCGCGCAGGGAGATCGTGGCGAAAGTTTTGCGCGACAAGATTTACGGGCTCCCGGGGCGAAAAATCCGACGAACGCCCGACACCCAGTCAGGCCGGCGACGACGGCAGCGAAACGGACAAGCGGAATGCAGAGGGATTCCCATCGTCTGGCGTCCCGCGCGTGATGCCACCCGCATGCATTGGCCGCCGTCCCCGCCCACTGGCGGCGGGGGCGGCGGGATTCATCACATCGGGCCGGTAGCCTCGCCGGTACCTTCGACGGGCGCCAGTCCGCGGCGCTCCAGCAATGCCTGGATATCCGGTTCGCGGCCGGCAAAATCGCGGAACAGCTGCATGGCCTCCTTGCTGCCGCCCTTGGACAACAGGGTCTCGCGGAAGTGATTGCCGTTGGCGCGGCTCAAACCGCCGTTTTCCTTGAACCACTTGACGCTGTCGGCGTCCAGCACCTCGCTCCAGATATAGGAGTAGTAGCCGGCCGAATAGCCGCCCATGATGTGCGAGAAGTACGTGGTGCGATAACGCGTCGGCACCGGGTCGTAGGCAATGCCGGCCTGCTCCAGGCACGCGGCCTCGAACGCCAGGATGTCGTCGCTTGCGGGAATCTCGCCAGCTGGCAACGTGTGATAACACATGTCCAGAATCGACGCGGCCAGGTACTCGGTCGTCCGATACCCTTCGTTGAACTTTTCGGCCTCCAGCACCCGGTCCAGCAGTTCCTGCGGGATTCGTTCGCCGGTTTCGTGATGGCGCGCGTAATTTTCCAGGATGGACGGCCAGGTGGCCCACAACTCGTTGACCTGTGAAGGATACTCGACGAAATCGCGCGGCACCGAGGTGCCCGAGAAACTCGGATATTCCACGCTTGAAAACATACCGTGCAGGGCATGGCCGAATTCGTGGAACATGGTCGTGACCTCGTCCAGCGTCATCAGCGTCGGTTCCCCTTCCGGGGGCTTGGGGATATTCTGGTGATTGGCCACGACCGGCGCCGTGCCCAGCAATCCGGACTGCGAAACGTAGGCATTCATCCATGCCCCGCCGCGCTTCGAGGCGCGGGCGTAAAAATCGCCCAGGAAGATCGCAAGCCGCTCGCCGTCGGTATCGAAGACTTCCCAGACGCGCACGTCGGGATGGTAGACGGGCAGGTCCGGACGTTCCTCGAAGGTGATTCCGTAAACCTGCTCGGCAGCATGGAAGACGCCGTTGACCAACACGCTCTCGAGTTCGAAATAGGGCTTGATTTCGCTCTCGTCGAAATCATATTCGCGCTGGCGCACCTTTTCGGCGTAAAACGGCCAGTCCCAGGAACGCAGTTCGAACTGCGCTTGTTCGGTCTCGTCGATCATGGCCTGTAGCGCCTCGCCTTCCTTGCGCGCGTTGGCGACCGAAACCGGTGCGAGCTGGCCGAGCATCTCGTCGACCGCATCGACCGTCTTTGCCGTGCGTTCTTCGAGCACGAAGTCGGCGTGCGTTTCATAGCCGAGCATGACCGCCTTTTCGGCCCGCAGCCGAAGTACGCGCGAGACGATTTCGCGGTTGTCGAATTCGTTGGCCCGGCTGCCGCGCGCCAGTGACGCCTCCATCAGACGCTGCCTGACGTCGCGATTGGCCAGGGCCGTCAACTGCGGCTGGCTGGAATAATTCATCAGCGTCAGCACGTACTTCCCTTCATGCCCGCGCTCGGCGGCTTCGTCGGCCGCCGACTGGATCTGGCCCTCGCTCAATCCTTCGAGCTCGGCGGCGCTTTCAACCACGATGGCCGAATCATTGACTTCCTTGAGCACGTTCTGAGAGAACTCGGTGCCGAGACGAGCCAGCTGCCCGTTGATCTCACGCAAGCGCTTCTTCTGGTCCTCGTCCAGCGTGGCGCCTGCGCGCACGAAATCCCGGCGATATTGCTCCAGCAGGCGCATCTGCCGGGGATTCAGCTCCAGCGCGTCGCGCTGCTGGTGCAGTGCCTCGATGCGCGCGAAAAGTTCGGGATTCAGCCGGATCGCATCGCTGTGGGCCGAAAGCCGGGGCGACATTTCGCGCTGGATTTCCTGGCGTGCATCGTTGGTGTCGGCACCCACCAGGTTGAAGAACACGGCCGTGACGCGGTCCAGCAACCTGCCGCTGCGCTCCATGGCCACGATGGTGTTCTCGAACGTCGGCGGTTCGGGGTTGCTGGCGATGGTTTCGACTTCATCGAGCTGCTCTGCCATGCCGCGCTCCATCGCCGGCACGAAATGCTCGTCTTCTATCCGGCCGAACGGCGGCATCTGGTTGGGCAGCGTGGAAACCGAAAAGAAGGGATTCTCTTCAGTCGCCTCGCTGGCGGCTTCCGCGGTTTCTTCGACTTCCGCCACGGCTTCTTGTGCGGCCTCGGAAGGCGTCCGCTCCGCGTCGCCGCAGGCGGCAAGCAAGAGCGAAAGGAACAGGGACAACAGGGTCGTTCTGAGTAAACGGTTGCGAATCACGATTGGGTTCTTCCACGTTGCGGTAAGTTGACGAATGGTAGCAAATAGCAAATGCCGGGGAGAATGTCGCGACGCCGCCGAAAGCCGCCTGCGCGAGCCGGACATCACCACGTCAGATCGTCCGGCACCGGCGGATAATCTTCGCGTTCATCTTCCGGTGCCTCGGGCTCGGCACCGCCGAGGTCCGGCACCAGGTCGGGTGCCAGCGCACGATACCTGGCGAGTACGGCGGGCTCGACGATCAGGTAGCGTCCGCGCAGATTGACGATGGCCAGTTCCCCGGCGTTGATGGCCGCACGCTGCTCGGGGGTGCACATTACCCTGCGAATTCGCCCCAGGTGTTCGAAATAGCGCGGCAATTCGGCGTTTTCGTCGTTGAGCGTCTTGTCTTCGACAATGCCATCAAGCTCGAGATTGCGCTTGCGACGTGCTTCCTGGTCGGCCACCCTGGCCTGCTTGGCGCGTTCCTTTTCAGACTTCTCGGCGTTGCGTCGGGCAATCCAGGCCCGCTCCAGGTCGGACGTCGGCGACCTGCCGCCGGCGCCGGCCTGGTGTTGTCCACGCGCTGCCTGCTGGCCCGTGCGCGACGGTGACTTGCCGCCCTTTTTCCCGGGCTTGTTTCCCTGCTTGCGCTGGTTTTCCTGCTTTCGGCCGGCCGGCTTCTGACGCTCGTCTGCCAGACCGGTTTTCAGCAGCGCATCCTGAAGCGATCCCATACCGGTACTCTCTCGATTCATTCCGGCCCCGCTCGGGCGGCCGAACGGGACGTTGAACTCGTGGCCTGGCCGACGATCAGCCGTCGGCGGCGTCCGACTCGGCCGGTTGCGGACTGACTTCGAGCAGTTCGATCTCGAAGATCAACGTGGAATTGGGACCGATCGGGCCCGGACGGCCCTGCTCCCCGTAGGCCAGATCGGAAGGCACGAACAATTCGTACTTGGCGCCCTCGCGCATCAGCTGGACACCCTCGGTCCATCCGGGGATCACCTGGTTGAGACCGAAGGTGGCCGGCTCGCCGCGCGAATAGGAGCTGTCGAACTCGACCCCGTTGATCAGCTTGCCACGGTAATGAACGGTCACCCTGTCATCGGCATCGGGTCGTTCACCGTCGCCTTCTTCGATCACGCGATACTGCAGGCCGGATTCGGTCGTCGTCACGCCCTGCTTCTCGGCATTGGCCGCAAGGAAGGCCTGCCCTTCCTCCAGATTGATTCGGGCTTCTTCCGAGCGCTGCTGTTGGAGCTGCTCCTGGCGTTGCTGGATGAACTTTTCGCGCTCGGCCTGCTTCTCTTCCTGGGTCAGCAGGGTTTCTTCACCGAGGAAGCTGTCGCGCAGTCCCTGGACGACAATGTCGATGTCCAGCGGCATGTCCTGGCCGGCCAGCGACTCGCCGATGTCCATTCCGATCGTGTAGCTGAGCCGTTCTTCCGGCGTTTCGAGCTCGTTGTTCTGGTTCTGCGCGAGCAGCGTACCGCTCGCCAGCGCAGCCGAGGCCGCGATGATGACAAGTTTGCGATTCATGATTCGAGTTGCTCCGAGTGGTCGTGTTTGATTGTCGCAGGCGCAGCGGCCCGGCAGTGCCTTGGGGTTTCGCGCCGGGCAAAAGTTCCCCGGGGCCGGCACCACGAGATGCTGGCGCCGCGCACGCATTACGCTTTTCGAGGATGATACCAGCCGCTTCGATATCCGGCGCAGCCAAATCGATTGTCGTCGCCGGCTGTAGCGCTTGACAGTGTCTTGGTGTTTTAGTAAAGTAACACACCAACACATGCGAACAAGCGATCCGTCGCGAGGATGCACCATGCTGCCGCTGACCAGTCACAAGAGTTTCCAGATTCCGCACAGTCTTGCTACCGTGGCCGCCATCGCCGCGCTGATCAGCGCGCTGGGATGGGAAGCGTCCGGGAACGATTCCGAGCAGATCGAGGCGTCTTCGCACGTCGCCACGCAGATCGGTTTCGCCGGTGCGAAGGAACGACATGCGCAGGAGGATCGAGCCACCGACGACCCCGCTGCACCCGCCGAACGCGAAAATTGCCCCCAGGGCTGCGGCCGGAATTCATTGTCGGAACTCCTGCCGCTGGTCCTGCCCAGCCTGTCGGGCCATTGATGGCACGAAGCTGGGACGACAACCAGCCAATCTACTGGCAGCTGCGCGAGCAGACGGTATCGGCGATTCTCGACGGAACGCTCAAGGAAGGCGAGCCGTTGCCTTCGGTGCGCCAGGTGGCCATCGATTTCCAGATCAATCCGTTGACCGTGTCCAAGGCCTACCAGTCGCTGGTCGACGACGGACTGGTCGAGAAACGCCGTGGCGTCGGCATGTTCGTGATCGAGGGCGCCCGAAGACAGCTGATGCAAAGCGAGCGCGAACACTTCCTGGTGGAAGAATGGCCGCGCATCGCGCGACGCATACAAAAGCTCGGACTGGATCCGCAACAGCTGCTCGAATCGATTCAAGAACGGGAGTAACAAGGACATGGAACCAAGCACCATTCACGCACGGGGATTGAGCCGGCACTACGGCAGCACTGTGGCGCTGGACAATGTGGACCTGACCGTGCCGGCCGGCCGCATCGTCGGCCTGATCGGCCCGAACGGCGCCGGAAAGACCACGGCGCTGAAAGCGATCCTGGGGCTGGGCAAGTTCAGCGGGCAGCTGGAAGTGCTGGGTCTGGACCCGTCGAAACACCGCGACCAGCTGATGGAAGACGTCTGCTTCATCGCAGATGTCGCGGTGCTGCCGCGCTGGGCCCGGGTCTGGCAGATCATCGAGTTGACCGAACGCCTGCATCCGCGCTTCTCGCGCGAACAGTGCATGAAGTACCTGGCACGAACCAATATCCAGCAGCGCTCCAAGGTGCGCGCCCTATCCAAGGGCATGGTGGTTCAGCTGCACCTGGCGCTGGTAATGTCCATCGATGCCAGGCTGCTGGTACTCGACGAGCCTACCCTGGGCCTGGACATCCTGTTTCGCAAGCAGTTCTACACCAGCCTGCTCAACGAATATTTCGACGAACAGCGCACCATCCTGATCACCACCCATCAGGTCGAGGAAGTCGAACACATCCTCACCGACCTGATTTTCATCAAGGGCGGCCGGCTTGTCGTCAACAGCTCCATGGATGATATCTACGAGCGCTATACCGAGGTCATGGTCGGACCCGATACAGTGGAACAGGCTCGCGCGCTGGATCCCATTCACGAGCGGGTACTGTTCGGCCGCCACATCATGCTGTTCGACAATGCCGATGAACGGGCGCTGGGCGAGATCGGTGAAATCCACAAACCAAGCGTGGCCGATCTGTTCGTGGCCCTGATGGGCGAGCGGACCGACCTGCCCGAAGCCGGGGGGAACACGGCATGAATGCGGGCGTGTTCTCGAGACTCTGGATCCTCGTGCGGCGTGAAATCTGGGAAAGCCCGGTTGCATTCAAGTGGACGCCTGTCATCATCGCCGGGTTCATTCTGCTGGTTGCGGTTTTGCTGCTGATCATCGGCGCACGCGTCGACAACGAGCAGGTCTTCACCATCGACGGCGTCCGCATGTATGCCCAGATGGACGACTCACAGCAACGCATGCTGGCCGCCGGCGCGATGTTCTCGGTCGGCTCGCTGTTCAATCAGATCATGTTCCTGGTAGTGGTCTTCTACCTTGCCGGAAGCCTGTACGACGACCGGCGCGACCGCTCGATCCTGTTCTGGAAGTCGCTTCCCGTCTCCGACCGGATGACCGTAACCTCCAAGATCCTGACTGCAGCAGTGGCCGCGCCGATCCTGTATTTCGGCGGGATCGCGCTCATTCAGCTTTCGCTGCTGCTGATCGCATCCGGCTACGGGCTCATGGCCGGGATCGACATCTTCGGCGAGGTCTGGTTGCCGGCGAACCTGCCGAAGGTCTGGACCGTGACGCTGGTGGGCAGCCTGGTGCAGTCGCTGTGGCTGCTGCCGATTTATGCATGGCTGCTGTTCTGCTCGTCCTGGGCGCCGCGGCTGCCGATCCTGATTGCAGTGCTGGTGCCCATCCTGATCGGGATGTTCCAGCACTTCTGGAGCTTTTTCTCGAACTTCCGGCTGCCCGACTTCAACCTGCTGCTGGTCATCCTCGAGCGCATCGGCCGCGGCGTAATGCCGGCCAGCATCGAGTGGGAACAGGTCGTGACCGAATCGCAGGACGGATCCAGCTTCGTGCCGAGCGAAGAGATGCTGATGAGCTTCAAGTCGATCGGCAATGCGCTCGCGTCCTGGGAAATGTGGATCGGCGTGGCAATCGGACTGCTGTTCCTGGCCGGCTCGGTCTGGTTCCGGCGCAGGTCGACCGATTCATGATCCCCGCCTGCCGGACGAAGCGTTCACGGCCTTGCGGGCATCCGGCGCGCCGGCCGTATGCTAATATTTCCTCGCATTCAATTGATCGCGTTCAAGGGGCCGTAGATTCCGGCCGAATCACGCCAGGTCCGGGGTCGGAATGAAGCTTTTATCGAAATGAAGCTTTTCAAGGAGTCGGAGATGTTCCGGAATTCACTGAAATCCATAGCGCTGACCGCATTCCTGCTGACGACCGGATCGGTTGCGGCCGACGTACTGTTGATCGAGGAAGTGCGCGAACGCATGCAGCGCGACCTGCCGGCCAACGGCCTGACAAAGTCGGAGGTCGAGCAACGCTACGGCACGCCCAACACGCGCCGGGCGCCGGTTGGCGAACCGCCGATCGCACGCTGGGTATACGACGAATACAGTGTTTACTTCGAACACGATCTCGTCATCGAGAGCGTGCTGCACCGCGGTGCCGTGCTGTCCGCGCACAACGCGGAACGGTAAAGCCGGATGCAGCCCGTCGAGTATCGGCTTCCGGCCGAATGGGAGCCTCAGACTGCGCTGCTGCTGGCGTGGCCGTTTCCAGGCAGCGACTGGGAGCCGGTTCTGGAATCCATCCAGGCCGAATACAAGGCCCTGATCCAGGCCGCGCTCGAGTCGCAGTCCGTGATTCTGCTGATTCAGCCGGGCAGCGAGCACGCCCGCCGGCAATTGGGCGAGCACCCGAGCCTGAAATTCGTCGAGGCGCCCTACAACGACACCTGGTGCCGGGATTTCGGTCCGATCACGCTGGTCCGCGCGGGTCGGCGCCTGGCGATGGACTTTTACTTCGACGGCTGGGGCGGCCGTCGCGAGGCGAAGCTGGACAATCGCGTCAACACGCAACTGGCGCGCCACGAACTGTTTTCGAATTTCGATTTCCGTCAATCCCTGTTCGAACTCGAGGGAGGCGCGGTCGAATGCGACGGCGCCGGCACGCTGCTGATCAACCGCCACTGCCTCCGGGCGCGGCATCCTTACCTGGAAGACGCGGAAGTCGACTACGAACTCAAGAGCCTGCTCAACGCCAGCCGCCTGCTCGAAATCGACATGCCGCCCATGCCGGGCGACGATACCGACGGGCATATCGATACCCTCGCGCGCTTTGCCGACCGCGACACCATCGTGTTCCAGATGCTGGCCGATAACGCCCGGACACGCCAGCTCAACGGTCAGCTGGAACTGCTCAAAACCACGCAGGGGCAGTCCTATCGTCTCGTCGCCCTGCCGCGCGCCGCCGATCTCGACCCCGGCCTGGCGGCCAGTTACGTGAATTTCGTGCTTCTCAACGATGCCGTTCTGGTCCCGGCCTTCGGCAGCGGCGCCGACGAGCAGGCACGCGAAGCGCTCGCTGCGCTGTTCCCGGATCGCAGCGTGAAACTCGTCGATGCCAAAACACTGGTCAGCCAGGGCGGCGGACCGCACTGCGCCAGCATGCAGATTCCGGCCGCGCTTGGATGAAAAGCGGTGAACTGACGCTTGCGCTGATCCAGCACGGCATGGGCGCAGATGTCGATGCGAACCGAACGGCCTCGCTGGACGGCATCGCCGAGGCCGCCGCACGCGGCGCGCAACTGGCCGTACTCCCGGAGCTGCACGCCTCCGAATACTTCTGCAAGTACCAGGATCCGGCCCTGTTCGACCTGGCCGAGCCGCTGGACGGCATCACGCGCCGGCTGCTGGCCGAAGCGGCCGCCGACTACAAGATGGTGGTCGTCGGGGGCATCTTCGAACACCGCGCGCCCGGCCTGGCCCACAACACCGCCATCGTGCTCGAATGCGACGGCAGCCTCGCCGGAATCTACCGCAAGATGCATATCCCGGACGATCCCGGATACAACGAAAAATTCTACTTCACACCCGGCGATCTCGGTTTCGAGCCCGTCGACACCTCGGTCGGGCGCCTCGGGGTACTTGTCTGCTGGGACCAGTGGTACCCGGAAGCCGCCCGCCTGATGGCGCTCGCCGGCGCCGAGATTCTGCTCTATCCCACGGCTATCGGGTTCGATCCGGCCGATGACGAAGCCGAAGCCCGGCGCCAGCTCGATGCCTGGTGCATCATTCAGCGCGCACACGGCGTGGCCAACGGCCTGCCGGTCGCTTCCTGCAACCGCGCGGGTTACGAACCGGATCGGTCCGGCGGCACCTACAACGCCGAGTTCTGGGGCCACAGTTTCGTCTGCGGTCCACAGGGCGAGGTCCTCGCCGAGGCCGACGCTGCAAGCGAGGTACTGGTCTGTTCGATCGACCGGGGCAGATCGGAGACGGTACGCCGAACATGGCCGTTCTTTCGCGACCGGCGAATCGACGCCTACGACGGTCTCACCCGGCGCTTCGGGGACTGAATCGAACAACCGCGACGGGGACCATTGATGAACAGCACGAATCATGATCCCGGCGCCGCTTTTGGAAACGATCCGATATTTCGCATGCGTGGCGTGACCCGGGAATACCGGGTCGGCGATAACGTCATCCACGCGCTGCGCGGTATCGATCTGGACCTTCATTCGGGCGAACTGGTGGTGTTTCTCGGGGCCTCGGGAAGCGGCAAGTCGACCCTGCTCAATATCCTCGGCGGACTCGACAGCGCAACCAGCGGCTCAGTGCGCTATCACGATCTGGAACTGTGCGGAGCCGGCGATGCCGCGCTGACCGACTTTCGCCGCAGACATGTCGGATTCGTGTTCCAGTTCTACAACCTGATCCCAAGCCTGACCGCGCGCGAGAACGTCGCCATCGTGACCGAAATCGCGACCAACCCGATGCCGCCCGAACAAGCGCTGGCGATGGTCGATCTCGGCGCGCGCGCCGATCACTTCCCGGCCCAGTTGTCGGGCGGCGAGCAGCAGCGCGTCGCCATTGCACGCGCAATCGCAAAGCAGCCCGCGGTGCTTCTGTGCGACGAGCCCACCGGCGCACTGGATTCGCTGACCGGCATCAAGGTCCTCAAGGCGCTGGAACACGTCAACGAAAAGCTCGGCACCACTACGGCAATCATCACCCACAACGAAGCCATTGCGGCCATGGGCGACCGGGTCGTGCGGCTCAGCGACGGACGAATCAGCGATGTGTCGGACAACGCGAAGCGCGCCAATCCCGAAACGCTGAGCTGGTAGTAATGCGCGCCTTGAACAGGAAATTGCTGCGCGATCTCTGGAATCTGCGCGCGCAAGCCATCGCCATTGCCCTGGTGATCGCAGGCGGCGTAGCTACGTGGGTGATTTCCCTGTCCACCATCGAATCACTGCAGACCTCGCAGCGCATGTTCTACCAGAACTACCGCTTCGCCGACGTCTTCGCATCGCTCGAGCGTGCCCCTCGGTCGACCATGGCGCCTATCGAGCAGATTCCGGGGGTACGTGCCGCAGAAGGCCGAATTCGCACCTCGGCCACCCTGACCGTGAGCGGGTTCGATGAACCGGTCGAGGCACTGGTGACCTCGGTACCCGAAAGCGGCCGGGGCGAACTGAACCGGCTTTATCTGAATGCAGGTCGATTGCCGCAACCCGGAAGCGATGTCCAGGTCGTGATCTCCGAGGCCTTCGCCGAAGCACACGACCTGGCAACGGGCGACACCGTCGCCGGCATCATCCGCGGGCGTGCCACGCGCCTGGTCATCACCGGCATCGGGCTGTCTCCGGAATTCGTCTACCAGATCCGCCCCGGCTCGCTGTTTCCCGACCACACCCGCTATGCCGCGATCTGGATGCACCGGCAATCGCTGGAACAGGCTGCCGGCATGGAAGGTGCGTTCAACGATGTCGTGCTGCAGCTGGAACGCGGCGCGAACGGCGCCGCGGTCATCGAACGCCTGGATTCTATCCTCGAACGCTACGGCGGCACCGGCGCGTTCGGCCGAGACGACCACACCTCGCACAGCTACCTGTCGGAAGAAATGGAACAGCTCGAGGCGATGGCGTGGATCGTACCGTTGATCTTCCTCGGCGTGGCCGCGTTCCTGCTCAACATCGTGGTCCACCGGATGGTTCGAATGCAGCGCGACCAGATCGCGATCCTCAAGGCCTTCGGCTACCGCAATGGTGCGATCGGCCTGCACTTCACCGGCCTGGTGTTGCTGATCGTGCTGCTTGGCGCCCTGCCCGGCATCGCGCTGGGCGGCTGGCTGGGACACGGTCTGGCTTCCATCTACCGTGAGTTCTTCCGCTTCCCGGAGTTGTATTTCCACGTCGGGCCGGCTGTGATCGCCAGTGCAGCAGGCGTGACCACCGCGGCTGCCCTGGCCGGCACCTGGCGGGCATTGTGGCAGGCCTTCCGCCTGATGCCGGCAGAAGCAATGCGACCTGAACAGCCCGGCAGGTTTCATCGCAGCCTGGCCGAAAGACTGCCCCTGGTGCGACGAATGGATCAGCCCAGCCGAATGATCGTGCGCAACCTCGAGCGCCAGCCGGTCAAGGCCGTGCTTGCAATCACCGGCATCGCGCTTGCCGCGGCGATCCTGGTCACCGGCCGCTTTCAGCAGGACACGATCGACTTCATGCTCGACGTCCAGTTCGGTTTCGCCGCACGCGAGGACTTGACGGTCACCTTCACCGAACCCACGGGACGACGGGCGCTGCATGAGCTCCAGTCGCTGTCCGGCGTCATCCGGTCCGAACCCTACCGGGCCGTGGCAGTGGAACTGGTTCACGGTCACCGCAGCCACAAAAGCGCAATACAGGCATTCGCCGCCGACGCCATGCTCCACCGGACGCTGGATGCCGATCTGGATCCGATAAGCTTGCCCGCATCCGGCCTGCTCCTGACCGACTGGCTTGCCAACAGGCTGAACGTGAAGCCCGGCCAGCGGCTCGAGGTGCGGGTCCTGGAAGGCAACAGGCGCACGACGGAGATCCAGGTGGCCGGCATCGTGCGAGAATTCGTAGGCGCTTCCGGCTATATGCGGCTTGATACGCTCAATCGGGTGCTGTTCGAAGCCGACAGCATTTCAGGGGCCTTTCTGATGACCGAAACCGACCAGAGACGAATCCTTTTCGAGCAACTCAAGACCCGCCCGCGCGTGGCCACGAGCAGCCTCCGCGAGAACGCCATTGCCAGCTTCACCCGCACCATGGGCGAGAACATCCGGATCTTTTCCCTGATCAATACCCTTCTGGCCGGTGTGGTCGCATTCGGCGTGATCTACAACACCGCGCGTCTTGCCCTTTCCGAGCGCGCGCGCGAACTGGCATCGCTGCGCGTGCTGGGATTCCGCAAGGGCGAGATCGCATGGGTGCTGCTGGGCGAACTGGTCCTGCTGACGCTGGTGGCGATTCCGCTCGGACTGTGGATCGGTCATGGGTTCTGCAACCTGATCGGCCATGCCATGGCTTCGGAGTTCTACCGGGTTCCGGCCATCGTCCACGGCGACAGCTACGCGTTCGCCACACTCGTGGTCGTGGTCGCCATGCTCATTTCGATGCTGGCGATCGGGCGCCGAATCGCCCGACTCGATCTGGTGGAAGTGCTCAAGACCCGGGAGTGAAGATGCCATCGAAAAAACTCGTGCTATCGAAAAAATTGGTGCTGACGTCCATCGGCGCGATCGCCGCCGCGGCGCTGCTGCTGTGGAGCTTCCGTCCGCAACCCGTCCCGGTGGATATCGTGCAGGCCGGAGTCGGCCCGGTTACGGTTTCGATCCGCGAGCAGGCACGTACCCGGATCAAGGATCAGTTCGAGATCTCCGCACCGGTGACGGGTTTCGCCCCCAGGCTGGAATGGGATCCCGGCGATCCCGTTTCCGCCGGAGAAGTGCTGCTCGACCTGCAACCGGTACCCGCCTCCGTGCTGGACCCCCGCGCCCGCGAAAGCGCCGAGGCCCAAATCGCGCGCGCCCGGGCCGCGCTCGCCGCGGCCGAGGCGAGCCTGGAATCGGCGAAATCACGGGCCGAACTGGCCGAGCGAGATCTGGAAAGAATGATGTCGCTGTATCAAAAGGGAACCATTGCGGAAAGCCGGCTCGATCGCGCGCGCGCCGAACGCAGGCAGGCCGCCGCGGAACTGCGTTCGACCGAATCCGGCGTCGAAGTGGCACGCCAGACCCTGCGCCATGCCCGGGCTGCGCTGGTTCAGGGCAGCAGCGGCCCGGCGTCACGTGAGGCGTTCGAAATTCAGTCCCCGATCTCGGGACAGGTGCTGCAGGTGTTGCACGAGAGTGCCGGCGTGGTCGAGCCGGGCCGGCCCCTTCTGCGAATCGGCGACCCGGCATCGCTGGAAGTCATCGCCGAAGTCCTGACCGACGATGCAGTGCGGCTGAGCCCGGGCCTGCCCGTGGAGTTCGAACGCTGGGGCGGCGAACAACCACTGTTCGGCGAGGTTCGGAGGATCGAGCCCAGCGCGTTCACCAAGATCTCGGCACTGGGCGTCGAAGAGCAGCGGACGCTGGTCGTCATCGACATCACCTCGCCGCGCCGGGAATGGACGGCACTGGGCCATGGCTATCGCATGGACGCGCGGTTCGTCCTGTGGCGGAATCCGGCCATCCTCAACGTGCCGAACGGTGCGCTGTTCCGGATGGAAGAATCGCCCGCCGTGTTCATCGTGGAAGGTGGCAGGGCTCGGTTACGGAAGGTGGTCACCGGCCGACGCGGCGAGCTTTACACTCAGATTCTTTCGGGCCTGGAAGCTGGCCAGCTGGTGATCGCCCACCCGGATAAAGAGATCACCGATGGCGCCCGCGTCGTCCCCTACCAGTCCCTGCTCCAGTAATCGAATCGGATCTTATTGAAGGGTGTCTTTACTTGCGTGACTTGCTTCACGCTTTTATGCTGTTGCAGGTATACTTCGATGCAGGCGCTTTACTGAGCCAGATCTAAACCGCACGCAAGGGGAGCAGGATCGCGATGCGTTTCAGGGGAGCCAGAGGCGTGACATGTCAGAACGGATGTCCAGATTCGACCGGGCCCTTGGAGAACTGAAGCGAAGACACGTCTTGCGCGTGCTTGGCGCCTATGCCGTGACCGTCTGGGCCATTCTGCAGGTCGCCGACATCCTGCTGCCGGCGCTGATGGTTCCGGACTGGGCCATGACAGCGCTGCTCGTCGCCGCGGTGATCGGCGTGCCGGTGACCGCCGTACTGGCCTGGGTGTACGATCTGACGCCGCAGGGCGTAGAAAAGACCGAGGCGGTCGCCCCGGAGCTTCCGCATGTTCCCCGACTCGGTGGCCGCATGGTGGACTATTTCATCATCGCCGGACTGTTGCTGATCCTGGCGTTTCTGCTTTTGAAGCCCGATCCGGCAGGCCCGCGCATCGGCACCAGCGTCGCGGTCCTGCCATTCAGCAATCTCAGCGCCGATGCCGACGATCGCTACCTTGCCGACGGCATGTCCGAAGCCATCATGGACCAGCTCGCCAGGATTCCCGGTATCCAGGTCAGCGCCCGGACATCGTCCTTTTCGATCCGCGACCAAAATATCGACGCCCGGGGCGTGGCCGAACGGCTGGGCGTGGAGACCCTGCTCGAAGGCAGCGTGCGCAAGCTGGGCGATCGTTTGAAAATCAGCGCCCGACTGATCGACGGCAGCAACGGCAAGCAAGTGTGGAGCAGCAATTACGAAGGCTCGATCGAGACGGCCTTCGAGCTGCAGGATCAGATCTCCGCGGCCATTGCCGAGGTCATGCGCGTCCAACTCGGTGCACCGGGCAGGCTGGACCCCGCGCTGGTCACCCGCAATCCCGAAGCTTTCGATCAATATCTTCGTGGCCGCGCTATCCTGCGCAACAAGACCGAAGCGACGGTCGACGATGCGATCGACAGGTTCGACAAGGCCCTGGCGCTGGATCCGGATTTCGGCCTGGCCGCCGCGGGACTGTGTAGCGCGGCCTGGGAACGATATGAACGCACCCGCCAACCGGAACACGCCGAAATTGCCTTTGACGAGTGCGAGCGCACGCGCACGCGCAACCTGCAACTGGCCGAGACCCGGATCGCGCTGGGCTCGCTGCTGCTCGGAACCGGCAAGCCCACCCAGGCCCGCGACTCATTCGAGAAAGCACTGGAGCTGGAGCCGAACAACGCCGAGGCCCACGCCGGCCTTGCGCGAACGCTCATGAACGAGGAAGAGCTCGATGCAGCCGCCCGACGGGCGCAACGGGCGATCGACCTCGACCCTGCCTTCTGGCGCTATCGCGTACTGCTTGCCCAGATTCGATATTACATGGGCGAACTCGAAGCTGCGAGCGAAGCGGTGCGCCAGGCCATGCGTCTGGGGCCCGAAAATCCGGAACCCTGGAACCTGCAGGGTGCGATCTTCTTTGCCCAGGGAAACTTCCGGCTGGCGGGCAACGCGTTTGAAGAGTCGATTTCCCGCTCGCCCAATGCGCTTGCCTATTCCAATGCCGGAACCAACTATTTTTTCGCCGGTGAGTTCGCGCGCGCCGAGGCGATGTTCCGTCGAGCCTCCGAACTGTCCCCGGGCGATTCACGATTTATCGGGTTTACGGCCTGGTCGATACGTGCGCAACCGGAACAGGCCACCCGGGCAGAGCCGCTCCATCGCAGCGTGATCCGGACCGCGACCGAGCGGCTGGCAATCAACGTCAACGACCACGAGGCGCGTGCACTGCTGGCCATGCACCTGGCGGCGCTGGGACACGAGATCGCCGCGCGCGCCGCAATCTCGAGCCTTGTGGGCCTGGAAGAGCTCGCTATGAATTCGGCCATGACGACCGGATTCGCGCACTTTCTTCTCGGCGACGCCGAGCGGGCGACAGACGCGTTCGACCAGGCACTGCGCAAGGGTCTGCCGTTCTACCTTTTACGCGCCGATCCAAGACTGGAAGATGCCTGGGACGATCCGCACTTTGTCGCCCTGAACGCACGGCATCACAGCAGAGATGCCTACACTCAAGGAGACACAGACCGATGACCATTGAAAGCCCTTTCGTCCGAACCCTTCTCGCATCCGCCCTGTTCTCGGCGGGATTGACAGCGCTCAGCGCACCGCTTGCCGCGCAATCACCCAATCCGGTGGAAATCGGGATTCCAGGCAATCCGTCGGCACCACCCACAGTCGTTCCAACCGCGCTTATGGTCAATCCGGGCGAAGAAATAGAGTTCAAGCGCAACGGCAGCGGAAACGTTTTCGTGATCTTCACCAACCCCGGCAAGACGCCGTTCGTGGACAACGACGGCGAACCGGTTTATTCATTTCCGGTCGTCCAGATGGGAAAAAGATTCACGATTCGCACCGACACCAATCCCTGTAGCGAAACCGCGCCGGGGCAGTCCGACTGCAAGTACATGATCGTCGACCTCAGGAATTCGGAGCGGCCGCCGCTCGACCCCTACATCATCATTCGGTGATCGCGGCGGTACGGTTCCGGTTCGTGCCTGCTAGACTTGCGAATCGGAACCCGCTACCGCTTACATGACTGATTCAGCCTGCCCGGAAACGGGGCATGACAACGACTTTGCCGGTGAACCCGTCCGCGAGGTTCAACGCGAGGGCGTGCACTACACGCTGCTTGGCACGGCGCACGTCTCGCGTGCCAGCGTCGACGCCGTGCGGGACCAATTGGAACACGGCGAATTCGATGCTGTCGCGGTCGAGCTGTGCGAATCGCGGCACAAGGCGCTGACCGATGCCAGCGCCTGGCGCGACATGGACCTGTTCGCCATCATTCGCGCCGGCAAGGGCGGCATGATGATGGCAAGCCTGGCGTTGTCGGCCTACCAGCGCCGCATCGCCGAACAATTCGGCATCGAGCCCGGCGCCGAAATGAAAGCGGCCATGGACGCCGCCAAAAGCGCCGGACTTCCACTGCAGCTGATCGACCGCGAAATCGGCATCACCCTGAAACGCACCAGCCGTCGGCTTTCGTGGTGGCAACGCTGGATGCTGACCAACGGCATGATCGTTTCACTGTTTTCGCGCGAAAAGATTTCCGAGGCGGACATCGAGCGGCTCAAGCAGGGCGACATCCTCGAGGAAACCTTCAGCGAGTTCGCCACGGCCTCACCCGAACTTTACGAAACCCTGATCGACGAACGCGACCGATTCATGGCCGCGCGGCTGCGCGAGGAGAACGCGGGGCGCGCCGGCCAGCGCGTGCTGGCGGTCATTGGTGCCGGCCACCTGGAAGGAACGGCGCGGGCGCTCCGCGCCGACGTCGATCCCGCCGTCCAGGTCGCGGCACTGAACCGGATGCCGCCGCCGTCGCGGATCTGGAAATTCATTCCCTGGCTGATCCTGGTCGCGGTGCTCAGCGGATTCGCGATCGGCTTCTCCAGGAGCCCCGAGCTCGGCTGGTCGCTGGTCCTGACCTGGGTGGCAATCAACGGCGGCCTCTCGGCCATCGGCGCGGCGCTGGCGCGCGCGCATCCGCTGACCGTGGTCACGGCACTGCTCGCCGCCCCGCTGACTTCGCTGAACCCCACCATCGGGGCCGGCATGGTCACCGGCGGGATGGAAGCCTCGTTGCGCAAGCCGAAGGTCGCCGACTTCGAGTCGCTGCGCGACGACGTCGTCAAGCTCTCGGGCTGGTGGAAGAACCGGGTGGCGCGGGTCTTCCTGGTGTTCTTCCTGTCCAACCTCGGCTCGGCAGTCGGCACCTGGGTGGCGGGGCTGAGCATGATCCGGCAGCTTGCCTGACGCGTGTCCGCGGCCGCGGTCGGGGCCCTGGAGGCGCGACCGGCGCATCCGATCTGGCAACCATCGGCGGAATGTCGCACAATCAGACAAGTACAAAAAATGATCGGGGACATCGATGACTCTCAAAGAGCGCCTGTTTGGCCCGCCATGGGAAAACAAGGATGCGGCAATCAGGGCCCGCTCCGTCGCATCCGAGACCGACCGCAGACTGCTTGCGCAGCTGCCGAAGATTGCCGCCGAGGATCAGGATCCAGCCGTGCGGCTGGCCGCCCTCAGGCGACTGGCCGACGAAGCGGCCTGGCTGGACGCGCGCAGTCGAGACCGCGACTCGAATATCCTCGCAGCCGCCGATCAATTCCTGCTGCGCGCGGCGTGTCGGGAACCTGCCGGCGAACATCTCGAGCGGCGACTGGCCTGGCTCGAGCACGTCGGAGCCGGTGAATCCCTGCGCCGGATTGCCGCTTCCGGCGCCGACCCGGAGTTGCGCAAGGCGGCGCTGGAACGCATCGATTCGCCGGGTTTCCTGGGCGATCGCGTGATCGGCGAGTCCGACGACGCGATCGCCGACCACATCCTCGCGCGTATCGACCAGGTCTCGACCCTCAAGCGAATCGCCGGCGAGCTCAGAAAATCACACAAGCAGCGACAGCAGGCGGTCATCCAGCGGCTTGCGGCTCTCGAGGGTGACTCGGAGGAGCACGACGCGCGCGACGAACTTGCCGCCGCATTGATTTCACGGGCCGAAAAGCTTGCCCGCGGCGCGTTTATCGGCGACAGGAAGACCGAGGTCGAGCGATTGAAAGCGCAATGGAGTCAAATGACCGATCCCGATGCCGCATTGGCGCGACGGTTCGAAGGCGCCATCCGGATTGCCGAACGCGCACTGTCGCCGCGGCCTGCCGATACCCCGGAACCATCCGACGAACCCGCGCCCGGCGCGGCCGACGCCGAACTGGAACGCTTGTCCGGACAGGCCCAGCAAATGGCCGCCCAGCCGGCGGGTGAACGCACCGCAGCGGCGCTGGCGCAGATGCTTTCAGCTTTCGACCGGCGCTGGAACGCGCTGCGGTCGCCCGGCCCGTCCGATCGGGCCGTGCGCGAAAGATTCCAGGCGTTGGTCGGAGAACTGCAGGCCCGGCTCGAGCTGCAACGACAGCGAAAACCGGAGCCGAAAGCCGATCCTGGGCCCAGCCAGGCGCAGGCCGACCAGGTCCGGGCGCTCCAGGAGGCGCTCGAGCGTGCCGAGCAGGCGCTCGCTTCGGGCGACATTGCCGCGGCTCACGAAGCGATTGGTACGGCGCGCCGGCTGCACGATCGGACGCCCCAAAAAGGCCGCTCGGACCGAACCGGCAGCCGAATGGCACGCATGGCCGGCAAACTCAAGGAGATGCGCGACTGGCAGCATTGGTCCAACAACGAGCTGCGCGAGCGACTGATCGAACGCGTGGGCGAAATCGACGCCGAAAACCTGCACCCCGACGCGGTCACCGACCGGCTCAAGGAGCTTCGCCAGCGCTGGAAAGAACTCGACGAGCATGAGGTGCTGCCGGGCGACAAGCGCCGGTTCGCCGCGCCCAAGGGTCAGTGGCGCCGTTTCCAGCGGGCATGCAAGGAAGCCTTCGATGCGGCGAAGCCGTACCTTGAAAAACGCAGCGAAGTGCGCGAACAATCGCTTCAGGAGCTGCAGCAATTTCTCGATGATGCTCGATGCGTGGCCGCCGATGAAAGCAGTTCCAGGGACAAGCTGATACGCTACCAGCGTGCCGCGCGCGAGGGCATCCGAAACCTCGACGCACTGCCGCCGAAGGCGCGCGGCAAGGCTGCGTCGGCACTGCGTGAACTGATGGACGCGATCTCGGCCGCGCTGGATCGCCATTTCGATGTCGTGGAGAACGAAAAACGCAGACTGGTGGCAGAGTCGCGCAAGCTTGCGCACGAAAAGGACCGCGCCGTGGCAATCGACCGGGCCAAGGCGCTCCAGGCCGAATGGAAAAAGGCCGGTCGCGGCCGGCGCAAGACCGATGACCAGCTGTGGAACGAATTCCGCGAACCCATCGACCCGCTGTTCGAGGAACTCAGGCACGTCCGCGACGAACGTCGCCAGGCCGAACACCAGCACACCGAAGTCCTCAAGGACCTCTGCACGCGCGCCGAAGCGCTTGTCGACGCGGAAGACCCCGAGTCCGTCGCCGGCCAGGTGACCGGACTGGAGGAGGAATTCCAGCAGCACACTACAGTACCGCCGGCCCTGCGCAACCGATTCCAGCAAGCGCTGGACCGCTGCCGGACCCGGATCCGCGAGGCCAGAGACGCCCGGGCACGCGCCCGTATCGGCCATCTCGTTGCCCTGGGCGAACATCTGCAGAGTGCCTGGGAACGATTGCTCGCCGGCCAGGCGCAGCCCTCACCCGAAGCATTGCCCGGAGACGCGGACGACGATGCGCTGGACAAGCGCCTGCGCGAGCGCCTGGAACGATTCCTGACCGCGTCCGATCCAGACGAACTTCGTGCCGAAGTCGAACGTCTGACCGGCCTGGCGCACCAGGTCGTGATCGAGATGGAGTGTTTGTCCGGTGTCGAAAGTCCGGATCAGGACCGGCAGCTGCGCATGGACTATCAGATCAGTCGTTTGTCGAATCGGCTCGGCGAGGGCGGACCCAGGGCCGACCTGGATACCGAAAGGTCCGAGCTCCAGCGGCGCTGGCTGGAAAGCTTTCCGCACGATCGGGGGCCGCACTCCGGATTGAAAAAACGCTTCGAAAAAGCCGATAAAATACTTAATAAAATGGCTTCAGGCTAATGATATATATGAGAATAATTTTAGCCTCGACCTCTATCCTGCTGACCATGACACCGGCGCTTTCAAGTGCGCAGGACAGTGCACTGTCGGCCGAATTCGGCTGGGTTTCCCTGCTGCCGCCGCTGATCGCGATCGGATTGGCGCTCCTGATCCGCCAGGTCATCCCGGCGCTGTTCGCCGGCATCTGGATCGGCGCCTGGGCGCTGACCGAGTTTTCGGCCCGCGGTTTGCTGACCAGCCTGATGGCCACGGCCGACACGTTCATTCTCGAAGCCATCGCCAAACCGGACCATGCCGCCGTCATGCTGTTCACCCTGCTGGTCGGGGGGATGGTCGGCGTGATCTCGAAAAACGGGGGCATGCTGGGTATCGTCGACCGGATCATCGGTTTTGCCGGCACCGTTCGGCGCGCCATGGTCTCGACCGTCGCCATGGGACTTGCGATCTTTTTCGATGACTACGCCAACACCCTGGTCGTGGGCAACACCATGCGTCCGATCAGCGACCGATTGCATATCTCGCGCGAAAAGCTCGCCTACCTGGTCGATTCCACGGCCGCTCCAGTGGCCACGATCGCGCTGGTCACCACCTGGGTGGGCTATGAAGTCGGCCTGATCCGCGACGCTGTCGCCGGCATTCCCGGCCTGGAACTGAATGCCTACATGGTATTCCTCAACTCCATCGCCTACAGCTTCTACCCGCTGCTGGCGCTGACCATGGTCTTCGCGGTCGTCGGCTTCGCGCGCGATTTCGGCCCGATGCACGCCGCCGAGACCCGCGCACGCCGCAACGGGCAGGTGGCCCCGCCGACCACGGCTTCGGCCAAGACCGCAGACGACATGGCCGAAGTCCAGCCCGACGACGGCATCGCACGCAGCGCCCGGAATGCCGTGCTGCCGATCCTGGTGATGGTGTTCGGGGTCGTCGCCGGCATGTTCATCACCGGCGAAGGCGATACGCTGCGGGCCGTCGTGGGTTCGGCCGATCCGTACAAGTCGCTGATCTGGGGCTCGCTGCTGGGCTCGCTGCTTGCGATCGCGCTGTCGGTCGGGCACGGGGTGCTGTCTCTCAGCACCAGCGTGGCGGCATGGTTTTCCGGCGCGCGCGCGATGCTGTACGCGATCCTCATCCTGGTTCTGGCCTGGGCGCTTTCGGGGGTGACCGACATGCTCGGCACCGCCGATTACCTGGTCTCGCTGATCGGCGACCGCCTGCATCCCGGCCTGTTGCCGACACTGGTGTTCATCGTCGCCGCGGCAACCGCGTTCTCGACCGGCTCGAGCTGGGGCACCATGGGGATCCTGCTGCCGCTGATGGTACCGCTGGCCTGGGCCCTGATGACCGCCTCGGGGATGAACGGCGTCGAGCACATGCCGATCCTGTATGCAACAGTGGCCGCGGTCATGGGCGGCGCGGTGTGGGGCGATCACTGTTCGCCGATTTCCGACACCACCATCCTGTCGTCCATGGCCAGTCAATGCGACCACATCGAGCATGTGCGCACCCAGTTGCCGTATGCGTTATCGGCCGGGATGATCGCGATCCTGGCAGGCGCCCTGCCCGCCGGCTTCGGCGTAGCGTGGTGGATCTGCCTGCCGGTCGGCGTGCTCGCCGTAATCGGACTGGTGCGCGGACTCGGACGAAAGGTCCAGCGAACGTAGTGGGCCATGCGGCTAGTCTGGTGACACTCAGCCGCCGTATCTGGCGCGCAGAATGCGCACGCGCCTGACGTATTCCCGCGTTTCGGCATAAGGGGGGATCCCGCCGTGCCTGCGCACTGCGGTTTCGCCGGCATTGTAGGCCGCAACGGCCAGTTCCCAGTCGTTTTCGAAGCGTTCCAGGAGCTCGGCCAGGTAGGCGACGCCGGCCGAGATGTTGTCCAGCGGATCGAATGGATCGGAAACCCCGAAACGCACCTGGGTCGCGGGCATCAGTTGCATCAAACCCTCCGCTCCGGCGCGCGAAACGGCCGTGACCTCGAACCACGATTCGGCGTGCATGATCGCGCGAATGAGCGCCTCGTCGACGCCGTACACCGCGGCCGCGCCGCGCACTTCTTCGCGGTACTCGACGCGCCTGAGCGGCGTTGCGTGCCAGTCCACGCCCTTGATGCAAGTCCCGTAGCAGCCGACGTTGCGCACGTTCTCGTAGCGTCCCGCCTCCGGTTTGACGTTGGTCAGCACGGTGATTCCGTCTTCATCCTCGTAGCGATAGACCTGCGCCGCTGCTGGCGCCGAGACCGCACCGAGCCAGATCGTCGTCGCCGCCAGCGCCACCAGGACACGCATCGTCAGAAACCTCCGGTCACCGTGATTCCGCCGTCGGCGGTAACTACCTGTCCGCTCAACCAGCGCGAGTCCTCGCCGACCAGAAACGCGATGACCCGCGCAATGTCTTCGGGCTCGCCGATGCGGCCCAGCGGCGTGGTGCGCTCGAAATGCTTGACCATGCGCTCGTCGCTGAGCAGTGCCTTGGAGAAATCGGTTCGGATCAGCCCGGGCGCCACGGCGTTGACGCGGATGCCGTCGCCGCCGAACTCCAGCGCCAGGTTGCGCACCAGCTGGTTCTCGGCCGCCTTGGAAAGACCGTAGGCGCCTATGACCCGGTTGCCCAGCATGCCGGCGATCGAGGACACCAGCACCACGGCGCCGCCGCCGGCTTCGGCCATGTGCGGCCGCGCCAGGTGACCCAGGCGCATCGAACCGAACACGTTGTTGTGCATGATGACATCGAAGGCCTTGCGATCGACGTTGTCCGAAGGTCCGTAGACCGGATTGCTGGCCGCGTTCAGCACCAGGTTGTCCAGCCGGCCGAACCGCTCGACGGTGTCGGAGATCAGTGCTTCCAGTTGGTCGTCCTGGCCGACGTGGCAGGCGACGGCAATGGCCTCGCCGCCGGCTTCGCGAATACCTTCGGCGACCGATTCGCAGCTGTCCTGGTCGCGGCTGGAAATGACGACCCGGTGGCCGCGTGCGGCAAGCAGTTCGGCTGCGGCCCGGCCAATGCCGCGGCTGGAGCCGGTGATGACAGTGATGGGATTGCTTGGCATCGTGGTTGTTTTCCCAGTATTCAAGCCAGGGTATGCAGTTCACCGGGCGGCAGGTGCGCGATGCAGTTGAGGCGCTCGACGCGCCACGCACCCGCGGCATCCAGCTGCAGCTCGGTCACCGACGCATTGTACAACGCGACATTGAGCTGTCGCTGCCAGGCCAGTTCGCGCCCGAGCAGGCTGGCCGTCAGGGTGCTGATCACTCCGGCCGAGGTCACCGCGACCACGCTGCCGCTTTGCTCCAGCATCGGCAGGAAACGACGACCGGCGGCTTCGACGCGCTGGCTGAATGCGCTCCAGCGCCCGTTCACGGTGCAATGAATCCGTTCGGCCTGCCAGGCTTCCAGCACCCGCGGGAACAACGCGAGAAAGGTGTCGAGATAGCCCACCGGATCGGCCAGGGCTTCCGGACCGGGCGGCTGAATGGCAAGTTCGTCGGCGCTCTCGAACGCTGCTTCCAGCAGGTGATCGACGCGATATTCGTTGAGGTCCGGGTCGATATGGCACGGCCCGGTTCGGTACAGGGAATCGGCGGTCTGGCGGTGCCGCTTCAGTTCACCGCGCACCATGACGGCCTCGTCGACGGACGATTGGAGATGCTGCGCGATCTGCTCGGCCTGCCGAAAACCGATGGTCGACAGCTGATCGTAATCGTCGCTGCCCAGCGATCCCTGGGCGTGACGGACCAGCAGCAGTCTTTGTCGTCGAT
>JAGXKW010000096.1 GCA_018334995.1 Wenzhouxiangellaceae bacterium
TCGGCGGGTAGACGTTTTGGTCCTGTCCGGAGACCGCGTGGCCGTCTGCGCGCGCCAGCGCTGCGATACCGCCCATGAATGTTCCGCAGATGCCGAGAATATGGATGTTCATTGTTCAGGAAACTCCCGGATTCCCCATTGCCTGGAAGACGAACAGCTGGAGGAACAAAATTACCACAGCCACAATCAACCCGCCGGCATAGGCGCAATCGAGCGCGTTGCGCCAGATATGGCCGTCGACGGCCAGGCTCCAGAACAGCCCGATCAGCGCCAGCACCACCAGCGGCGCCGGAATGGGGGTCTGGGCGGAAAACCAAAGCGGGATATTGATCAGGCTGATCAATGCCCCGGTGCCGAACAATGCGGCGACGGTCTGTCCGAAGCGTGCGCCGCGACCGCGTGCGGCGAGAATGGATACGGTCACGACCAGCGGCAGGACGATTGTCACGAAAATAGAGAGGCCGATAGCGGCCGGTTCCGCCGCACCGGCGTCGGCCAGTCCCGATATCGCCACGATGGACGAGTACATGACCAGCGCGAGTACCGGCGAAATGCTGCCGGGAGGAAGGTCCTGGGGCCCCGCGCGCATCAGCGCGACATGCCAGAGCGTGATCAGCCAGCGTTTCATCGAACTTCGTTTCCTCGGGTCGGATTTCGGCGGCAGTCAAAAAAACCGGCCGGCAGTTCCGTTGCCGGACCGAATACCATGATGCCCCGGGAGCGGTGTCTGCGGGAGACTCGATGAAATCCGAACAGCGCGTCGACAAGACGCTGGACGCGACCGGCCTGCTGTGCCCGGAGCCGGTGTTTCGCGCGCGCCGGTGCCTGGCGGATATGGAGGCCGGACAGATACTGGAGATCAGGGCCGACGATCCGCTGGCCGAGATCGACCTGGCGGTGTTCTGCGAGCGGACCGGTCACGCGATGCTGGCCCGCGACCACGCCGACGGCTGCTGGACGTTCCTGTTGTGCAAGGCGGGCGTCTGACCTGCATCCTCGCCGGGTCTGCGCAGGAGCCATCTCCCGGCCGCGAGTCAGTACCCCGACGAGTCGGCCCCTGGAGACGCCTCCTGCGAAACCCTCGCCGGGGCTGGTCGATCGATCCGTGCCGCGGCGCCGCGACAATCAGGCGTTTGCGATGGTTTCCAGCATGCGCTGGTGGACTTCCTCGACCGAGCCCATGCCGTCGACCTCGCGCAACTGCCCGCGTTCTGCGTAATGCCCCGCGACCGGGGCGGTCTGCTCGGCATATACGCGCAGCCGGTTGCGGATGACGTCCTCGGTATCGTCCGAGCGTCCTTCTTCGGTCGCCCGTTTCGACAGTCGATCCACGATTTCGCCTTCGTTGACCGTGACCGAAATCGCGAGATCGACCGGTTGCCCGATGCGTTCGAGCACCTGGTCCAGCGCCTCGGCCTGGGCCAGGTTGCGCGGATAACCGTCCAGGATGAAGCCATTGGAAACGTCGGGCTGGCCCAGGCGTTCCTCGATCAACCCCAGCATCAGGTCGTCGGGCACCAGGTCGCCGGCGTCCATGTAGCGCTTGGCCTTGAGGCCGAGCTCCGTCCGCTGATCGACAGCTTCGCGCAGCAGCAAGCCGGTGGAAATGTGCGCGAGTCCGAGCCGGTCGCGGAGCAGTGCTGCCTGGGTCCCCTTGCCGGAGCCGGGCGGGCCGAGTAATACGATTCGCATGATGTTGGGATGGGCTTCGATGATTCGACAAGCGTATAAAGCTAACGCGCCGTGATACCGGTGTCAAATGCCCCGAAGGTTCCGCCGGGGCCCGGCAAGCCCGTCATGCGGTGCAAACTGGCCGGTCCTCCGGGGGGGATTTGTTTTATCCTTATGAATCGATATTCACGAACCAGCGACGGGGACCATGGCCGCGAACAATATCCTCTACGCCCAGTCCGGCGGCGTCACGCCGGTAATCAATGCCACGGCGGCGTCGGTGATCGAAACCGCTCGGGTGCATTCGGACCGCATCGGCAACGTCTTCGCCGCCGCCGACGGCATCATCGGCGCGCTGGAGGAACGGCTGATCGATACCGGCAGCCTCGGCGAGGACGATCTCCGTGCGCTGGCGCAGACGCCCGGCGGCGTGTTCGGTTCGTGCCGCTACAAGCTCAAGTCCATGGAAGAAAACCGCCGCGAGTACCAGCGCCTGATCGAGGTGCTCGACGCCCACGGCATCGGCACCTTCTTCTACAACGGCGGCAACGACTCGGCCGATACCGCCAACAAGGTCGCGAAGATGGCCGCCGAACTCGGCTATCCGCTCAATGCGATCGGGGTCCCCAAGACCATCGACAACGACCTGGCGGTCACCGACAACTGCCCGGGTTTCGGTTCGGTGGCCAAGTACGTCGCCGTTTCCATCATGGAGGCCAGTCTCGACGTCATGTCGATGGCCTCGAGCTCCACGAAAGTATTCATCATGGAAGTCATGGGCCGGCACGCCGGCTGGATTGCCGCCGCCGGCGGCCTGGCGCGGCGCGAGGAGCACGACCCGCCGCAGATCATCCTGTTTCCCGAAGTGCCGTTCGACCGGCAGAAGTTCCTGGCTGCGGTCGACGAATCGGTCAAGCGCCACGGCTATTGCTCCATCGTCGTTTCCGAGGGCGCGCGCTACGCCGACGGCACATTCCTGGCCGACGCCGGCACCACCGACGCGTTCGGCCACAAGCAACTCGGCGGCGTCGCGCCGGTGGTGGCCGAACTGGTCAAGACCGAGCTCGGCCACAAGTACCACTGGGCGGTCAGCGACTACCTGCAGCGCTCGGCGCGCCACATCGCATCGAGAACCGACGTCGAGCAGGCGCGCGCCGTGGGGAGGGTAGCCGTGGAACTGGCCCTGGAAGGCAATACCGGGGTGATGCCGGTCATCGAGCGCGTCAGCGACGAGCCCTACGAATGGAAGATCGCCACGGCCCGGTTGGAAGACATCGCCAACCACGAAAAGAAGATGCCCGGCGACTACGTCACGGACGACGGCTTCGGCATCACGCCGGCCGCTCGCCGCTACCTCGAGCCGCTGATCCGCGGCGAGGATTACCCGGATTACGACGCCCGCGGCCTGCCGCGTTATCTCCGGCCGAGGCTGGAACTGCTGGAACCCAAGCTGCCCGGCTTCGAGCCGGCCTGAAATTCCGAACCCGAATTCTCCCGAACCCCAATTCTCCCGAACCCCTGGAATCCTTCATGAGTACAAAGTTGACTGAACTGGCCGAATGGGTCGATTCCGTCGCGCGCCGGACCCGTCCCGCGAAAATCCACTGGTGCAGCGGCAGCGCCGAGGAAAACACTTCCCTGGTCAACGGGATGCTGGACACCGGCGACCTGCTGGAATTGAACCGCGATACCCACCCGGAATGCTACCTGCACCGCTCGGACCCCGACGACGTCGCGCGCGTCGAGCACCTGACCTTCGTGTGCACCCGCGAGCGTGACGATGCCGGCCCGAACAACAACTGGATGGCGCCGGACGATGCGCACGAATTGATGGACGGCCTGTTCGAAGACTGCATGGAAGGCCGGACCATGTACGTGATCCCGTATTGCATGGGCCCCATCGACTCGCCGTTCGCGCGCCTGGGCGTCGAAATTACCGACAGCGCCTACGTCGTCGCCAACATGCGCCTGATGACCCGGATGGGCGACCAGGCGCTGGCGCGCATCGAGCGCGAAGGGCGGTTCGTGCGCGGACTGCATTCGACCGGCGAGCTGGACCCGGAGCGCCGCTACATCATGCATTTCCCCGAAGAGCTGAGCATCCAGAGCTACGGCTCCGGCTACGGCGGCAACGCGCTGCTGGGCAAGAAATGCCACGCGCTGAGAATCGCCAGCCACCAGGCCCGCACCGAAGGCTGGCTGGCCGAGCACATGATGATCGTCGGCATCGAGAACCCCGAGGGCGAGACGCGCTACGTGGCCGCGGCCTTTCCGTCGGCCTGCGGCAAGACCAACCTGGCCATGCTGATTCCGCCCGAGCCCTACCGCAGCGCCGGCTGGAAAGTGCACACCGTCGGCGACGATATCTGCTGGCTGCAGCCGGGCGAAGACGGCCGCCTGTACGCGATCAACCCCGAGGCCGGATTTTTCGGCGTCGCCCCCGGCACTTCGAACGAGACCAACCCCAACGCGCTGGCCATGCTCGACCGCAAGACGATCTTCACCAACGTGGCCGTGACCGACGACAACCAGCCCTGGTGGGAGGGCCTGGACGACCGGGTGCCGGCCTACGACTGGAAGGGGCAGCCCTATGAACCGGCCAACGGCCCGGCGGCGCACCCGAATTCGCGCTTTACGGTCTCGATCAAGCGCTGCCCCAGCTATACCGGCGAGTCCGAGAACCCGTCGGGCGTGCCCATCGACGCGATCATCTTCGGCGGCCGGCGCGCTTCGCTCGCGCCGCTGGTCATGGAGGCCGAGGACTGGACCCACGGCACCTTCATCGGCGCGGCCATGGCCTCGGAAACCACCGCCGCGGCCACCGGAAAGGTCGGCGTGGTGCGGCGCGACCCGATGGCCATGAAGCCGTTCTGCGGTTACCACTTCGGCGACTACTGGGCGCATTGGCTGGACGTCGGCAGCAAGCTTGCGCATCCGCCGAAGATCTTCCAGGTCAACTGGTTCCGGCGCGACGCCGACGGCAACTTCATCTGGCCCGGATTCGGCCAGAACCTGCGGGTGCTGGAATGGATCATGCAGCGATGCATGGGCCAAGTCGAGGCGCGCGATACGCCGGTGGGTCGACTGCCGGAAAACGACGGCATTTCCACCCGCGGGCTGGCGCGCGAACCCGACCTCGATACGTTGCTGTCGGTCGACGGCCGGGAGTGGATCGGCGAACTGGACGAAATCGAAAAGC
The DNA here is from genome assembly GCA_018334995.1 of Wenzhouxiangellaceae bacterium. Taxonomy (GTDB): domain Bacteria; phylum Pseudomonadota; class Gammaproteobacteria; order Xanthomonadales; family Wenzhouxiangellaceae. Next base: position 4,871 of record JAGXKW010000096.1, read on the forward strand.
ACCTGGAAAACTTCCAACCGCGGGTGCCCGATGCGCTGACCGAGCGGGTGCGCGCCATCCGGCACCGCCTCGAAAACGACTGAACGGCCCCGCACGGGTCCGCCGCCACCGGGCGGCGGCCTATCGGAACGCGTCTCGACGGGTCGAATCGCCGATCTCGAGCGAATCGCACTCGATCCTGCAATCCGGCGATGGCCGTCCGTTTTCCCGACGACCCCGACGCCCTTCGCGTGGCGTTTTGTTGCTCGGGTGCGCATCGAAGACGGACCCCAAGGTTTCCGCGTGTGGCCGATCCGCCCCGGCCTCTGCCGGCGTCAAAGCGTGACGGCAATCACGTTGTTCCGGGAAGCGCCGTACATTCGGGCCTCGAATGTAATGAAATCTTCAAATTGACTTGCAGTTTGGTGAGTTTTTCGTTAAAAAGAGCGAAGCGATGTCACTCGTGTCCCCGGGAACCAGCGGTTCCATCCAATCGGCATCGCATAACTTGAAAATTTCGCTTATGGCACGCCTCGGTCGAGAACCGCACGAATCAGCCCCAAAACCGGATCGCCAGTGATTGGTCGTCGGTGTTGCCGCGGCGAAGCGAAACCATACAAAACCCACTAGCTAGGGAGAGGTACATATGGAAACCAGTCGTAACCGCCTTGCCGAGGCCATCCGCCTCGGACTGTTCGCCGGCATCTTTGCCGGGGTCGGTGCGGGATTCGCCTCGCCTGTGCTCGCACAGGACGAAGGTGAAGACCAGGCCGAAGAACAGGAGCAGACAGAAACGGCAGC
>JAGXKW010000036.1 GCA_018334995.1 Wenzhouxiangellaceae bacterium
TGCCGCCGGACTACACCCGCGAGGACGAACCGGGCGCCTTCGACGCCGACGCGGGCAAGCACAAGCAATAAGAATACGACCATAAACAGTCGCGATCACGCGACCGCAAGCCTCACCGCCCCGGCCATGCGCCGGGGCTTTTTTATGCCGGGTCACGTAAAAGCCGCAAAGCTGCAAAAAAAACCGGAAGCCTGTTTTCTCGCGGAGCCTTCAAACCGGTGCCCGTGCACGCGGTCGCCAGGCAAACAGACGGTGCGTGTTCACTGCGCTCAACGCACCCTACGCAATCTGATCAAGGGCTCGACGCGATGGCATGCGTTGACAACCGCGCACGACTGCGCTCAAGGCACCCTGCGCGATCATCATCGCTCTTGCAGGGTGCGTTGAGTGCAGCCAACACGCACCGCCAGGCTATTTCCGGGCGATGTTAACTGCTGCGGCCTTTTCACTTGTCTTGCTCTGCGTCTCCGCGAGAGCACGACTTTGCCTTGTCAGGTGTCCCGGCGGCTTTCCCGGTTCCAGGCCCAGAGCAGCGAAATCTGAGCCGGCACCAACCAGACCATCATGTCGTAATTCCACTGGGCGCCCGGGAAAAGCTTGAGCACGAATGCCGCGACCAGCCCGGCAGCGATGATCATCGCCGCCGCCCGCTCCACCGCGCCGCCGCCGAAACGCCAGAGGAGCAGTGCCAGCGGGTTCAGTAAAAGGAGGTTCTCGTTGCGCCAGGCCGCCTCGTGCTCCGTGAACAGCCACAGGAACAGCAGCATTCCGCCGCCGAGCCCCGACACCATGATCCAGCCGCGCGCACCCATGAGGCCCGGCAGACGAGACCTGAACAGAACCGCCGGCAGCGCAATCAGAAAGACGCTCGCCAGTCCCAGGGCCAAAAAGACCATTCCATGGAAATCAGGTCGATCGGGCGGCGCCTGCCGACTCGATTCATAAAGCATGCGGTCGTCGACCACCAGCGGCGAGGTCTCGCCGCCATGCGTCGTGATGCGCATATCGTCAACCGTCTCGGCGACGACAGCCGGGAGAAACATTTCCTCCCACACCGACCGCGGCCTGTCCGCCATCCGCCCGAGACCGGCCTGGATACCCAGGTACAGCGGAAAATCGTCCTGCACAAGGCGCCGGGTGTGGGTGCGGAAATCGGCGCTTGCCGGCAGCGGTTTCGAATACTCCGACAACGCGCCGTCGAGCGCGAAATCAAGCGCATCGCGCACCCGGTTGGAGCAGTTGTTGAAGTAATAGTCGTAGCGGAAATCCCGGGTCTCGGGCTGCACCCTGGCCTCCAGCCAGTCGGTCAGACGCCGGATCGCTTCGGGTTGAAGATTCAGCAGCTGCGCCCGCACGCTGCGATCGCGCCACCGGTAATAAGCCAGTTCATCTTCGGGGCTGCGCGCCAGGGCAAAATAAACCATGTCGCCGAACAGGTAATCACGATAGAAGCCCGGCTGGTCGAAATCGAAAAAACCGAAGTTGTAGATCTCGTCGATGCCCTGCGCCGGGTCGCGAATCCAGATCGCGTTGTGCCCGAACTGCTCCTCGACCCGCTCGGCGGTCCCATAAGTCATCAGCCAGGCCTGTTGGGACCAGACCTGCGGGGCGAACAGCAGCAAGAAGAGGACGACATACTGCATGACGAAGGGCGTCGGTTTCATGACTCCATCGGTACCGGTTCCCGGGAAAGCATAACGCGCCAGATCACCACACAAACCACCAGACAGGAGCGTGCTTTTTCCAAGACCCGGAAGCGCGTTTCACTCGTCCCGGCTGAGCAGAAAATAGAACAGGTTGTTCTGCAAGAACGCGTTGTTGGTCAGCTGGCCGCGGTCGTCGCATAGAAACAAAACGCCTCCAGATTCCAGATACTGATGAGGATGCCTGACTGCTCGGGCCGCCGGATTCCCCCGACCATTGTTACACTTTATCAATTACGCCTCGTCCTGGAGTGCATTCCTGCATGTCGAAAATAAAATTCACCAACCGCGCCGGTCTCGAACTGGCCGGAAACCTCGAATTGCCGGCTGGCGGCACCTGGCAGGCGACGGCGCTTTTCGCCCACTGCTTTACCTGCACGCGCAACATCAAGGCCGCGCGCAACATCACGCGCGCACTCGCCAAGGCAGGCTTTGCGGTGCTCAGGTTCGACTTCACCGGCCTCGGAGAAAGCGATGGCGATTTCTCCGACACCAGCTTCTCGAGCAACCTCGACGACCTCGAAGACGCCGCAGCCTGGATGGAAGACAACCTGGGTGCACCGCAACTGCTGGTGGGCCATTCGCTGGGCGGCGCCGCGGTGCTGGCCGCGGCCGAACGCATGCAAAGCGTGCGCGCCGTGGCGACGCTCGCCGCTCCGGCCAGCGCCGACCACATCCTGGAGCAGTTCGGCGAAGACCTGGAAACCATCGAATCCGAGGGCAGCGCCGAGATCCAGCTCGCCGGCCGGCCGTTCCGGATTGGCAAGGACTTCGTCGACGACGCCAGAAGCCATTCGATCGATGATCGACTGCGCAAGCTGCGGCGCGCGCTGCTGGTACTCCATTCACCCGTGGACAAGACCGTGAGTATCGAAAATGCGCAGAAGATCTTCGCCGCCGCGCTGCACCCGAAAAGTTTCGTCAGCCTGGACAATGCCGACCACCTGCTATCCGACGAAGCCGACTCGAATTATGCCGGGCAGATCATTTCCGCCTGGGCCAGCCGCTTCCTGGAATTCAGGAGCCCGGAATCCTCGAAAGACGTTGCGGTTGCCGGAAGAACCGCGGACGGATTCCTTTGCCGGGTCCAGGCCGGCCAGCATGCGCTCCTGGCCGACGAACCGCAGGAAAACGGCGGCAAGGACTTCGGGCCGGATCCTTACCATTACCTGGCAAGCGCGCTGGGCGCGTGTACCGTCATGACGCTGAACATGTACGCCCGTCACAAGAAGCTTCCGGTCGAACGGGTGCAGTGCGAAGTCGCGCATGACCGGATTCACGCCGAAGACTGCCAAGAATGCGAGAAACGCAAGGGCAGGATCGATCGCCTGACTCGTATGATCACGATCGAGGGCGACCTGGACGAAGACCAGCGCGGGCGGATGCTCGAGATCGCGGATCGATGCCCGGTGCACCGCACGCTCGAAAACGAGATCAGGGTCGAAAGCCGGCTGGCCTGATGGCCGTCTCGAAAAACGCCCCGGCCGGTTAGACCGGGCCGTCGGCAATTCACTCTCCGGATTCGGAGTCCTCGGCGTCCGACGACTGCGGCGCCGGTTCGCCGTCTTCCAGGGTCTGGAAATCGCGCAGAATCACGTTGCCGTCGCCGATCGCCTTGTGCAGTCGGGTTTCGAACCGGACGATCTTCTCGAAGTTCCAGAGTTCGTCGCGGAAGAACTGGTCGCCCGATACGAACGTGCCGTCGCGTCCGGTGACGTAAATCGCGCGATTGACGCCCACTCGGGAGCCGCCCGAAGTATCGCGCGCAAGCATCCGCTTCATCTCGTTGGAGGTCCGCGGAATCGCAACTTCGTCGCCGAACCTCGGCTTGAGTTCCTTTTCAAGAATCTTCTTCGCGACTTTCCGGTGTTCGTCGGTGAACTGGTTGCGGATGTCGGCCGCGACCGCGGCATTCTTGGGGTAGCCGCGCTCGGCCGAAAGCTTGATCCACGCCCAGCCGCGCAGCGGATCGCGATCCACGCCGTCGCCGTTGACGTACATCATGCCGAGGTTGAACTGCGCGAGCTTGTCGGCCCAGTGCGCGGCCAGCCGGAAATTGCCGACCGCCGCGTCGTAGTCGCCCTGGCGGAAGAACATGTTGCCGCGTTCCAGGAACTGGGTGCCCGGCGCATTCTGCGCATAGTTGTTGAAGTTGACGACCTGCGCTTCGAGCGCGCCTGTCTGAAGGACGGTCGCAAGAAGAATTCCAGCAAAAGAAATAGTGTTTTTCATTTCAATTCCGCCAAGCCTGTCCCGTAAATGTCCTGTCGATCCTACGCATTCAGGATTGACGCCGCATGGGCAAGAAGTCAGGGAAAGGTTAAAAAATGAGCGCCCGATCCCTGGGTGTCCCCCGACAGGACCGGGACGATGGTTCGTCGATTGCAGGGAAATCGGCGCTGCACAACCCGAAAAGAGCGGATCGGCGGCTCCGTGAATACACACAGGATATCGACCCCCCGGGAATCCACATCTTGCAGCGTTCCCGATGCCTTCAGCGGATTTTCCGCGGCCGATTCAGGCAGGGCTGCCTCAAGCCGGGGCGGTATCTTCTTCGTCCGGTTCCGCTTCGTCTTCGGACACGGCAATCCGGGCCAGTCCGATCAGCTGCTCGTCCTCACCGAGCCGAATCAGCGTGACGCCCTGAGTGTTTCGGCCCAGGCGTGAAATCTCAGCGGCCGAGGTCCGTACCAGCGTGCCGGCGTTGGACGTCAACATGACGTCGTCACCCTCGGCAACAGCAAGCGCGGCCACCAGCTCCCCGTTGCGGCCGGAGACCTGAATGCCGATCACGCCCTGGCCGCCGCGGTTGTAGACCGGAAAATCCTCGAGCGCAGTTCGCTTGCCGTAGCCATTCGCCGTGGCCAGCAGGACATCGCCCTCGTTGGCCACCAGCATGGATACCACACGCTGATCGGACTTGAGTCGGATGCCGACGACGCCGCGGGTCTGACGACCCATCGCGCGCACGCCCGACTCGTGGAAACGGATCGCCTTGCCGGCCGAAGAAAACAGCAGAATGTCGCGACTGCCGTCGGTGAACGACACGTCGACCAGTTCGTCATCGCCCTCGAGCTCGATTGCCCAGATCCCGTTGGAACGGATGTGCGCGAAATCCGAAAGCGGCGTCTTCTTCACGCGCCCCGAGCGGGTGGCGAAGAACACGAACCAGTCGTCGGGAAACTCGCGCGTGGGCAGCACCGCGTTGATGCGTTCGCCCTCGTCCAGCGGCAGCAGATTCACCATGGGCCGCCCGCGGCTGCTGTGGCCGGCCTGGGGCAGCGCGTAGACCTTCGTCTTGTAAACCTTGCCGGCACTGGTGAAGACCAGCAGCGTGTCGTGGGTGTTGGTGACCCAGAAACGCTCGACGAAATCCTCGTCCTTGGTCTTCGCCGCGCTGCGTCCGCGCCCGCCGCGCTTCTGGCTGCGGTAGCGATCCAGCGGCTGGTACTTGGCGTAACCGGCATGCGACAAGGTGACCACCACGTCCTCGGGCGTGATCAGGTCTTCCATGGTCAGGTCCAGTTGATCGGCCACGATCTCGGTGCGCCGCTGGTCGCCGAATTCGTCGCGAATCGATTCGAGTTCTTCGCGGATCACCTGCATCAGCGCATCCGGCTCGGACAGGATGCGGATCAGCTCGCGGATCTGCTCGAGGATTCCACGATATTCGTCGGAAAGCTTTTCCTGCTCGAGCCCGGTCAGCTTCTGCAGGCGCAGGTCCAGGATGGCCTGGGCCTGGTTCGGCGAGAGCTGGTAGCCGTCCTCGCCCAGCCCGAACTCGGGCAGCAGATCCTCGGGCCGCGAAAGCTCCGCGCCGGCCTGCCCCAGCAGCGCGGCCACCGGGCCGGGTTCCCAGCGCTGCGCCTGAAGCCGCTCGCGCGCTTCGCCTGGCGTCGGCGAATTCTTGATCAGCGCGATGATCTCGTCGAGATTGGCCAGCGCGACGGTCAGGCCCTCGAGAATGTGCGCCCGGCTGCGCGACTTGCGCAATTCGAACAGCGTTCGACGGGTCACCACGTCGCGTCGGTGTGCGAGAAAGGCCTGCAGCACCTGGCGGATATTGAGCAGCTTCGGCTGGTTGTCGACCAGGGCGACCATGTTGATGCCGAACACGCACTGCATCTGGGTGTTCTGGAACAGGTTGTTGAGGATCACCTCGCCGACTTCGCCGCGCTTGAGTTCGACGACCATGCGCATTCCGTCCTTGTCGGATTCGTCGCGCAATTCGGAAATGCCCTCGAGCTTTCTGGCTTTGACCAGTTCGGCGATTTTTTCGAGCAAGCGGGCCTTGTTGACCTGGTACGGGAGCTCGGTGACGACGATTTTGGTCTTGCCGCTGTCCTCGCCTTCGAAATGTGCCCGGGCCCGCATGTAGATCCGGCCGCGGCCCGTCTCGTAGGCTTCCCGGATCCCGGCCGCGCCATTGATGATGCCGGCGGTGGGGAAATCCGGGCCGGGCATGTGCTCCATGATGCCGTCGAGATCCAGGTCCGGGTCGTCGACCAGCGCCAGCAGCGCACCGATGACTTCGTTGAGGTTGTGCGGCGGAATGTTGGTGGCCATGCCGACCGCGATGCCGGACGAGCCGTTGACCAGCAGGTTGGGCACACGGGTCGGCATGACGGCCGGCTCGTACTCGGATTCATCGTAATTCGGCAGCCAGTTGACCGTTTCCTTGTCGATGTCGGCCAGCAGCTTGTGCGCCAGTTTGGCCATTCGCACTTCGGTATACCGCATCGCCGCCGGCGAATCGCCGTCGACCGAGCCGAAGTTGCCCTGACCGTCGACCAGCATGTATCGCAAGGAGAACGGCTGGGCCATGCGCACGATCGTGTCGTAGACCGCCGTGTCGCCGTGCGGATGGTACTTGCCGATGACGTCACCGACCACGCGCGCCGATTTCTTGTACGGCTTGTTGAAGTCGTTGCCCAGCACGTGCATGGCATACAGCACCCTTCGGTGCACCGGCTTGAGGCCATCGCGAACGTCCGGAAGGGCGCGCCCGACGATCACGCTCATGGCGTAATCGAGGTAGGACTGGCGCATCTCGTCTTCGAGGTTTACCGGGAGGATTTCCTGCGCGAGTTCAGCCATGCATTTGGTCTTGTGAATTTGGGCCAGGAACTGCTTCCAGGTTACTGAAATTCAAGCTTTTCCAAGAAAACGCGGAACCGCTGATTCAGCCCCTGAAACAATCCTTAAATTCTAGCACAGGCGGGGGTCCTGCGCCCGCCGCCAACAGCCTTCGGAAGCCTCGAACGGTGCCGCGATCCGGCGCTCCGACGGGGCTGGCCGACGCCCCGTCCGGTCACGATGACATCGACCGGTTCGCCAGGGGTCACTTCGAAGACCGGATTGAACGCTCCGACGCCGACGGGCGGCTCATCGAACTCCGGCACGGTGCCAGGTTTCGCCGGCCGGACACTCCGCGATGACGATCTCGCTGCCTGCGGCCGTTCCAGCGAACCGATTCCATGCCGGGCTCATCCGTGGCATCATTCCCGACGCGCGCCGCCGGCGGGCTTGCATTATCATTCCATCCAATATAGCCACCGTATCAATCATCGGACCCGATCATGAAAAGTCTGTTCATTTCACTGTTCCTGCTGATGCCGCCGCTCCTGGCCGCCCAGCAATCGGAGCAGACCACCTCCAATCCATTCGAAGAGGATATGCCGAGCGTGATCATTCACACCTCCAGAGGCGACATCACGGTTGAACTGTACGAGGACCAGGCGCCGGTCACGGTCGAGAATTTCCTGTCCTATGTGCGCAACGGCTTTTACGACGGCACCATTTTTCATCGCGTGATCCCGGGCTTCATGATCCAGGGCGGCGGATTTACGCCCGAGCTGGCGCCAAAACCCAATGACGCCCCGATCGAAAACGAGGCCGACAACGGGCTTTCCAACCAGCGCGGCACCATCGCGATGGCGCGCACCAACGAGCCGGATTCTGCCACTTCGCAGTTCTTCATCAACGTGGTCGACAATTCCGCGTCTCTGGACCATCGCGGGAAACAGTCCGGGCGCACCTGGGGCTATGCCGTTTTCGGCCGCGTCACCGAGGGCATGAACGTGGTCGACGAGATCCGGTTCGTTCAGACCGAGGCGCGCGGTCCGCACCAGAACGTGCCCATCGAACCGGTGTTGATCGAAAGCGTCGAAGTCCCCTGAGGCGACCGATCGATTCGCCGCCGACAACGCTCTTCATATCGGACCTGCATCTCGCGCGGTCGCGGCCGGATATTACCGAACAGTTTCAGGCGTTCCTCGCGGGGCCGGCCCGCAAGGCAGAGGCGCTCTATATTCTCGGCGACCTGTTCGAGTCCTGGATCGGCGATGACGCGACCGGTGAATTCGAGAAACGGATCGCCGGCGCACTGAGGGCACTGGCCAGTCAAGGCACCCGGCTGGCGTTCCTGCACGGAAACCGGGACTTCCTGCTCGGCACGCAATTCTGTGAGCGCGCCGGCATGACGCTTCTGGATCAGCCGCACGTCATCGACTTGTATGGAACGCGCACCGTCCTGCTGCACGGCGACCAACTCTGCAGCCTGGACCTTCGTTATCAACGCTATCGCAAACGAGTCAATGCACCGGAATGGCAGAGCAGGATGCTTGCCCGGCCGATCTGGTTCCGCCGCGGCGTGGCTGCCCTGCTGCGCGGGGCGAGCCGCCTGCACAATCGCGACCCGGCCGCCGTCGAGATGGACGTCGTCGACGCCGATGCCGAAGAACTTTTCCAGCGCTCAGGCGCCAGCCGGATGATTCACGGCCATACCCATCGGCCGTTCAGACACGTTCATCGTGTGCCGGGCCGGACCACCGAACGCATCGTGCTTGGAGACTGGTACGCCCAGGGGAGCGTGCTCACCGTGACGCCGGATTCCCTGTCGCTGGACACGCTGGAACGCGACCGTCCGCCCGACTAGACCGATTTCCGTCTAGGCCGATCTCGGCACTTCGGAATCGGCGCCTGCAGACCGGTCTTTCGCCGGCTTGTCGCCGGTTCGGTTGCTGCCGGGAGCGGACCCGTCGCCCTGTTCCTTGCTTCCCGATGACGCGGATTGTGCCGTCGACGCGGCTTTGAGCGGATCACGATCGGCGGATTTGTCGTCCGCGCCATCGCCGCTGTTGTTGCCGTCGCCCGACTTTTCGCTGTCCGAATCCCCGCTGTCCGAATCCCCGCTGTCCGACTTCCCGCTATCCGACTTCCGAGCCTGCTGCGTGCCGGCCGATGACGGCGAATCAACCGCAACGCTTTCGTCGCTCCCCGTCCGCGTCGCTGATTGGCCGTCCGAATCCGCCGGCGAAGCCGCTCCGAAACCGCCCAGCCGCACTTCCTGGCCGCTGGCCGGCGGCAGGCGCTCGGCGAGCTTCTTGTCGTCGACCAGTCTTTCGGCACCACTGCTCAGGTGGTCGAACACCTCCTTGTAGCTATCGGTCATCTGGTTGATCAAACGCGCAGTCTCGACAAAATGCTCGGTTACTTCATTGCGAAACTTGTCGTTTTCCTGCTTCAGCTGCATGACCGATACCGCGCCGCCCCGGGCTCGGCTGATCCACCAGGTCGCGAGCGCTCCGATTGCGCCGCCGACAACCAGACCAACAATCAACGAGATTGCAAATTCCATTGGTTTACGCCTTGTGCAAGAGAAACTTAAGGCTAACAGAACATCGGTTGTACGAGTGTCACGAAAATCCGCCGGGCAATGCCGGAGGGCTGCTTCAACCGCAGACCAACGCGGCAGACAACAGGTTCGAGCGTGCCGCTTATTGCTTGCCCGCCACCCAGTCGTATACCGATTCCAGCGCCGGGCCCAGCTTCGCTGCCTCGCTGCCGCCAGCCTGGGCGAAATCGGGCCGCCCGCCGCCTTTCCCGCCAACCTGGCCGGCGACGTGATTGACCAGTTCGCCGGCCTTGAAACGGTCGGTGAGGTCGGCGGTGACGCCGGCAACCAGCCGTACTCCCTGCCCGGCGTCGGTGCCCAGCACCACGATGCCGGAACCCAGCTTGTTCTTGAGCTGATCGACGGTATCGCGCAGGCTGTCCGGGTCGACACCGTCCAGCTTTTCGGCCAGCACACTCACACCGCCGATTTCGCGCGCGTTGGCGCCCATGTCGGAGCCGCGCGCCGAGGCCAGCTTCTGCTTGAGGCGATCCAGCTCGCGTTCCAGCTCGCGCGAACGCTCCAGCAGCTGTTCGACGCGCGAGCCGACCTGGTCGGGTGATGCCTTGAGGCGGGCGGCCAGCTCGCGCAGCGTCCGATCGGTGTCCTGCATCCAGGCCACCGCGTGGCGGCCTGCTACCGCCTCGATTCGCCGCACGCCGGCGGAAATGCCGGTCTCGGAGACGATCTTGAACGCGCCGATGTCGCCGACCCGCTCCACGTGCGTGCCGCCGCACAGCTCCGTTGAGTAATCGCCGAACTGCAGCACCCGCACCCGGTCGCCGTACTTGTCGCCGAAAAACGCCAGCGCGCCGGCTTCCATGGCCTCGTCGTAATCCATGACTTCGGCCGAGGCGGCCGCGTTTTCCTGGATCTGGCGATTGACCCGGTTCTCGATTTCCTGCAGCTGTTCAGGCGATACCGGCTCGAAATGCGAGAAGTCGAAGCGCAGCCGGTCGGGGGCTACCAGCGAGCCCTTCTGCTGCACGTGCTCGCCCAGCACGTCGCGCAACGCCGCATGCAGCAGATGTGTCGCGGAATGATGGCGCACGGTGTCGGCCCGGCGCTGTTCGTCGATCCGGGCGCGGACCGTGTCTCCGACCTTGAGCCCATCCGCCTCCAGCGTGCCGGCATGGGCGTGGTAGACGCCGGCCAGGGGGCGCGTGTCGTCGACACGAAATCGCGTCGTGGCGTTTTCCAGCACGCCCGTATCGCCCACCTGCCCGCCGGATTCGGCGTAGAAAGGGGTGCGGTCCAGGATGACCAGCGCCACTTCGCCCGCCCCCAGCGATTCGCGCTTGTCGCCGTCGACCAGGATGGCCACCACCCGCGCCGAATCGCATTCGCTCTGCGCGTAGCCCAGGAACTCGGTAGCCGGGAGACCGGCCACGACGTCGGCCGAAACTTCATCTCGGACCGAAAACTTGCCGGCAGCACGTCCGCGCTCGCGCTGATCCTGCATCGCGGCCTCGAACGACTTTTCGTCGACGCTTAGCTGCCGCTCACGCGCAATATCGCGTGTCAGGTCCAGCGGGAAGCCGAAGGTGTCGTAAAGCTTGAACGCCACGTCTCCCGGAATCACCGAATCGTCCTGGTCGGCCAGCACGCCTTCCAGCAGTTTCATGCCCTGGTCCAGCGTCTCGCCGAATCGCTGCTCCTCGCGCGCCAGAATATCGACGATCTGCGCCTTCTTCTGCACAAGTTCCGGGTACGCCTCGCCCATGACTTCGGCCAGCGGCTCGACCATCGCGGCGAAGAACGGCTGCTTGCAGTCCAGTTTGTAGCCGTGGCGAATCGCGCGCCGGATGATGCGCCGCAGCACGTAGCCGCGACCGTCGTTGGCCGGCAGCACGCCGTCGGCAATCAGGAACGCGCAGGCGCGGATGTGATCGGCAATGACCTTGAGCGAAGCCTGCTCCAGGTCGTCAGCACCGGTTTGTTCGGCCGCGGCCCGGATCAGGTGCGTGAACAGGTCGATTTCGTAGTTCGAGTGCACGCCCTGCAGCACCGCCGCCAGCCGCTCCAGGCCCATTCCGGTGTCCACGCACGGCCTGGGCAGCGGCGACATGGTGCCGTCGGCGGCCCGGTCGAACTGCATGAACACCAGGTTCCAGATTTCGATGTAGCGGTCGCCGTCTTCCTCCGGCGTACCCGGGGGCCCGCCGGGCACGTCCGGGCCATGGTCATAAAAGATCTCGCTGCACGGCCCGCACGGACCGGTGTCGCCCATGGCCCAGAAATTGTCCTCGGCCCCGATGCGCGAGAAACGCTCCGGGCTCACGCCGATCTCGTCGAGCCAGATGGATGCGGCCTCCTCGTCTTCTTCAAACACCGTCACCCACAGGCGTTCGGGCGCAAAACCGCATTTTTTGGTGAGGAATTCCCAAGCGAATTCAATGGCTTCACGCTTGAAGTAGTCGCCGAAACTGAAGTTGCCCAGCATTTCGAAAAAAGTGTGGTGGCGCGCCGTGTAGCCGACGTTTTCCAGGTCGTTGTGCTTGCCGCCGGCGCGCACGCAGCGCTGCGACGAGGCCGCACGCGTGTAGTCGCGCTTCTCCGCGCCGAGAAAGACGTCCTTGAACTGGACCATTCCGGCATTGGTGAAAAGCAGCGTCGGATCGTTGGCCGGCACCAGCGAACTTGAGCGCACGACCCGATGGTCGCGCTCGGCAAAGAACTGGAGGAATTCGCGACGGATTTGTGCGGTGGACTTCATGCAATCGCTTCGAGTGGACACAAACTCAGAACTATAGCTGATTCGGGCCGAATGCAAGACCGCGCTGCGGCAGCCGGACCAGTTCCGGCAGAGACGGCAGGCTCCGCACCGATATCAATATTTTCTCATATCCGTCATGCGACACGCCCAGCCACCAAATGAATCGAATCACCGTTCAAGGCCGAACCGGTGTGCATCATCGACACGCTCGACAAGGGAATGCTGACCCGCCGCACCGAGAAAGCCAACCGGGTACTGTCCCTCTTTTTCGGCTTTCACTGGGCCAAGCGAATCTTCGAATGGAATTACCTCAGGAAATATCGCTAGCGGGCCACTGGCCGCAGATCGAAAGATTCCGGCCATTGCCGCCGCATGCAGCCTCTTTCCGGCCGCATGCGGCGCCGCCTTGTTGCATAATCCTTCCGATGCAAAGGCCTCTGAACATTGCGCTCGCGCTGCTGTTGCTGATCGCTTCTGGCGCGATGAGGGCCGAGCCGATGTCGGCGCGCGAGGCATTCGAGCTGCCCCAGCCCGAACCCGACGCGGTAATTCGCTACGGCGAACTGGCACGACAGTTCGGTGAATTGAGGCTGCCCGAAGGCGAAGGCCCCTTCGGAGTGGCGGTCATCGTCCACGGCGGCTGCTGGATCTCGGACTACGATCACGGCTACATGGCGGCATTTGCCGAGGCCGTCACCGACCTCGGGCTGGCCACCTGGACGATCGGATATCGACGCGTCGGAGACCCCGGCGGTGGCTGGCCCAACACCTTTCTGGATGCCGGCTCGGCGGTCGATTTCCTGGCCGAACTCGCGTCTTCTTATCCGCTGGACATCGAGCACGTGCTGGCTATCGGCCACTCGGCCGGCGGTCAACTGGCTTTGTGGCTTGCCGGGCGCGTCCAGCTTGCCGAGTCCAGCCCGCTTTTCGCGCAGGATCCGCAGCCGATCGCCGGCGTACTTGCACTGGCTGCTGCCGCCGATCTCGAATACCTGTCCGAGCGGCAGATCTGCGACAACGCGGCAACGCGGTTGATGCAAGGCACGCCGAGCGAACGTCCGCGGCGCTACGCAGAAGTCTCCCCGGCGCACCGGCCGCCCCTGGATATACCGCAGGCCATGGTCAACGGCGAGCTCGACGAAACCTGGAGCGCCCCCGCTGAAAGCTATTTCGAGGCGGCCCTGGCCGCGGGGGCTCCGATCGAACTGCAAGTGATGCCCGACGCCGGCCACTTCGAGCTCGTGGCGCCGGAATCGCCGGACTGGCAGGTCGTGCGCACGATGCTGGTCGAACTGGTCGATCGAATCAGCCCAGCCAGCCCTTAGCGCGATCGCGCAGTTGCTTCCCCCAATAGATCGACTGTACTGCCGCACGGCCCAGCGGACCGCCGGCCCAGGTCGCGCCGTAGCTTTGGAATTGGCGTATGCGCCGCTCGTCGCCGGTCATCGCCTCGGCCAGCACCTCGCCGGCCAGCGTGGTGGTGGCCATGCCGTGGCCCCCGAAAGCCAGTGCGGACCACAACCCGGGTTCGATCTCGCCCAGTATCGGCATCTGATGGCGCGCATAGCTCATCCAGCCGCCCCAGGCGAAATCCACGTCAACCCCACGAAGCGATGGAAACACGCGCAACATGTCGCGATACAACAGCCGCCTGATGGCTTCCGGATCGCGGTCGGCGGTCGATATCCGGCCGCCCCACAGCAGGCGCCCGTCGGGCAGCGGTCGGTAATAGTCGAACGCAAAGCGGGTATCGTAGACCGCGACCTCGCCGGGAATAAGCTCGGCCAGCCGATTTCCCGGGGGCTCGGTAACCATCACGTAAGTCCCGATCGGCTGGATCGAGCGCTGCAGCCGACGGACCAGCCGGCGGTCGTAGCCGCCCGTGGCCAGCACCACGCGCCGGGCGCGGACTTCGCCGTTCGGCGTCGTCAGCAGCCAGTCGCCTCCCGTCCTTTGCATTGCCGTGACCGGAGCACGGGCGATCACGCGCGCACCCGCGGCGCGAACCTTTTGTGCAATGACACGGACATAGGCCAGCGGATTGAAATGGAAGGAACCGGGTTCCAGCAACCCGGCGCCGTAGCGCGACGAGCGAACATACCCGACCATTTCCCGTTCGGACACCCAGTCGAGTTCGAAATCCAGCAGCTCGCGCATGCGTTCGCGAAAACGCTGCAGGCGCTGCGGCTCGTCAAACCAGTCGGCCAGCAGCACGGCACCATCGGAAACGGGAACGCCCATCTGCCGGCAGCGCTCGCGCACGAGCCCCACCGCCGCGCGCGTCCAGCCATGCATTCTTGCAGCCCGCTCCGCCCCCAGCTGACGGACGAGTTCCAGGTTGTCCAGCGAGAACCCGCCGAACACGAAACCGCCGTTACGACCCGACGCGCCCTCGCCCGGCTCGCCGCGATCGAGCACCAGCACGTCGGAATCGCCGCGCTCGGCCAGGCTCAGCGCCGTGCTCAGGCCGGCAAGCCCGGCGCCGACCACTACCGTACCGACGCGCTGCGCCGCCGCCAGCCCATCGAATGGTCCGGGCTCGTCCAGCACGTGCCGGTACCAGGTCTCGGCATGAAATCGCGGCAGCGTCGTTACGGTCTTGTTCATTCGGATTCCGGAGCAACTGGTAGAATCCGATGGTGGCTGACAAGCAGCAACAAATCAATTTCGGAGGTAGCGCATGGGCAAATCCAGCAATTACGAAGCCAAGGTGCCGGACGAAAACGGCATCATTCCGTATACCGACGAAGAACACGCCGTCTGGGCCGATCTCTACGAACGCCAGATGGAAATCATCCCGGGACGCGTGTGCGACGAGTTCCTGCAGGGCCTGGAGACGCTTGATCTTCCCGCCGACCGGATTCCGCAGCCGACCGACGTGTCTGAAAAACTGCGCCAGCGCACCGGCTGGGAAGTCGCGCCGGTACCGGCGCTGATCAACTTCGATCGTTTCTTCAAGCTGCTGTCCGAAAAGCAGTTCCCGGCCGCGTCGTTTATACGGTCCAGGCAAGAGATGGACTACCTGCAGGAACCGGATATTTTTCACGAGATTTTCGGCCATACCGCAATGCTCACGCACCAGGCGTTTGCAGACTTCACCGAGGCATACGGCAAGGCCGGGGTCAACGCGTCGAAGCAGGAGCGGGTGTTCCTTGCCCGTTTGTACTGGTTCACGGTCGAGTTCGGCCTGCTGCGCGGCACCGCCGGTCCGCAAATCTATGGCGGCGGTATTGCCTCTTCGCCGGGTGAAACCATCTACGCCACCGAAAGCCCGGAACCGATCCGCCGGCCGTTCGACCCGGTCGACGCGCTGCGCACGCCGTATCGCATCGATATCTACCAGACCGTCTACTACGTTCTCGACGACATGAACGACCTGTTCCACCTCGCCGAGCAGGACCTGCTGGGCCTGATTCGAAAGGCGCGCGCACTCGGCGAATTCGAACCCACTTTCCCGCCCAAAGACAAGGAAGCCGCCTGATATGAGCGATAATCTTCGCAACCAGAAATGTGCACCCTGCGAGGGTGGAACGAAACCGCTCGAGCGTGATCGCATCGACAGCCTGCTGGAACAGGTTCCAGGCTGGGAAGCCAGCGATGACGGCAAGCGGATTTTCCGGCGCTTCGAATTCAAGGGCTTCTACAAGACCATGGCATTCATCAATGCAATGGCCTGGGTGGCCAACCAGGAAGGCCACCACCCGGATTTCGAAGCTGGCTACAATTTCTGCCTGGTCAACTTCAGTACCCACGCGATCGACGGCTTGAGCGAGAACGACTTCATCTGTGCGGCCAAGCTGAACGCGTTGCTGGATGAATGATTCCGCCGACCGGGCCGGTGACCACCGGCCCGGTCCGCTTCAGCGCCTGGAGCAGGCGATCGCGGCGGTCAACGGCGTCATCCTGGGCAAGTCGCGCCAGATCGAACTGGCCTTTTCGGCCCTGCTGGCCGGCGGCCATCTGCTGATCGAGGACCTGCCCGGCGTCGGCAAGACGACCCTGGCCCATGCCATCGCAATCGTGACCGGCGGCCAGTGGCAGCGCATCCAGTTCACCAACGACTTGCTGCCGGCCGACATCCTGGGCGTATCGGTATGGCGGCGCGAGGCCGAATCGTTCGAATTCCGGCCGGGCCCGATATTCGCCAACGTGGTGCTGGCCGATGAAGTCAACCGCGCCACGCCGCGTACCCAGAGCGCGCTGCTGGAAGCCATGGCCGAGCAGCAGGTCAGCATGGACGCCCACACCCACGGTCTGCCGCGACCTTTTTTCGTGATCGCCACGCAGAACCCGCTGGACCTGGTCGGCACCTATCCGCTGCCCGACTCGCAGCTGGACCGATTTCTGCTGCGCATCAGCCTGGGCTATCCGGCGCGCGAACAGGAACGCGCACTGCTCGTCGAGGCCGATCGCAGAACGCTGCTGGCCGGCCTTCAGCCCGTGCTGTCGCCGGCCGACGTCCTCGAATTGAGCGCTGCGGCCGCCACGCTGCACGTCTCCGAGCCGGTGCTGGACTACATCCAGGCGCTGGTGGAGGCGACCCGCACGCACGCGGCCCTGCGCGCGGGTCTTTCCCCGCGAGCGGCCCTTGCAATGCTCGCAACGGCCCGGGCACGGGCTCTGCTCGAGGGGCGCGATTACGTCCTGCCCGACGACGTCAAACAGACCTTCGCGCCGCTGGCCGCCCACCGGCTGCAGTGCAACCCCAACAGTGGAGAATCCGAACATGTCGTCGAGCAGATCCTCGACGAAACGCGCGTTCCCTGAGGCCGGACTGGCAGCCCTGGTGGACGCCGCGCAACGCTGGCTCGACGGCTGGATTCGGCGTCGCGGGCCGATTCATCCGCCGCTGACGCTGGGCTATCGACAGATCTACATCCTGCCGACGCGCTTCGGCTGGCTGGTCGGGCTGCTGCTTTTCGCAATGCTGCTGGGCAGCCTGAACTTCAACAACAACCTGGGCCTGTTCACCACCTTCCTGGTTTCGGGCATCGGCCTGTTGTCCATGCACATCGCACATCGGAACCTGGACGGCGTCCGAATCGCGGCCGTCGTCCCGGGGCAGACGTTCGCCGGCGAAACGCTACCGCTGGCCATTACCCTTCAGGACACCCGCGGCCGCGCGCGCAGCGGACTGGTCGCGGAAATCAGGGGCGCCGACGCGGCCGACGGCAGCGACCTGCCATCGTCGGCCAGCGCGGATTTGAAGATTTCCATCGCGACCGAGGAACGAGGCTGGCGCGAACTGCCCCGGATTCGCCTTCGCACCCGCCATCCGATCGGCTGGTTCGAGGCCTGGAGCTGGTTCTGGCCTGCGCAACGAGTACTGGTTTGGCCGCGACCGGCCGAACACGCGCCGCCCCTCGCCACCAGCGGAAATAGCGATGACCGCAGCCGCACCGGCGACGAAAGCGATGAATTTCACGGGTTGCGCGACTGGCGCGAGGGCGACCCGCTGCATCGCATTGCATGGAAGGCCAGCCAGCGCCACCAGCACCTGCTGGCACGCCAGTTCACCCGTCCCGAGCGCGAGCGCATCGTCCTCAGGCTGACCGATGCGCCTGGACGCACGCTCGAAGAGCGTATTTCGATCATGACGCGCTGGGTGCTGGAAGCCGACCGGTGCGACCTGGAATACGGTCTCGAGCTGGGCTCGGCAAACCTGCCGCCGGGCCGCGGCGAAGCCCACCGCGTGTCGTGTCTCGATGCGCTGGCGGCGTTGGGATGAACCAGGCGCTGTCGCCTTCGACCGTATTGCTGGTGGTGGCCGCTTTCGTGGTCGCGGCCCTGCCCCACTTGACCGCCATGCCGGGATGGCTCGCACTTGCGATTGTCGCCGCTGCCGTCTGGCGCGCGCTGGTAGCGCTGCTGGATCTTCCTCGTCCCGGATGGTTGGTGCGCAGTGCCCTTACGTTCGGCGGACTGGCGCTGGTCATCATGCATTACGGAACGTTATGGGGTCGCCGGGCCGCCACCGTACTGCTGTGCGTAATGGTTGCGGCCAAGCTTTCGGAAATGTTTCGCCTGCGCGACGCACGCGTGGTGGCCACGCTCGGCTATTTCCTGATCGCCACCCAGTTCCTGTTCAGCCAGCAGCTGCTGCTTTTCGGCTACCTGCTGATCGGTTGCGCACTGGTCACCGCCGCCCTGGTGCGCATCCAGCGCGACGCCGACAAGATTTCTCCGCCAGCCGATGACGGCGCGCCGGGCGGCATCCGCGTTGCCCGACTCGCGCGCGACGGCACGCTGCTGATGCTGATGGCGATACCGTTTGCGCTGGTGATGTTCACGCTGTTTCCGCGCCTGGGCTCGCCGCTGTGGGGAATGCCCGAAAATGCGCTGGACGGACGTACCGGCCTGTCCGACGAAATGTCGCCCGGCACGATCGCCGACCTGTTCGTCGACGACTCGCCGGCATTCCGGGCGGAATTCGATGGTCTGGTACCGCCGCGCGAACAGCTCTACTGGCGCGGCCCGGTGCTGTGGCGATTCGACGGCCGCACCTGGAGCCGCCTGTTTTATTCCAACCGGGCGCCGGAACGAACGCCGCGTCCGGACCGGAACGCCTTCGCCTACTCGGTGCAGATGGAACCCAGCGAACGCCGCTGGCTGTTCGCGCTGGACTACCCGGTAGGCGCGCCCGCGGACGCGCGGCTGAGCGCCGATTTCGAGCTGATCCGAAAAAGGCCGGTGACCACGCTGATCTCCTACGACGTCATCAGCCAACCCGATTTCCGGGACGCGCCGGAACTCCAGCAAACGCTTCGCCGCATCGCGCTTCACCTGCCGGAGGGCAGCAATCCGCGCACCCGGCAGCGGGCGGAGGCGCTGCGTCGGCGCTACCCCGAAGATGAGGCGCTGATCGACGCAGTGCTGGAATGGTTCAACCAGGAAGAATTCTTCTACAGCCTGGAAACCGCCCCGCTCGGCCGCCACGGTGCAGACGAATTCCTGTTCGACCTGCGGGTGGGCTACTGCGAGTACTACGCCTCGGCCTTCGTGGTGCTGATGCGCGCGGCCGGCATTCCGGCACGCATCGTGACCGGCTATCAAGGCGGCCTGTGGCAGCCATCGGACGGCTACTTGCTGGTGCGCCAATCGGATGCGCATGCCTGGGCCGAAGTCTGGCTGGAGGGCCGCGGCTGGACACGGGTCGACCCCACGGCTGCAGTATCGCCCTCGCGCATCGAGGAGGGCGCGCGCAGCGCGCTGTCGGATAGCGCCGGGTGGTTCGGCACCGAATGGCTGTACCAGCTGCGCAATCAGTACGACCGATTGCAGAACCTGTGGAACAAGTCCATCCTGGGATTCGACGCCCAACGGCAACGCGATTTTCTCGCCCGCATCGGCCTCGACGGCCTTTCCATCGGCGCACGCGCGGCCGTGCTCGTTGCGCTGGCGGCGATTGTGCTGGTTCCGCTCGTGCTCCTGACCCAGGGGCTGGCCCGATGGGTTCGAAATACCGACCGTCTGGACCGGGCCTGGCAGCGCGTGCGCCGCCGATTGCAGCGTGCCGGCATGCGGCCCGGGCGCGGCGAAACGCCGCTCGAGCTGGCAGCGCGATCGACCGACAGCCTGGCCAACGCTGACGAATTGATCACGCTGGCCGAGAAATACTCGGCGCTGAAATACGGTCCAGTCGGTTCCCTCGGCGAAATAGCGCGATTCGATGCCGAAAGCGCTGGCTGGAGACCCTATCGGCTGAACCCGCGCCGTTCGAAACAGTCCCAATAAATGATGCCCCACGTCCCGAAAGCCATCAGGAGGCCTACCCCATGAAACTGCTTCGCGCAACATTGCTATTGATCGCAGGGCTTGTTACCGGTTGCGCTTCGGTGCCCGATCAGCTCGAAGGAAATTATTCGGAAGCCTTCTTTCCCAAGCAAGCCGACGAACAATCGATCGGCACCAGCGTGCGCTGGGGCGGAACGATAATCGAAACCATGCCGGAGGCCGACCAGACGTGCATTGAAATCCTTGCACAGCGCCTCGGGCGCAACGCCCGACCGGTGTCCTCCGACGCGGATCTTGGACGATTTCTTGCCTGTCGGAAAGGGTTCATCGATCCGGAAATCTACGTCAACGGACGCGAAGTGACCGTGGTCGGAACAATCGAGGCATTCCGCGACGGCAACGTCGGCGAATTCAATTATTCTTACCCGGTCGTCGACGCCGGTGCCATCGAGCTCTGGCCCGAGCGAGTGGACGTGCATTACTACGGTTACGGCTACCACGGCTACTACGGCTATGGATATCCATACTGGCCCTATTACCGGTCACCGTTCTACTACGGCGGATACGGTCCGGGCTTCTACCACCGCTACTAGTCTACCCGCCGTAAATCCTGTGCCACTCAGGGGCCTGCCGGCAGCGCCGCCATGATTGCTGTATTTTGATATAGTCATGCCATGAAACTGTCGTCCCGCCAGCGCGAAATCCTCGCGTTCATCCAGGACCGCGTCGAACAAGACGGGTTGCCGCCGACGCGGGCTGAAATCAACCGGCACTTCGGCTTCTCTTCTCCCAACGCGGCGCAATCCCACCTTCACGCCCTGGAGCGCAAGGGCGCGGTCCGCATCAACCCGCGCCTGGCACGCGGCATCGTGCCACTGGTCTCCGGTCGCGGCACTTCGATCGAAAAAGGAATTCCGCTGATCGGCCGGGTGGCGGCCGGCCGGCCGTTGCTGGCCGTGGAAAACCGCGAGCGAATGGTCGACCTGGATCGCCTGCTGTTCCAGCCCAGGCCGGATTACCTGCTCCGGGTGACCGGCGACAGCATGATCGACGCCGGCATCCTCGACGGCGACCTGCTGGCCGTGCACAGCAGCGCAGAGGCGCGCTCCGGCCAGATCGTGGTCGCACGCATCGAAGACGAGGTCACGGTCAAGCGGCTGCGCAGAAAAGGAAACCGGATCGTGCTGGAGGCTGCGAATCCGAAGTACCAGGACATCCCGGTCACCAGCCGGGACGACTTCGCGCTGGAAGGCCTGGCCGTCGGCGTCCTGCGCGACCTGTAGCACCGACATTTTCGACGCGGCCGCCCAGAGACGATCGGACTCCAGCTGATCAGGGCTTGATCGAAAACCGGTCCCGGTCCGGCAGAAACGGAAACCTATCCCGCATCCTGTCCAGCGCGGCGAAATCCAGTTCGCAGGTCACGACCTGCTCGCAATCGTCCAGCGGGCCGACAAATGCATCTCCGGATCCGTCCCATGCCCCCGAACTCCCTGGATACTCGACGTCCTTGCCGTCGACACCGGTCCTGTTGACGCCGATGACGAATGCCTGGTTCTCGATCGCGCGCGCCTTGAGCAGCGTGCGCCAGGCTTCGGCGCGCGGCGCCGGCCAGTTGGCGACGAAGATCTGCAGATCGAAGGCATCGTCGTTGCGGCACCAGACCGGGAACCGGAGGTCGTAGCAGACCTGCAGATCCACGCGACGGCCCGCCAGTTCTGCGCGCACGCGCCTGTCGCCCGCGCTGTAGCGCTTGTCCTCGCCGCCGAACGCGAACAGGTGTCGCTTGTCGTAGAAAACGCTTTGATCGTCCGGGCGCGCAAGGACGAACCGATTGAATACCCGGCCCGCATCGACGGCAACGATGCTGCAGGCAATCGACGCCCCGCGCTCGCGCGACTCGCCGTTGAGCCACTCCAGGTCGCGGCCGTCGGCCATTTCGTCCAGGTGTTCCTGGTCCCCCAGAAAGCCGGTGGTACAGGTCTCCGGCAGCACGTAGAGATCGCATCCGGGCGCGGTGTCCATCAGGCGCGAGAGGTTTTCGCGATTCGCCGTCGTATCGGCCCAGCGCGTATCGGCTTGAACAAGCGCGCAACGAAGTTTGCCTGCCTGGTCTTTCGACATCTCCGTATCGGGTTGATTGGAGTTCAGTGGCATTATGCGACAAGATCCGCTGACTTATCGGCCAGTCGTGGCACAATCGGTGGCCAAATCTGTCTGGGAGAACACCGGATGAAAATTTCATATCTCGCCCTGGCGCTGTCCGTGATTGCCCTTTTGCTATTGCTGATCGGCGGCCCCGGATATCGCATGGGCCTGTGGGGGCTTGGGTTCGGCTTGCTCGACGCGATGGGTTATGCGCTGTATGCGGGCGCCGCCGGCGCGGCCCTGGCCGTAGTCTTCCTGCTGGTGCCGAGGATCCGTGCCGGCCAGACCGTCACGCTGGTCATGGCGCTGGTCCTGGGCATCCTGGTGGCAGCGGTACCGCTGTATGTCGGCAACAAGGCAGACAGCGTGCCGCGGATTCACGACATCAGCACCAATACCGACCAGCCGCCCGAGTTCGTCGACGTTCGGCCGCTTCGCGAGGACGCGCCCAACCCGCCGGAATATGCCGGCGACGAGGTCGCCGGCCAGCAGCGCGAGGCCTATCCCGACATTCAGCCGCTCGAAACCGGGATGGACCCCCGGGCGCTGATCGAACTGGCGCTGGATACCGCACGCGAACAGGGCTGGGAAATCGTCAGCGCGGTGACCGAAGACGGACGCATCGAGGCCACCGACACCACGCTGTGGTACGGATTCAGGGACGACATCGTGATCCGGGTTCGGGCGCTCGATGGCGGGAGCGTGCTCGACGTGCGCTCCAAGTCCCGGGTCGGCGTCAGCGACCTGGGCAAGAACGCCGAGCGCATCCGCGACTACCTCGACGATCTCAGAGATCACCTCGACGCCGGGTAGGCTGCCATGAACCGCGCGATCCCGACCTGCCCGGTCTGCGAGCAGGCCGGGACGCATTTCTTCGGCGACGTCGGCGGACGCGAGTACTGGCGCTGTGGGTCGTGCGCGACAACATTTCTGTCGCCCGCTCAACGTCCGGCCGGGCCGGACGAAAAAAGCGAATACGACCGGCACTGCAACGAGGTCGACGACGCGGGCTATCGCCGTTTCCTCGCTCGCCTGGCCGACCCCCTGCTCGAACGCCTGCCCCCGAATTCGGAAGGCCTGGACTACGGCTGCGGCCCCGGACCCGCGCTGGCGGCGATGCTCCGCGAAGCCGGTCACCGCGTGCACCTCTGGGATCCCATCTACCAGCCCGATACCGACGCGCTGGACCGCCGCTACGATTTCATCACCTGCACCGAAGTGGTCGAGCACATGCACGAACCCGCCGAGGAGTTCAGGCGCCTCGATGGACTGCTCCGCCCCGGCGGGCTACTCGGCGTGATGACCACGTTCCAGACCAGCGATGCCCGGTTCGCCGACTGGCATTACCGCCGCGACCCCACTCATGTAGTGTTCTACCGCGAATCCACCTTCGCCTTCATCGCCGATCGCATGGGCTGGTCGATGGAAATCTCCCGCGCCAACGTCGCGATCTTTCACAAGGGCCGACCACCTGAACCGCAGCTGCCATAGATTCCCGACCCCCGGATGCGCGCTCTGCGCTTATCCAGGCTACGTAACCGGCTCAATGTCAGCTGAAGGTGTAGGAGCTGGCCGCGCAAGCGATTGGATTTCAGGACCAGGACAATCGCCGGCAGGGCTGGCTCCTGCGCAACCCGGCATGGGTATTTATGCAATAGTTGCATCCTCGAATTCCGAACCATGGACGCACCACGATGACCCGTCGAATAATCACCTGCACCGCAATCGCCGGCCTGCTCTTAAGTCTCCTCCTGGCAACCCAGGCGCAGGCACAGTGGACCCACCACTACCCGAAGCTCGACGACTTCGGCCATCACGTCTACCTCGAACAGCACGAACTCCCGATCCTGGCGCACGGCCCCGTCGATCCCGCCCCCTCGCCCGACGGTCGCAGCATCGCCTTCGCCGCGCAGGGCTGGATCTGGCGCATGGACCTGGCAACCGGCGAGGCCAGACGCCTGACCGATGGAGCCGGCGTGGACGGCCGCCCGCGCTGGTCGGCGGACGGAAGCCGGCTCGCGTTCGTGCGCGACCACGGCGGGAACACTTCCATCGTGCTGCGCGACATAGAAAGCGGCAACGAGCAGGTCATCGATACCCCGGCCCTCGACCTCGACCCCGAATTCTCTGCCGACGGTCGATTCCTGTTCTATACCTCCGGTGAAAGCGGCAGTCTCGAATTGCGCCGACGCCATCTCGAAGCCGGCACCGACGAAACGCTGACCGACCTGGAACAGGTGGTACGCAACGCGCGCCGGCTGCCCGGCGGCGACGGCGTAATCTACCTGCACGGCAACGGCGCCCATCGCGTGCTGCGCGAACGTGACTTCGTGGAAGGCTACGATCGCATCGCGCATGCCGAAACGCTGACCTACCACCTGACCGCCGACGTACACCCGACCCGACGGCTCATCGTCTACAGCGCGCCCATCGACAACGACTACCACCTGTGGACCATGGACCTCGATGACCCGCGCGTGAAGCACCGCCTGACCGACGGCTCTCCCTACGCCACGACACCGGCGTTCAGCGCCGATGGCGAGTACGTCTATTTCGTCGACCTCGACGATCGCCGCCAGTTCCGCCTGATGCGCCTGCCCACCTACGGCGGCAGCCCGGAACCGGTCGAGATCGAGAAATGGAACTACGGTGCCGCGACCGGCCGCCTCTCGCTGGCACTGACCGACGGCCAGGGACAACCCGTGACCGCGCGCGTTTCGGTGACCGCGGCCGACGGCCACCCGGTCGCCTTTTCCGGCGACGCCACGTATTCCGATCCGCAAACCGGGCGCCATTATTTCTACGTCGAGCGCAATGCCGAATTCACGCTCCCGACGGGCCGCTACACCGTGCTCGCCGCGCGCGGGCCGATGTCGCAGGTGGCCGAAACCCAAATCCGCATTCGTGGCGACCAGCAGACAGAAGCCGAACTGGCCATTTCGAAAATCTGGGATGCCGGCGCAGCCGACTACGTCTCGGCCGACCATCACGTCCACCTCAACGGCGACGGCCACCACCGCGCCGACCACGGCGACGCACTGCGCCTGATGGCCGGTGAATCGCTGGACCAGCTTGCACCGATGTCGTGGAACCGCTGGGAGCGCCGCGTCGACCGCGAAATTCTCGGCACCGAAACCAGCCGCGACGGCCGCACCGTGCACCAGGGCCAGGAAGTGCGCTCCCACTTCCACGGCCATATCGGGCTGCTGAACGTCGAGACCCCGTTCGCACCGTGGTTCTTCGGGCCGAACAACCCGACGCTGGGTGATCCGGACCGCACCAACGGCGAGGTCTTCGAATTCGCCGACCGGCATGGCGCATTCGCCACCTACGTCCACCCCATCGGTACCGACCGCGATCCGTTCGCGCACCTCGAAGACAACCCGATACCGCTCGAACTGGTTTCAGACGGGATACTCGCCGAGCGCATGGGCATCGAGCTGGTCTGCGCCTGGACCAGTCCGCTGGGCAACGCCGAACTCTGGTATCGCCTGCTCAACATCGGCAGGCCCATCGCCGCCATGTCCGGCACCGACGGCTGGGTGGACTTCCACCGGACCCCGGCGATGGGCACCGGGCGTGCCTACGTAAGAACCGGCAGCTCGGACACGTCTGCCGAGGCCGTCATCGAGGCCGCGGCCGCCGGCCGAAGTTTCCTTACCACCGGTCCCGCGCTGGTCTTCGAGCTGGATGATGGCGCCCGCCCCGGCGACGTCACCGATCCGGGCACCCGCAGCTGGCAGGCAACATTAGCCAGCACGACCGATATCGAAGTGCTCGAAATCATCGTCAACGGCAACGTGGTCGATCGCCTCGACGGCGTCGAAGCCGAAGAAATCCGAACGCTGAACGGCGAAATCGACCTTCCCGCAGGCGGCTGGATTGCCGCGCGCGCTTACGCCGGAGACCAGCGCCAGGATTCATGGCCCACGATGCACGCCCGGCCATTCGCGCATTCGTCTCCGATCTGGATCGGCGAAATCGGCTCCACGGAGCCCGGGGCGCGAGCGGCGGCCGCAGGCGACCTGACCCGCGCGATCGACGCAGCCGAAAAACAGGCGCTCGAAGCCTACGGCGACGTCGAGATCAACCGGATGCAGACGCGATTCGACGAGGCGCGGGCACGGCTGGCGGATATGGTGGAATAAGCCAATCGGCGGCGTTCCCGCAGATTCATCTTCCGGTCAGGCCTGCTATACGAGAAAAGGCCTGACACCAGCGCATCCCCGGCGCACGGGACATCAGTGGCGACCATAATTCTTGGCTCGCACGGGCAGCGGACCTGGCTCCGGAGCTCGACCAAAAGACATCGAGAGAATAAATGCGAGACATGGCAAGGACAGCACGATCACGTTAGTCCGAATGCAGCAGATGAACAAGCAAGCACGGCGGTCGCAGCACCACGCAGAACGGTGAACGACAAGCTGTGACCCCACACTCCGGCCAGCTGTGTAAACTCTGGAGCCGTATCCCCAGGGAGTCCTCAAATGCGATGGAAGCGTGCGCGCAGAAGCACCAACGTCGAGGATCGCCGCGGGCGTCGTGTCGCGGCGGGCGGTGGTCTTGGACTGGTCGGCATCGCGATCGTGATGGTCATTGGCCTGTTGCTGGGCAAGGATCCGATCGAAATGCTCGGCCTCGTGAGCGATATGAGCGGCACCGCGCCGACCGGCGAGTCGCGCGGCCCGGCGCCGGACCCGAACGACCCGGCGATCGCATTCGTCGAGAGCATCCTGGGCGAAACCGAAGACGTATGGATGGCGCTGATCGGACAGCACTACCCGGCGCCGAGGCTGATCGTGTTCAGCGATCGCGTGCAATCGGCCTGCGGCGGCGCTTCCAGCGCCATGGGACCGTTCTATTGCCCGGCCGATCGACAGATCTACATCGACCTCTCGTTCTTTACCGAAATGCGGCGTTCGCTGGGCGGGGGCGGTGATTTTGCCGAGGCCTACGTCATCGCGCACGAAGTCGGCCACCACGTTCAGACCGTCACCGGCATGTCCGCTCCGGTCATCGCGGCACGACGCGCCGGGCGCAATGTCGAAGGAGACGGCGGCCTGCTGGTGCGCCAGGAACTCCAGGCCGACTGCCTTGCCGGCGTCTGGGCCCATCACGCACAGCAGCGGCACGATTGGCTGGAACCCGGCGATATCGAGGAGGCCCTCGCAACGGCCACGGCCATCGGCGACGACACGCTGCAGCGGCGTTCCGGTGGAGAAGTCGTACCGGATGCTTTCTCCCACGGCACGGCCGAGCAGCGCGTGCGCTGGTTCCGCCGGGGTTTCGACAGGGGTGACCCGGCACGCTGCGACACATTCGGCGCCGCGGCACTCTGATTCACGCCTTCAAGCTTCCGTTCGGGATGACGGCGGGCCTTCGACCGCCGAACCCTGCGCGGAAACCCGCGCTCACCAGGGCTCGTGGTTATCGCTCTTATCTGGCTGAACGGCTGCTTTTCCTGATCCAGTCGCGCGTCCTTTCGGGCGGCTCGTGAAGAGGCTCAACCCAAGGTCTTCGGCGATCGACGCCAGGGCGCGCATGCCTCTTACGCTGTTGCCGGCTGGAGAAAGCTTCGGCGAGTAAGCCGCAAGCGCCATGCGGCCGGGTACCACGGCGACGATCCCGCCGCCGACACCACTTTTTGCCGGTAGCCCGACATCGTAGGCCCAGCGGCCGGATTCGTCGTAAAACCCCGCCATCAGCATTACCGCGAGCACTTCATCGACGAGTGCGGGCGCCATTGCGCGCTTGCCGGTCCGGGGGTTCAGGCCGCCGTTGGCGAGGGTCGCACCCATGGTGGCCAGCTGTCGCGCGGTGACACCCACGCTGCTTTGGCGGTTGTAGACCTCAAGGCTCGACAAGGGATCCGCTCCCAGGCGCCCCTTCTCCTCCAGCAGATTGACCAACGCACGATTTCGGAAGTTGCTGCCGCCCACGGAGTCATACACGCGATTCATGATTTCGAGAGGCTCCCCGGCGAAAACGCCGTAGCGATCGAGGATCAGAGACCAGCGCGCATCGGAATCCTTCGCCTCGACCAGGCTGACGGTGGCGATGGCGCCGGCGTTGACCATGGGGTTCAGTGGGGCTCTGCCGGTCGCGAAGTCGTCCTCCAGGGCGTTGAACGGCTCCCCGGTAGGCTCCACACCGATCCTTTCCCGAACGAAGGCACGGCCGTGCTGCTCGAGGACCAGTGCCAGGGTGAAGGGCTTGGCTGCGGACATGATCGCGAACGGGACGTCGGCGTCACCCGCCGTGAACACGTCGCCGTCGACGGTCACCGCCGCCAGGCCGAAGCGTTTCGAATCGGCTTCCGCCAGCGCCGGGATATATTGCGCGTTTCGGCCCTCGTCGAGCCCGCGATAATCACGGTACGCCCGCTCCAGCGCCGACTGCAGATCGACCTCGGCGCCCGCGGACGCTGCGAGCCCGACCAGGACGGCCAGGCCAACGACGAGCGCGAGCGCCCGATCCTTCATGGCAACGCCGGCGGTCTGCGCGCCTGGGTGGCCTGTTCGAACGCATAGGCCAGCGCCACCAGGCGAGGTTCGCTGCAGGCGGTGCCGGCAAACGTCACGCCGAAAGGCATCGGCTTGGCGTCGAAGTCTGCCGGCAGCGGCGGATCGGTCACGTTGGGGACCATCGAAAAGGGCACGCTCACGGCGGGATAGCCGGCCTTGTTGATGATGTTCTCGCCTCTCCACGCAGGCATCAGCAAGGCATCGAGCTCATGGCTTTCAAGCGCGGCGTCGATGCCCTCCTCGCGCGACAGGCGAAGGTCCTTTCGCCGGTCGGCTTCATAGCGTGCCCGGTCGGCTTCGACGTCCATCTCGTCGGAGATGTCCAGCTGCGCCTGGCCATAACGAATGGCCCCCTGTGCGCGATGGGCCAGGTTGAACCCGCGCAGCGCGGCCAGGGACGCCACCGGCGCCGAATTCCCGAGCGTGGCGAGCCAGCGATTGAAGTCGCGCTTCATCCCGTACTTCATGACGACCGAACAATTCGCATCGCCGCCCTTGCCCTGAGGCAGGTCGTAGCAGTTGCCAAACAATAACTGGTTGTCCTCGGGATCGTCGCTCACGGTACTGGGTATCGGTGCCGGATCGACGATGACCGCGCCCTGCGCCTCGAGAACCGCAATTGCCTTGCGCATCACCTCGGCCTCCGCCGGCGCGAGTCCGCCGCGCGGATCCTCCTCGCCGGGCGGAATCACCGCGTCGTAATAAAAAGGGCGTGGAATTCCGATCCGTGCGCCGGCCAGGCCATCGTTACGGAACATCTCGTCCGCGCCCGCTTCAGCGAGGGGTCGGCATACGCCGGTGGCATCGTCCTCCGGATCCAGACCCTCCATGGCCATCAGCAGGGACGCGGCGTCGGCCACATACTTCGCCATCGGACCGGCCGTGTCCTGGTCGGCGGTGATCGGGATGATTCCATGTCGGCTGACGCGGCCAACGGTAGGCTTGATGGCCGCAAGCATTGTGTTGTTAGCCGGAATCTGCAGCGACCCGGAGGTTTCCGTTCCCACGTTGGCAGCCCACAGATTGGCGGCCGTACCGGTGCCGGAACTGGACCCGCCGGTATCCAGCACGCCGCGACCGTCATTGCAGCATGACCGCGGGTCCGGACGAGCATCGTAGGGATTCAGGCTGTACCCATGGAGCGCGTTGTACCCATTGGGCATACCGGTGGCGACCCAGTTGGCAAGCTCGGTCAGCGTGGTCTTGGCGATGATGATCGCCCCTGCGTCCTTCAGTCGCTGCACAAGGGTGGCGGCATACGGCGGCGTATAGTCCGCGAAGGCCAGGCTGCCGCCGGTCGTGGGCATGGCGGTCGTGTGGATATTGTCCTTCAGCGCGATGGGCACCCCGTGGAGCGGCCCGCGCACACGACCTTCGGCACGCTCGCGATCCAGTCGCTCTGCGTCGCGCAACGCTTCGGGGTTGACGGCGATGGCCGCGCCCAGTTCGTCGTCGTAGCGCTCGATACGAGCAAGATATTCCTCTACCAGGGAGCGTGCGGTGATCCGTTCCGCATCCATGGCGGCCTGCAGCTCCGCAAAGCTCGCCTCGACGACTGTAAACGCGCTGGAGGGTGCATCCGCTTCATCGACTGCGCCGGTGGCGGTTGCGCCTTCGTGGTCGCAAGCCGTCAACGCCGCCATGACCAAACATGCTCCTGCCATGCGCAAAATTTCGAGCTTTCCCATCATGCTGTTTCCTCAATTGCCTGAATTCCCGAGGCTGAACTGCCCTCGCGTTACCAGCGATTCGCCTATTTCTCCCAAGCGTATAGGAATTCCGGCAGGAACCGGGTCAATGCCGGGCCCGGCAGGCAAAAGGAACACAATCTTTTACATTCGATGCCGGTCGATTGGAAGAAGTGGATCTTCCAGGAGCTCCGGCGCCGGTCGCCTTTCCGCCAGACACGAAAAAACCCGCTCAAGGCGGGCTTGTTCGTATGTGGCGGAGAGGGGGGATTGACTGCGCGGCTCCGCCGCTTGCCCTGCGCTTCGCTCCGGGTTGCTTCGCATCGAGCTCGCTGCGCTCGGTTCGAACCAGCTGCCTTCTGGCGCGGCTTGGCGGACAAGTCCAGATCCGACTGGTAAGCGCCAAAGCGGGCGAGTCGCGCTATTTGGGTTCGAACCC
>JAGXKW010000037.1:0-23506 GCA_018334995.1 Wenzhouxiangellaceae bacterium
AAGCTTCGCGCTTCCAGCCGGCGCATGAGCTCGACCAGCGCAATCTTGGAAGCGTCACGCTCATAGTGGAATTTCGATTCGGCGAAGAACATGCGGCCGATTGCCACTCCGTAAAGTCCACCCACCAGACGGCCTTGCCGCCGAACTTCCAGGCTGACCGCATCGCCGCTTTCGTGGAGGTGGAGATAGGCCCGTCGCATTTCGGGCGTGATCCAGGTGCCGGCTGCATCGTCCCTGGGCGCGGCACAGCCGTCGACGACGGCGGCAAAGTCCCGGTTGACGGTGATCTCGAATCGCTTCTGTCGCAGCGTTCGTGCCAGCCTTCGGGAGACGTGCATGTGGCCGGGAATCAGCACCGCACGCGGATCGGGTGACCACCACAGGAGCGGGCCGCCGGGTTCGTACCAGGGAAAGATCCCGTGGCGATAGGCGTTGAGCAGGCGGGTTCGGCTGAGGTCTCCGCCGACGGCGACCAGCCCGTCCGGGTGTTCGCACTGGCGTGGATCGGGAAAAGGTGCGTCCGGATTCTTGTCGAGCACGAGCACGGCGAACTGTCTCACGGCGTGCCGCTCGTGCCGCGTTCGCGGTAGGGCTCGAAGGATTTCAGGTCTTCCCGGTAGCGTTCCAGTGCCCGCGCTTCCATTTCCAGCCATGAGCGAACGCCTTCGCGCAGACCGGGATGCCGGATGTAGTGATGGGAAAAGGTCTTGACCGGGGTGAATCCCCGCTTGATCTTGTGCTCGCCCTGTGCACCCGGTTCGAAGGCTTCCAGCCCATGCGCTATGCAATATTCGATGCCCTGGTAATAGCAGGCTTCGAAGTGGACGTCGCGGGTCTCGACCAGGGCACCCCAGTACCTGCCGAACAGGCGAGAGGCGTTGCGCCAGAATACGCTGCAGGCAAGATCCTGCCCATCCCTGGAAGCCATGCACACCAGGAATTGCTCACCGAATGCACGTGCCACGACCTGAAAGAAATGACGGTTCAGGCTGGGCAGGTTGCCGTACAGCGCGAAGGTCGTGTGGTAACAGCGGGCCACGGTGTCGATTTCGGCTTCCGAGATGTTGCGGCCGTCGATCCAGCGATAGCGCCAGCCTTCGGCGTGCGCCAGCCTGCGCTCGCGCCGGATGTTCTTGCGCGGTTTGCTGCGCAAGCCTGCGACGAAGTCGTCGAAGTCGCGGTAGCCCCGATTGTGCCAGTGAAATTGCCAGTCGAAGCGGCCCAGCCATTGACGATCCTCGAGCAGTTCATGGTCCTGCAGGTCGCAGAAATTGATGCCGCAGCTCGACAGTCGTTCGCGTTCGACGGTTTCTTCGAGCTGCGCGATCAGCGCCTCGCGCGCTCCGGCATCGTGGCCCAGCAGGCGCGGACCGGTGACCGGGGTGAGCGGGGCGGCGATCAGCAGTTTCGGGTACCAGCGAATGCCGGCGCGGTGTGCGGCCTCGGCCCACGCGAAGTCGAACACGAATTCGCCATGCGAGTGGAATTTCAGCCAGGCCGGCGCGCACGCGCCGGCGGCCGGATCCTGCGCTATGGGCGCGTACTGCCAGCCGGTATTGCCGCCGACGCAGCCGGTTTCCTCCAGCGCGGCCAGGAAGCGTTGGTCGGTGAACGGGTTGGCGCCGCGGTTGAGCGCGTTCCAGGCGTCCTGGCCGACGGCGCCGATCGGCGCCGCGTTCGGCTCAGGGCTGGTCGAGGAACCGTTCGGCATCCAGCGCGGCCATGCAGCCAAAGCCCGCGGAGGTGATGGCCTGGCGGTAGACGTGATCGGCGACATCGCCGGCGGCGAACACGCCGGACACGCTGGTCGAGGTCGCCATGCCTTCCAGCCCGCTCGTGATCCTGATATAGCCTTCTTCCATGTCCAACTGGCCCCTGAACATCTCGGTGTTGGGATCATGCCCGATGGCGACGAACATTGCGTCAACATCGATTTCGCGCCTGTCTCCGGTCTCGACATTCTGCAGGCGAACGCCCGTCACGCCGTCGTCGTCGCCCAGCACTTCCTCGACCACATGGTCCCAGAGGATCTCCACCTTGCCTTCGGCCTCGCGGGCGAACAGGCGGTCCTGCAGGATCTTGTCGGCGCGCAGTTCGTCTCGACGGTGCACCAGCGTGACCTTGCTGGCGATGTTGGACAGGTACAGCGCTTCCTCGACCGCGGTATTGCCGCCGCCGATGACCGCCACCGGCTTGTCGCGGTAGAAGAAGCCGTCACAGGTCGCGCAGGCCGATACGCCGCGACCCTTGAAATGGTCTTCGGATTCGATGCCCAGATAGCGGGCCGACGCGCCGGTGGCGATGATCAGCGCGTCGCAGGTGTATACCCCATTGTCGCCCGTCAGTTCGAACGGCCGTTTGCCGAGATCGGCATTGTGGATGTGATCGAGGATCAGTTCGGTGTCGAAGCGCTCGGCATGTTCGAGCATGCGCTTCATCAGGTCCGGGCCCTGCAGGTCGGCGGCGTCACCGGGCCAGTTTTCGACGTCCGTGGTGGTCATCAGCTGCCCGCCCTGCTCGATGCCGGTGACCAGTGTCGGCGCCAGGTTTGCGCGGGCGGCGTAGATCGCCGCGGTGTAGCCGGCCGGGCCGGATCCGAGGATCAGTAGGCGATGATGGCGGGAATCGGCCATGTATACTTACTCCGCTGTGCGTGTCAGATCAGAACCGAACTACATGTGGCTCCGATGGCCGCATTCCAAGTCGGTTCAAGCGCGCATATCGTATCGCGCCGCGGCCCCGGACGTGCGGTCAGCCCTCGCCAAGCGGGGTGGATGCGATAAAAAGAATCTGAAATAATCACTTAGCTTTGCTATTTCAAGGAATGTCGAGTTTGGCCCGGAGCGCTCGCAAATCATCGGAACCGCAATTCCCGGAAAAGCTCGAGCGGCGACTATTCGAGTCGCTGTTCCTGCTGGTCACGGTAATCGCCGCCTATCTGCTCTTGACCCTGCTGACGCATGATGTCCGCGACCCTGGTTTCTCCAGCAGCGGCGGCAGCGTGGTCAACAACCTGGGCGGTAGCTTCGGCGCCTGGGTGTCCGATTTTCTTCTCGTCGTCGTCGGCTACATGGCCTGGCTGCTCCCGTTCCTGCTCGGGGCCGCGGCGGTCAAGCTGCTGCAGGAGCGGTCCGAGCCGGTTGGATGGCCGGAGTGGGGCGTTCGGCTGGGCGGCCTGCTGCTGATCATGCTTTCAGGCTGCATCCTGTTCGAGATGCAGCCGCGCGGCGACCTGGACCACACCGGCGGCATCATCGGCGACCTGCTGTCCGGGCCCATGGTCCAGGTCATGGGATTCACCGGCGCCGCGCTGATCAACCTCGCGGTGCTGCTGGCCGGCATCACGCTGTTTACCGGCCTTTCGTGGATCGACGTCGTGGATCGAATCGGCGCCTGGGCGATCGCGGCCTGGGCCTGGTGCGGCCAGAAGCTGGCCGAAGGTCGAGACTGGATGGCCGGTCGGCGCGCCCGCGCCGAGCGCGAAGTGATCCGAAAGCGCGATACCGTCAAGCGCAAGAAGCGCCCGGAAGTCCGCATCGAGCCGCGCGTGGAGTCCGACGAGGACGAGAAAGCGAAAAAAAAGGCCAGACAGCGCTCGCTGTTCAAGAATCTGCCGGCCGGCAGCCTGCCGCCGCTGGACCTGCTCGACGAGGCGCCGGAGCAGGAGCCGGGTTATTCGACCGAAACGCTCAAGGCGATGAGCCGTCAGGTGGAGCTCAAGCTTTCCGATTTCGGAATCGAGGTCGAAGTCGTGGCTGTGCATCCCGGTCCGGTGATCACGCGCTTCGAGCTGCAGCCTGCCGCCGGGGTCAAGGGCAGCCAGATTTCCAACCTTTCCAAGGACCTGGCGCGGGGTCTGAGCGTGATTTCGGTGCGCGTGGTCGACGTGATTCCGGGCAAGAGCGTGATTGGCCTGGAGATTCCAAACACCAAGCGCGAGATCGTCTACCTGCGCGAAATCCTGGCTTCCCAGGCCTATGAGAAATCCAGCGCCGCGCTGACGCTCGGGCTCGGCAAGGACATTTCCGGCCGGCCGGTGGTCGCCGACGTTGCGCGTATGCCGCATCTGCTGGTGGCCGGCACCACCGGCTCGGGCAAATCGGTGGCGGTCAATTCCATGATCCTGAGCCTCATCTACAAGGCCTCGCCCGACGAGATCCGGATGATCATGGTCGATCCGAAGATGCTGGAGCTGTCGGTCTACGAAGGCATCCCGCACCTGCTGGCCCCGGTGGTCACCGACATGAAGGAAGCGGCGAATGCGCTGCGCTGGTGCGTGGCGGAAATGGAGCGGCGCTACCGGCTGATGTCGCAGCTGGGCGTGCGCAACCTGGCCGGATACAACCGCAAGATCTCCGATGCCGAGGCCAAGGGCAAGCCGCTGGAAGACCCGACCGTGGACCCAAGTACGCTGGCCGAGGGCGAACAGCGGCCGCAGCTCGAAAAACTGCCGTTCATCGTGGTCGTGGTCGACGAATTCGCCGACATGATGATGATCGTCGGCAAGAAGGTCGAGGAGTTGATCGCCCGCCTTGCGCAGAAGGCGCGCGCTTCCGGCATCCACCTGATCCTCGCGACCCAGCGACCCTCGGTGGACGTGATCACCGGCCTGATCAAGGCCAACATCCCGACCCGCATGGCGTTCCAGGTGTCTTCGCGGGTCGATTCGCGCACCATCCTCGACCAGCAGGGCGCCGAAAATCTGCTGGGCCACGGCGACATGCTGTATCTGCCGCCGGGCAGCGGCCTGCCCGAGCGCATCCACGGCGCCTTCGTCGACGATCATGAAGTCCATGGCGTGGTCGAGTGGCTGCGTTCCCAGGGCGAGCCCGATTACCTCGAAGAAGTGCTGGCCGACACCCAGACTACTTCCGACGGCCAGCAGATCGGGGCCACCGGGCTGCCCGAGGCCGCATCCGGCGACGAATCCGACGAGCTCTACGACAAGGCCGTCGCCTACGTACTGGAAAGCCGGCGCGCCTCGATCTCGGGCGTCCAGCGCCAGCTGCGCATCGGCTACAACCGGGCCGCGCGCCTGATCGAGGAGATGGAAGCGCAGGGTATCGTGAGTCCGCCGGAGCACAATGGGCAGCGGGAGGTGCTGGCCCCCGCACCCCCGCGGGATTGACCTCAGCGCTACTGCGCACCTCGCAGGCTGCGTCCGGCGGGGTGAGCCCAATCCCGCAACCTCGAGATGTTTGGGCGGATTCGTCAAGTAAACCCGATTTACACTTCGGATTGTGCGTGTAGCCTGTCCCGGACCACGATCCGGGGGCGGCCACGTCCTGCGAAGCGCTCGCTACGCTCCGGCGCCAATCCCGGCCTGGAGACCGGTCCTACGATGCGGGGCGGTGGTTGCACGCTTCAGCCACGGTTCATGCGATGGCGGTCATAATCGCGTGATGAATAAAATGAATCCGAAGACATTGCCGATACTGATCCAGCTTGCCGCTTCTGCGCTGCTGCTCGCTACGCTTCTTGCCCCGGCGCAGGCCCAGCCCGATGCGCGCGCGTTGCTCGATGAATTCGCAGAGGGTCTGAACAGCCTGAGCGCGAAGTTCAGCCAGATCACCATCGATGCCGGCGACGAAGTGGTCGAGGAGAGTACCGGGCGGATGTATTTCCAGAAGCCGAACCTCATTCGCTGGGACTACCTCGAGCCGTTCCCGCAGATCATCGTCGCCGATGGCGAGCAGTTGTGGCACTACGACGAGTCGCTGGACCAGGTCACGGTGCGGCCCCAGCCGGCACCCGGGGATTCGCCCATACTCGTACTGACCCGGCCCGAGCTGCTGGAGCGGTTCTACCGCATTCTGCCCTCCGATCGTCCGGACCGGCTCCGGTTCGAGCCGCTGGCCGAGCAGGCCGAGATCGAGATGGCGCGGCTGACGTTCCGCGATGGCAACCCGGCCATGCTCGATCTGTTCGACCCGTTCGGCCAGTCCACTCGCCTGACGCTGACCGAAATCAGGCGCAATCCCGATATCGACCCGGACGTATTCGAATTCGAGGTGCCCGAGGGCGCCGACGTCCTCGAAGGCCTGTAACCGCCGGTACCTGATCGCTGCCCATGGGCGCCTACGGCACTATCCTGCTGCTGATCGCGCTCGGCCGGCTTTTCGCGGCCGGGCGGGTGCTGCCGGACAACGCCGCGGAGACGCTCAATCGCGTGGTCATCGTGCTGTGCCTGCCGGCGCTGATTTTCATCCATGTGCCCACGCTGGAACCTTCCCGGGACTTGCTGCCGCTGGTCCTCACACCCTGGATGCTGCTGGGGTTGACGATCGCGATGGTGCTGCTGGGTTCGCGCGTTTTCGGGTTCTCGCGTTCCGCAACCGCCGTGTTGCTGGTCCTGATTCCGCTCGGCAACACTTCTTTCCTCGGCTTTCCGCTGGTCGAAGCGCTGCTGGGTGCCGACAAGGTCCGGTTCGCCGTGGTTTACGACCAGTTCGGCTCGTTTCTGATCGTGTGCACCCATGTGCTGTTCGTGGTGGCCTGGTACGGGGACGGGCCGGCGCCCACGCTTGGCATGATCGTCCGCCGGATCGTCACTTTTCCGCCGTTCGCGGCCCTGGTCGGCGCCCTGCTGCTGGGCAACGCCTGGTTTCCGGACTGGCTGATGACGCTGGCCGAGGCGTTTGCCGACATGCTGCTGCCGCTGGTCACGCTGGCGGTCGGGCTTCAGTTGAGACTTCGCCTGGTGCCCGAATACCGCTGGCCGCTGGCGTTCGGGCTGGCCGGCAAGCTGGTGATACTCCCGGCGGCAGCGCTGCTGGCCGGGCTGGTGTTTCGAGTCGAATCGCCGGTATTCGAAGTCGCGGTGCTCGAATCGGCCATGCCGCCCATGATCACCGCGGCGGCTTTGGCGTCAAGCGCGCGACTTGCGCCGCCGCTGGCGTCGGCCATGGTGGCGTGGGGCGTGCTGTTCTCGGCTGCGACGGTGCCGTTCTGGCACTGGCTGGTGGCCCA
Organism: Wenzhouxiangellaceae bacterium; assembly: GCA_018334995.1. Lineage (GTDB taxonomy): Bacteria > Pseudomonadota > Gammaproteobacteria > Xanthomonadales > Wenzhouxiangellaceae. The sequence goes on from JAGXKW010000037.1 coordinate 6,970, forward strand.
CTAGTCAACCTGGCAGTTCGGTCCGGGTACAATCCGGAAATACCCCGTGGATCGCCCAGCCGATGAGCAAGCAGAAGGTCACGCTGACCCGTCCCGACGACTGGCATCTTCATTTGCGCGACGGCGCGATCCTGCAGTCGGTGCTGCCGGCGACGGCGCGCTGCTTCGCGCGCGCCATCGTGATGCCCAATCTCAAGCCGCCCGTGACCACCGTTGCCGCGGCCGCCGCGTATCGGCAGCGAATCCTGGACGGCCTGCCGGACGGAACGACTTTCGAACCGCTGATGACGCTGTACCTGACCGACAACACCTCGCCGGACGAAATCCGGCGCGCGGCCGAAAGCGGATTCGTCCACGCGGTGAAGTACTACCCGGCCGGGGCGACCACCAATTCGGATTCGGGCGTGACCGACCTGGGGCGCGCCCGCCCGGCGTTGGAGGCGATGCAGGAAGCGGACCTGCCGCTGCTGCTGCACGGCGAAGTGACGGATGCGGAAATCGACATCTTCGACCGCGAGGCGGTGTTCATCGAGCGCCACCTCGAGCCGCTGGTGCGCGAGCTGCCCGAACTGAGAATGGTGCTCGAGCACGTCACGACCCGGGATGCCGTGGATTTCGTCACGCAGGCGCCGGATCGCGTTGCCGCAACCATCACCGCGCATCATCTGCTGCTCAATCGCAACGCCATGTTCGTCGGCGGCCTCAGGCCACACCACTACTGCCTGCCCATCATCAAGCGCGAAGCGCATCGCCGGGCGCTGGTGGCCGCCGCGACCGGCGGCAACCCGAAGTTTTTCCTGGGGACCGACTCGGCGCCGCACCCGAAGGGCGCGAAGGAGTCGGACTGCGGCTGCGCCGGCGTCTACAGCGCGCCCGTGGCGCTGGAGCTGTACGCGGAAGTCTTCGAGGCCGAGGGCACGCTGGAGCTTCTCGAGGCCTTTGCCGCCTTTCACGGGCCGGATTTCTATGGTCTGCCGCGCAACAGCGGAAAGATCACGCTGGCCCGCGTGGACTGGCAGGTGCCCGACGAAGTCGACATGGGCGGCCAGCCGGGCGTTCCGCTGCGCGCCGGCGAAAGCCTGCGCTGGAGGGTTGAAAGAGGCACGCATTGATGGATCCGATCATTCTGTTCTTCTTGCTCGGCCTGGCCGCCGGCCTCGCCAAGTCCGAGCTCAAGCTGCCCTCGGCCATGTATGAATTCGTCAGCATCCTGTTGCTGCTGTCGATCGGACTCAAGGGCGGGGTGGAGCTTGCGCGCCAGCCGTTTCTGGCGCTGCTGCCCGACATCCTGGCGGCGTTGGCGCTGGGCGTATTCCTGCCGCTGGTCGCATTTCCGGTCCTGCTGCTGCTCGGAAGATTCAAGCGCGCCGACGCCGCGTCCATCGCCGCGCACTACGGCTCGGTCAGTGTCGGCACCTATGCGGTGGCGGTGGCCTGGCTGGCATCGCGCAACATCGAATTCGAGGCCCAGATGCCGCTGTTGCTGGTGGTATTGGAAATTCCGGCCATCCTGGTCGGCATCGTGCTGGTGCGGGGCATGGGGCAGCAGACCCGCTGGGGCGAGGTCGCCCACGAGGTTTTCCTGGGCAAGGGTATCGTGCTGTTGATCGGCGGCCTGCTGATCGGGTGGCTTTCCGATCCGGACGCCCTGGCCTCGATCGAACCCCTGTTCTTCGACCTGTTCAAGGGCATCCTGGCGGTGTTCCTGCTGGAAATGGGTCTGATCACGGCCAGCCGCGCCGGCAGCCTGCGCCACTACGGCGTGTTCCTGATCGGCTTCGGGATCGCGATGCCGCTTTTCGGCGCGGGGGTGGGGGGACTGCTCGGCCTGGCGCTCGGTCTTTCGCCGGGCGGCACCATGATGCTGGCCACCCTGGCCGCGAGTGCGTCGTATATCGCGGTGCCGGCGGCCATGAGAATTTCAGTGCCGGAAGCCAACCCCACGCTTTCGCTGACCGCATCATTGGGCGTGACCTTTCCGTTCAATGTACTGGTGGGCATTCCGCTGTACTGGCGGCTTGCCGAATTCCTGCACGCACTGCCCGGAGGTGGATAAGGCATGAACCAGGATCGTTCGCACGTACTCAAGCTGTTGACCGTGGTGACCGAAAGCGCACTGGAGGCCCGAATGGTGCGTGATCTCGAGCGCCTCGGCGCCGCCGGCTACACCATCACCAACGCGCGCGGCAGGGGGCATCGCGGCGTACGCGAGGCCGGCTGGGAGGTTGAGCGCAATATTCGCATCGAGGTGGTATGCGACGAAGCGACGGCCCGGAGGATTGCCGCGCACCTGCAGACGCACTACTACGACAATTACGCGATGATCCTGCTGTTGAGCGACGTCGAAGTGCTGCGCCCGGAAAAGTTCCAGGCGTGATCCGGCTGGGCAGCTCAGCGGAGGATCTGGAACGCGCCGCCGATCTGCTGCGCGCCGGCCAGCTCGTGGCGTTTCCGACCGAGACCGTCTACGGGCTGGGCGCGGACGCGGCCAACCCGGAAGCCGTGGCCGACATATTCCGCGCCAAGGGCCGTCCGGCCGACCACCCGGTCATCGTCCACTTGCCTGCGGCCGAAGCATTGGCGCATTGGGCGCGTGATGTTTCTGCTTCGGCGCAGCGGCTTGCCGACATGTTCTGGCCCGGTCCGCTGACGCTGGTGCTCAAGCGTGCCGAGGGCGTGTCCGACGCGATTACCGGCGGCCAGGATACGGTTGGCCTGCGCGTGCCGGGAAACCCCACTGCGCTTGCGTTGCTGCAGGCTTTTGGCGGGGCGGTGGCTGCACCTTCGGCCAATCGCTTCGGCCATGTCAGCCCGACGACCGCCGAGCACGTGATCGAAGAGTTCAGCACCGGCGAGGTGGCGGCCGTGGTCGACGGCGGGCCGTGCGCCGTGGGGGTCGAATCCACAATCGTCGATCTGTCCGGATCGTCCCCCCGGCTGCTGCGTCCCGGCATGATCCGGATCGACGCAATCGAGGCCGAGCTCGGCGTGTCGCTGGCGCGGGCCGGCGATCGACGGGGGCCGCGAGCCTCGGGGCGGCTGGAATCGCATTACGCGCCCGGCGCCGTCTTGGAAATGGTGGATGCCGGCGTCATGGCAGGCCGGATGGACGCATGCGCGGCTTCCGGTGAACGCATTGCGGTCCTGGCCCGGCGCGAGGCACCGGCGACCGCGGCGAGCGTCAGCTGGATCGAGATGCCGCGCCAGCCGGTCCAGTTCGCGCGCGCCCTTTACGCGGCGCTGCGGCGTGCCGATGCCGAAAAGCCGGATCGCATCCTGGTCGAGTCGCCGCCGGTCACGCCAGGCTGGGAGGCGATTTCCGACCGGCTCTCGAAGGCGGCCGGGCCCCGGCCGGGTTCGGCTTGATCGAACCGGCATGGGTTGCGCCGACGACCCTCGGAATGCGCAGCCGGCGTACTTTCCTCGGCCGAGGACCGACTCAGGCGAGCAGGGTCATGACCAGGTAGCCGGTATAGGCAATGTAGACGGCAAGCAGGATTCCACCCTCGATCCGGTTGATGTGGCCCTTGCCGCGCCAGCCGTAGCCGAGCAGGAACAGCGAGACGGTCAATACCGCCATGACGGGCAGATCGCGATGCAGCACCGCCGGGTCGATGCTCATCGGGTGGATGCTGCCGGCGATTCCCACCACTGCCAGCGTGTTGAACAGGTTGGAACCGACCACATTCCCAAGCGCGATGTCGTGTTCGCCCTTGCGCGCGGCGATCAGCGAGGAGGCCAATTCCGGCAGTGAGGTGCCGATGGCGATGACGGTCAGACCGATGACCAGGTCGCTGACGCCGAATCCGACCGCGATTTCCACCGCACCCCAGACCAGCAGGCGCGAACTGGCGATCAGCACGACCACGCCGATCAGCAGCCAGACCACGGCTCGCCCCGGCGGCATTGCGTGCTCGACCAGTTCCTGTTCGAACTCGATGCCCATGGCATCGTCGGGCGAACGCATCCCGCGCCAGCACGACCAGCTCATCACGACCACGAACAGGCCGAGCAGGGCGAAACCCTCGTCGCGGGTGATCTGGCCGTCGGCCAGCTGCCAGGCGGCAAAGGCAGTCACTGCCAGCAGAATGGGCAGCTCCGTACGCAGCACGCTGGATTTCACCGCGATCGGCGCGATCAGGGCGGTCATCCCGAGAACCAGCGCGATGTTGGCAATGTTCGAGCCATAGGCGTTGCCCAGGGCGATTCCGGGATTGCCCTGCGTCGAGGCCAGGGCCGAAACCAGCATTTCCGGGGCGGACGTACCGAAGCCGACGATCAGCATGCCGATCACGAGCGCAGACATCCCGAGATGCCGCGCCACCGACGCCGCGCCCTCGACGAATCGATCGGCGGACCACAGCAGCAGGATGAGGCCGGCAACGACGGCTACGGATGCACTGAACATGGACGGGAAGCGGCTGGGGAGAGAGTAATGCTATCGCAGAACGCCGCACGCCGAGGGTGTCGCGGTGATTGGTGGGGTGCGGTTGCTTGCTAAAATTCTGCGCAGCTGTAGCCGTGCCGTTCGAGACCCACCGTCAAGTGTTCTGCGAGCATGGGATGGGCCAGCAGGTATTCGCCGGTCTTGCGGTTCCAGGCTTGCTCGGCGTATTCCAGGAGTTCGTCCCATTCGTCGAGCTCATAATCGCCGCGCCCCAGCCAGAGCAGGCCAACGACCTGTTGTTGCTGATCGGGATTCAGATCGTCGATCAGCGAGCAGAATTCCTCCAGGATCGGATCTTCCGTGTGCGGCTCGATGATCCGGGCCTGCCAGTCGTCATCGAGCGCCTGGGCGTCGTCGGCGACGTCGAGTTCCTGCTCGGCATGAAATTCGCGTGCGAGATCGATCAGTCGGCACACGGTTCCAGGATTGACGTCCAGCATCGGTGCGGTCTCCATTTTCAGGGTCGGTCTTCCAGGCTCCGGTCTCCAGAGTACGTTTGACTCCGGCGCCACATTTTGATTGCCGTCAATAATCCGCAACGGCGATGGCCGCGGTCCTGGCCGGCCAAATAAAAAGGCCGGCATCGCTGCCGGCCCTTCCGGGGATCTGGTGGAGGCGGGGGGAGTCGAACCCCCGTCCGCGAACCATTTGATCCTGGTTCTACATGCTTAGCCCGCTCGATTTTTTCTCGCCGTCATGCCGCCCGAGGGGCAGGGCATGCATGCCGGCCAGTTGCGGTTTGATTTAACACCGGGCCCCGAAACTCGACCTGATGCGATCCTGCTAAATGATCTCCGGTCGGAAGCGCAGGCTCAACCGGCGGAGAGCAGGCTGGTTTTTAGGCAGCCAGTGCGTAGTTGTCGTCGTTGGCAACTAACAGTTTGCAGCCAGGTTTTACGAGGATTGCTGCCTCCTCGGCATGCCCCAGGGTACGTCCGATCCACGTCGAAGCCAGAACGCCCCCGAAGATTGTTCACTCATTATGACTGTCCCGGGCGGAAAAAGTTCGTCCGGACTTGCGCGAGTTTACGCGATATCGCCCCGCGTTACCGCTGTTTCAGAATCCGGCCCTTTTCGCGCTGCCAGTCGCGTTCCTTTTCAGTGCGGCGTTTGTCGTGCTGCTTCTTGCCCTTGGCCAGCGCGATTTCGACCTTGACCTTGCCTTTCTTCCAGTACATGGCGGTGGGCACCAGCGTGTAGCCCTTGCGCTCTACCTGACCGATCAGGCGTGCGAGTTCGTGCTTGTGCAGCAGCAGTCGGCGCGTGCGCATCGGGTCGGCCTGGACGTGGGTAGAGGCCGAGGTCAGCGGGTTGATGACGCAGCCGAACAGGAACGCCTCGCCACCGCGCACCAGCACGTGGCTTTCACCGAACTGGATGTTGCCCGCACGCAGCGCCTTGACTTCCCAGCCCATCAGGGAAATGCCGGCCTCGATGCGCTCTTCAAGCTGGTATTCGAAGCGGGCGCGCTTGTTCAGCGCAATGGTGGAACTTCCCTGCGAATTCACTGCTTTGCCACTCTTGCAAGGACTAAACGTCCAGTTTATCGCATCGGGTATCATTTCGCCCCATGCCGGAAATTCAAAGATCAGCGCTGGTCAGCTATACGCCGATGCAGATGTTCGACCTGGTGCGCGACGTCGAGCGCTACCCGGAATTTCTGTCGTGGGTGGTGGATGCCGAGTGCTACGAGGAAACCCGGGACTATCAGCACGCGTCGCTGGAAGTTTCGGTCGCCGGCGTGAACCGGCGTATCGTCACGCGCAACGACCTGATTCCCGGGGAGTTGCTTCGCCTCAATCTGGCCGAAGGTCCGTTTCGGCAGTTTTCCGGCGAATGGCACTTTTCCGACCTCGGCATCGGCAGTCGCGTGCAGCTTTCGCTCGGGTTCGAATTCGACAACCCGGTGCTGGTTGCGGCGTTCAGCCGCGGTTTCGTCAGCGTTGCCAACCGGATGGTCGATGATTTTTGCCGGCGCGCGGATACGCTGTATGCCGGCCGCTGATCGACCCGACCGGATCGAAGCCGAGGTGGCGGTAGCCTGGCCGGAGCTTCAGGTCGTGATTCCGGTCGAACTTCCAGCGGGCGCGACGATCGCGGATGCGATCGAATGCTCGGGGATTCGCCGGCGTTTTCCGGCCCTCGAAATCGACCCAGGTCGACTGGGCGTCTTCGCGTCGTTGCGCAAGCCCGACGATCCGGTGCGAAACGGAGATCGGGTGGAAATCTACCGACCGCTCAGGATCGACCCTAAATTAGCCCGAAGATTGGCGGCGGAAGCCAGGACGCGCAGCGAGTGACCGCGCACCCGCGCCAGTGTGCGGATGGCGCGTTCCCGGCCCATCGCGACTTCAGCCGCCGCCGGGGTCGTTGGGGGTCGGGACCGGGCCGTTGTCGTCGAGCTCGGTCGGGGGCAGCACCGGCTGGTTGGTGTTGGGGTCGATGATGTCGAGATCTTCCGGATCGGTTCCGGCCATGGCGGCGTCTCGAAGATAGCTTCCCGCGAAATCGACGACGCGGTCATCCTCGAACTCGACGGTCAGCGTGCGCCGCTCGGCCTTGCCGCCGCGGGCCGCGAATGAATTGACGTAGTCCCAGCGATCGGAATGAAACGGGCTTTGAATCGCCGGCGAGCCAAGCAGTACCATCACCTGCCGCTTGGTCATGCCGGTCTCGAGGCGATCGAGATCCTCGCGGTCGAGTACGTTGCCTTGCTGAATGTTCTGTTTGTAGACCACGTTGCAGCCGGTCATCAGAACGGCCATGATCAGAAGAAGAACGGTTCGCGACATAAGGCTGGGTCATCCAGTGCGGGAAGGTTAAAATGATACAATAATCATTCCAATTACCGGTGGCAATCGCATGTCCGAAGAAACTCGTGAACTACGCAGGGCGGGGCTGAAGGTCACGCTTCCAAGGTTGAGAATCCTGCAGTTGCTGGACGCCGCAACCCAGAAGCACGTCACGGCCGACGACGTGCACCGCATGCTGATCGACCAGGGCGAAGATATCGGTCTGGCGACCGTTTATCGCGTGCTCAATCAGTTCGAGTCGGCCGGATTGGTGCGCAAGCACATGTTCGACGACGGTTCCGGGCGTGCACCGCAGGCCTGCTACGAGCTCGACGAAGGCGAGCACCACGATCACATGGTCGATCTGGAAAGCGGGGAGGTCGTGGAATTCTACGACGACGAGATCGAGCGCCTGCAGGAACAGATTGCCGCCAAGCACGGTTACGAGATCATCGATCACTCGCTGGTTCTGTACGTGCGCAAGGGTCCCCGCAAGGATTCCCGCTAGGGGAACTCCCGATAAGGCGGCATCGACCGCGGCACTGACGGCTGGCGACCGCTACTCGGAGGGTTCCAGCAGCGACTCCGCGTGCCGGCGGCCGGTTTCCGAATCTGTGGAGCCCAGCATGCGTGCCAGCTCGGTCACGCGCGTGTCGCGATCGAGTCGCTGGATGTCGATTCGGGTGGAGGTTTTTTCGGGCCGCTTGTCGACCCGGAACTGGTAGTCGGCGCGTGCGGCCACCTGGGCCAGGTGAGTCACGCAGAACGCCTGGCCGGCCGTGCTTGCCTGCTTGAGGAACCGTCCCACCGAATGCGCCGTCTCGCCGCCGATCCCGGCGTCGATCTCATCGAAGATCCGCACGCGTCCCCGCGCCCGGTCGCCGGCGGCGATGATCAGCGCCAGGCTGAGGCGCGACAGTTCGCCGCCCGAGGCCACCCGCTTGACCGGCTTGGGCGACTGCCCGGGATTGGCGCTGAACAGCATGTCCACCCGGTCGGCGCCGCTGGCCGATACCGGCGCTTCGGGATCGAGCGCCAGGTCGAACTCCAGACGGGCCTCGGTCATCCCGAGTTCGGCCAGCGCGCGAACGGCTTTTTCACCCAGTTTCTCCGCCGCCCGACTGCGCGCCGCGTGCAGGGTCGCGGCGCTCTCGCGCCATTGCTCCAGCGCGGACTTTACCTGTTTTTCGACCGCTTCGCGCTCGGCCTGGAACTGGTCGATCCGGTCGACCCGCCGCCGCAGCCGTTCGTGGAATTCCGGCAGCTTGTCGGGCTCCACGCCGTGCTTGCGCGCCAGCGATATGGCGCGCGCGAGCCGCTGCTCGACCCGCTCCAGCCGTTCCGGGTCGATCTCCAGCTCGTCGTTCAGACGCTGCAGGGCGCTTTCGGCTTCATCCAGATTGACCTGTGCCGTGGCGATCATTCCCAGTATCTCGGCCAATTCGGGCTCGCGATCGGAAATGGCCTCCAGGGCCCGCTGGGCCTGCCGCGTTCGCTCGGCCGCCGAGTGCGGCTCGCCGCTCAGGCTTTCCAGCGCATCGGCGTAGCCGCGCTGAAGCTCGTCGACCGAAGCGAGCCTGCGCTGATCGATTTCGAGTTGTTCGAATTCATGTTCGGCCAGGCCCAAACGATCCAACTCGGCGAGCTGGAACTGCATCAGCTCGCCATCCTCGCCGCCGGCATCCTCGATCAGGGTTTCCAGCTCCCGGCAACGTTGCTGGTAGCTGCGCGCATTTTCGGCGACGGCGGAGCGAACGCCTGCCTTGACCTGGCGGTCCAGCCAGTCCCGCTGGTAGGCCGGGTCGGTCAGTCGCTGATGTTCGTGCTGGCCGTGGATTTCGACGAGCAGGGCGCCGATTTCGCGCAGCTGGCCGATGGCGGCCTGCTGGCCGTTGATCCAGGCCCTGGAAGCGCCGTCGGCCGGGATGACCCGTCTCAGGAGCACGCGTCCGTCTTCCTTTTCCAGCGCCTGTTGCCGCAGCCAGTCCAGCGCCGGGTGATCTTCGGCCAGGTCGAACTCCGCCGAAAGATCGGCCTGGCGGCAGCCGTCGGCGACCAGCGTCGTTTCGGCCCGATCGCCCAGCAACTGACCCAGCGCGTCGACGAGGATCGATTTGCCCGCCCCGGTCTCGCCGGTGATTGCGCCGAAGCCGGGCGCGAAGTCCAGTTCGACGCGGTCGATGATGGTGAAGTTCGAAATGGCCAGCGAACGCAGCATCTGGGAAATCCGGTTCCGGTTCAGGGTTCGAGGATAGCGCGGCAACGCTTTCTTGCGCCGACTATTGTATCGGTTGCAATCGTCGATTCCGGGCCCCATGTTGGCAGCCATCAACGGAATTCACCTCGAATGCCGCCGCGTGAGCGCGGTGCCTTAACAGGAGTCGAGACCGCAATGAATCAGGACGAGAAGAATCATTTCGACGAGCCTCACGAGCACGGCGACGGACCCGGCAATGCCGGCGACGCCGAGCCGAATGAAGCGCAGGTCCCGGGCGACGAGGGCGCGGGCGAGCGGGGCGACACCGACCATGAACTGGCACGGATGAAGGAAGCGATGCTGCGGCTGAAGGCCGACATGGACAATCGCGAGAAGCGCCTGGAGCGCGAGATGGCCAAGACGCGCAAGTTCGCGCTGGAAGCGTTGATGCGCGACCTGGTCCAGGTTCTGGATTCGATGGACCAGGCGCTTTCGTCGGCCGATGCCGATAAAGCCCCGGATGCCTTCGAGGGCATGGAACTGGTGCGCAAGCAGGCGCTGCAGGTGCTGTCGTCGCACGGCCTGGAAATGCTCGACCCACAAGACGAGGAATTCGACCCGAGCTGGCACGAAGCGATGGCGACCCAGCCGAGCGACGAACATGAATCGGGGACGGTGGTCCGCGTGTTGCAGAAAGGCTACCGGCTCAACGACAGGTTGATTCGTCCGGCCCGCGTGATCGTGGCCAGCAATGACTGAGCCGGCGGGTGGACTCGAAGGCTTCCGGTTTGAAATCGGCGGCCGCCAGCCCCACTAGAAAGACAGGGTCGCGGAGAAGGCTGCCGCGCAACAGGACTTTTCAGAAAACGGACTGTTTTCAGTAACTATTTCAGCAACTATTTTTCAGCAACTATCGGTAACTACGTAACTACAGGATTGAAGTGACATGAGCAAGATAATCGGCATAGACCTGGGAACCACCAATTCCTGCGTGGCCGTGATGGAAGGCGGCAAGACTCGCGTGATCGAAAACGCCGAGGGTGATCGCACCACGCCGTCCATCGTGGCCTTCACCAAGGACGATGAAGTACTGGTGGGCCAGCCGGCCAAGCGCCAGGCCGTCACCAACGCGGACCGCACGCTGTACGCCGTCAAGCGCCTGATCGGCCGCAAGTATTCCGAAAAGGTGGTTCAGAAGGACAAGGACCTGGTCGGTTTCAAGATCATCGAAGCCGACAATGGCGACGCCTGGGTGGAAGTGGACGGCAAGAAGATGGCGCCGCCGGAGGTTTCCGCCCGTGTGCTGCAGAAGATGAAGAAAACCGCCGAGGATTACCTGGGCGAGGAAGTGACCGAGGCCGTGATCACGGTGCCGGCCTACTTCAACGACTCGCAGCGCCAGGCAACCAAGGATGCCGGCAAGATCGCCGGCTTGAACGTTCGTCGCATCATCAACGAACCGACCGCCGCGGCACTGGCCTACGGGCTCGACAAGACGGGGGCCGATCGCAAGGTCGCCGTCTATGACCTGGGCGGCGGCACGTTCGATGTTTCGATCATCGAGATCGCCGACGTCGACGGCGAAAAGCAGTTCGAAGTGCTGGCGACCAACGGCGATACCTTCCTGGGCGGCGAGGATTTCGACAACCGCCTGCAGGATTATCTGATCGCCGAGTTCAAGAAGGACCAGGGCGTGGACCTGCGCCAGGACCCGCTGGCATTGCAGCGCCTGCGCGAAGGCGCGGAAAGGGCAAAGATCGAGTTGTCCTCGGCCCAGCAGACCGAAGTCAACCTGCCCTACATCACGGCCGACCAGACCGGGCCCAAGCACCTCAACATCAAGGTGACCCGGGCCAAGCTCGAGTCGCTGGTCGAGGAACTCGTCAAGCGTTCCATCGAACCATGCAAGACCGCGCTCAACGATGCGGGACTCAAGATCGGCGACGTCGACGAAATCATCCTGGTCGGCGGCCAGACCCGCATGCCGCTGGTGCAGAAGTCGGTCCAGGAGTTCTTCGGCCGTGAACCGCGCAAGGACGTCAACCCGGACGAGGCCGTGGCCGTGGGTGCGGCGATCCAGGGCGGCGTGCTGCAGGGCGACGTCAAGGACGTGCTGCTGCTCGACGTCACGCCGCTTTCGCTGGGCATCGAGACCCTGGGCGGCGTGTTCACGAAACTCATCGAGAAGAACACCACGATTCCGACCAAGGCGTCGCAGACGTTTTCGACCGCCGAAGACAACCAGAGCGCGGTCACCGTCCACGTGCTGCAGGGCGAGCGCGAACAGGCCGCGGCCAACAAGTCGCTGGCCCGGTTCGACCTGGCCGGTATTCCGCCCAAGCCCCGTGGCATGCCGCAGATCGAGGTGACCTTCGACATCGATGCCAACGGCATCCTGCACGTCTCGGCCAAGGACAAGGAGACCGGCAAGGAGCAGCGCATCGAAATCAAGGCCGGTTCGGGCCTGTCCGAAGACGAAATCGACAAGATGGTTTCCGACGCCGAGGCGCATCGCGAGGAAGACAAGCGTTTCCACGAACTCGTTTCGGCTCGCAACAGCGCCGACGCGATCGTCCACTCGACCCGGTCGATGCTCAAGGAGAGCGAGGACAAAATCGACGACGATACGCGCCAGACGGTCGAAAAGGCGATCGAGAAGGTCGAGGAAAGCCTCAAGGGCGACGACAAGGACGCCATCGAGTCGGCGGTCAACGATCTCCAGCAGGCGGCCACCGGACTTTACCAGGCCGCGGCCCAGGAGGATCCCGGCGCGGCGGCCGAGGCGGCCGACGAGGCGGCCAAGAGTGCCGAGGAAAGCGATGAAGATGTCGTCGATGCCGAATTCACCGAAGTCGATGACGAAGACAAGAAGTAAGCCGGCGCCGTGACGGCGGCGTTTTGCGCAAACTGCCGCCTACCGGGCGGCAGTTTGCGTTGCAGCAGGCAGTGATTCGACGGAAGAGCACTTGAATGAGCCAAAAAGAGCACTTGAATGAGCCAGCGTGACTATTACGAAGTACTGGGCGTAAGCCGGGACGCATCGATCGATGACCTGAAGAAGGCCTATCGGCGTCTCGCGATGAAGTTTCACCCGGACCGCAATCCCGACGACGAAAGCGCCCAGGACCGGTTCAAGGAAGTCAAGCAGGCCTACGAAGTCCTGAAGGACGACGAGAAGCGTGCAGCCTACGATCGCTTCGGTCACGACGCGGTCAACGGTCAGGCTGGCGGCTTCGGCGGGGCCGGCGGCGCCGGATTCGGCGACATCAACGATATTTTCGGCGATATTTTCGGCGATATTTTCGGTGGCGGCCGCCGGCGTGGCGGTCGGGCGCGCGCCAACCGCGGGCACGACCTGCGCTATACCCTGGAGGTCGACCTCGAAGAGGCCGTGCAGGGCGTGACCCGGGAGATCCGCGTTCCCGGCATCGGCAAGTGCTCCAGCTGCAGCGGCTCGGGTTCTACCAGCGGCAAGATGAAGGTCTGTTCGACCTGCGGCGGCGCCGGGCAGGTGCGAATGCAGCAGGGAATTTTCTCGGTCCAGCAGACCTGTCCGACCTGCGGTGGATCGGGTCGTGAAATCAGCGATCCATGCAATGTCTGCGACGGTTCCGGCCAGGTGCGCGAGACGCGCACGCTGCAGGTCAAGGTGCCGCCGGGCGTGGACGACGGCGATCGAATTCGCTTGAGTGGCGAGGGCGGCGCGGGCGCCCAGGGCGGATCCGCAGGCGATCTGTATGTCGATATCCAGGTGCGCCCGCACAAGATATTCCAGCGCGACGGCGACCAGTTGTATGCCGAGATTCCGATTTCCATCACGACCGCGATTCTCGGCGGACAGATCAAGGTGCCCACGCTGGATGGATCGGTCAACCTGAAGATTCCGTCCGAAACCCAGACCGGGCGCACGTTCCGGCTCAAGGGCAAGGGCGTGCAGTCGGTCAGAAGCAACCGGCCGGGCGACCTGATGGTCCGGGTCGTCGTCGAAACGCCGGTCAACCTCACGCGTGAGCAGAAAGACCTGCTCAAGCAACTGCAGAAAACGCTGCAGGACGGCGACGACAGCAAGCACAGCCCCAAGTCGCGTAGCTGGACCGACTCGGTCAAGGATTTCTTCGACCGGATGGGACTATAAGGTCAGGTCGCCGCGAGTCGGTGCCCGGCGGTCAGCATTGTCCGACAAGCCTGCCGCGCCAGACGCCGAACCGGCAGCGAATCCGCCCCGCTGCGGGATGCCGGCCCAATACAGCTATAATCCCGGCAACGATCATCCGGTAAATCTTCGATGCCTGTGCAGATCCTGTTGAGCGGCGCGACCGGCAAGATCGGTCGCGAAATCGATTGCCTGGTCGGCGAAGACGATGCGTTCGAGGTCAGCGCACGCGCCTCGCGGCGAGGCTTCTTCGGCGCGGCCGATTCGGGCGACGTCGTCATCGATTTCTCCCGGCCCGAACTCTGCCGGCGAAGCCTCGAGCACGCCGTCGAGCTCGGCGTCCCGATCGTGATCGGCACGACCGGGCTCGACGCCCGGCTGCAGCGGCAGATCGAGGCCGCCAGCGAGAAGATACCGGTTTGTCAGGCGGCCAATTTTTCGCTGGGCGTCAACCTGCTGGTCGACCTGGTCAAGCGCGCGGCGGAAAGCCTTCCGGAGGTTTTCGACATCGAGATTTCCGAACTGCATCATCGCTGGAAGATCGACGCGCCGTCCGGGACAGCGCTTGCGCTGGGTCGTGCCGCGGCCGAAGCGCGCGCTCTGGATCACGATCGGGTTGCCAGATACGGGCGGAGCGGGGCGCGCAGCGGCGGCGAAATCGGCTATCAGTCCGCTCGCGGCGGAGATGTGCCCGGCGAGCACACCGTGATGTTTTTGGGCGCCGGCGAACGTCTGGAACTGTCCCACCGTGCCACCGATCGTGCCGTGTTCGCGCGCGGCGCCCTGCACGCGGCGGGCTGGCTGGTCGACCGCGCGGCCGGGCGGTATTCGATGCGCGACGTTCTGGCTTGACGGCCTCCGGTTGCGGGCTGCCGCAGCATGGATGGAGCGGTCCCGTAAAGCGTAAACCCCGGCCCGGATTTCAATTACAATTCTCCTTCGAGCGCCGGGCATCGTGTCCGGGATTCGACGGACGGGGCCCCACGCCCCGTTTTGCATATCTGGAGAGCGTTCTTGGTCCATCAAAAAGCGGTTCTGGCACTGGAAGACGGCACGCTGTTTTCCGGGCGTGGTTTTGGTGCGTCCGGCTCGGCCGTGGGGGAGGTGGTCTTCAACACCGCCATGAGCGGCTACCAGGAAATCCTGACCGATCCGAGCTATTCCGGCCAGCTGGTGACCCTGACCATGCCGCATATCGGCAACACCGGCGTCAATCCCGAAGACATGGAGTCCGATCGCGCCCGCGCCGGCGGGTTGATCGTGCGCGACTGCCCGCGCCGCATCAGTTCCTGGCGGGCGACCCGGACGCTGCCGGAATGGCTGGGCGATCAGGGTGTAGTCGCGATCAGCGACATCGACACCCGTGCGCTGACCGTGAGGCTGCGCGAGCACGGTGCGCAGAACGGCTGCATCATGAGCGGTCACGATGTCGACCCGGCCCAGGCCCTGGAACGGGCGCGGAACTGTCCGCCCATGGTGGGGCAGGATCTGGCCCGTCCCAATTCGTGCGCCGAAGTCCACGCCTGGAACGAAGGCTCGCCGGCGATCGAGTCGCGCACGCCCGTCCCGGACGCCAGCGCAGCAGGGTGCCATGTCGTGGCCTACGATTTCGGCGCCAAGCGCAATATCCTCAGGCTGCTGGTCGACGCCGGCTGCCGGGTCACCGTGGTCCCGGCCGACTGTCCGCTCGACCGGGCCCTGGCGCTGGAGCCGGACGGGTTCATGCTGACCAATGGTCCCGGCGATCCGGAGCCATGCGACTACGCGATCTCGACCATCCGCGAGCTCCTTTCGCGCCGCATCCCGACCTTCGGCATCTGTCTCGGTCATCAGTTGCTGGCACTGGCGGCGGGCGCGAAGACGGTGAAGATGAAGTTCGGCCATCACGGCGCCAACCACCCGGTGCAGGACCTGGCGACCGGAAACGTGCTGATCACCAGCCAGAATCACGGTTTCGCGGTCGACGAGGCCAGCCTGCCGGTGCACGTGCGCGCCACCCACAAGTCCCTGTTCGACGGCAGCCTGCAGGGCATCCGTCTCGAAAACGCGCCGGCGTTCGGCTTCCAGGGGCACCCCGAAGCCAGCCCGGGCCCGCACGATCTTCGGCCGTTGTTCGAGCAGTTCGTTCATTTGATGAAAACCGCAAATGAACGCAAATGAACGCAAATGGAAGAACGGTTTCAGAGTGCGTGATCGGCTGCGCGATAGCGGTCAGCAATGCGCTGGGCGCCGGCTTTCTGGAAGGCGTTTACGCCAATGCGCTGGAACTGGAGCTCAGGGACGCAGGGATCCCTCTGGAGCGAGAATGTCCCTTACCGGTATTTTACCGAGGCACGCAAGTCGGTACTTTCAAGGCCGATTTCCTGATCGATGCACGCCTCGTGCTGGAGTTGAAGGCCGTGCGAGCAGTGCTGCCCGAGCATCAGGCGCAATTGATGAACTACTTGAAGGCTGGTGCATTTCAGGCTGGCCTCTTGCTCAATTTCGGCACGCCTCGTCTTGGCGTGAAGCGAATGGTCATCGACCATGACGACGATGTTCCGATCTAGGGGACCTAAATTAATTCAGCAAATTGAATCCGGGTTTTATTTGCGTTCATTTGCGTTCATTTGCGGTTTCAATACGTTTTATGCCTAAGAGAACCGACATCAAATCCATTCTGATCATAGGCGCCGGTCCGATCGTGATCGGGCAGGCCTGCGAGTTCGATTATTCCGGAGTGCAGGCGGTCAAGGCGCTGCGCGCCGAGGGTTATCGGGTGATCCTGGTCAACTCGAATCCGGCCACCATCATGACCGACCCGGAGATCGCCGACGCGGTCTACATCGAGCCGGTGCGCTGGGATTTCGTGCGCGAGGTGATCGCCAGGGAACGCCCCGATGCGCTGCTTCCGACCATGGGCGGGCAGACCGCGCTGAACTGTGCGCTGGACCTGGTGCGCGAAGGCG
>JAGXKW010000037.1:24018-29842 GCA_018334995.1 Wenzhouxiangellaceae bacterium
GAAACCGGCGGATCCAACGTGCAGTTCGCGATCAATCCCGAAGACGGACGCATGGTGGTCATCGAGATGAATCCGCGCGTTTCGCGCTCCTCGGCGCTGGCTTCCAAGGCGACCGGATTCCCCATCGCCAAGGTCGCGGCCAAGCTGGCGGTGGGTTACACGCTCGACGAGCTGGAAAACGAAATCACCGGCGGGGCCACGCCGGCTTCGTTCGAGCCGACCATCGATTACATCGTCACCAAGATTCCGCGCTTCGCGTTCGAGAAGTTCCCGACCTCGAGCAAGCGCCTGACCACGCAGATGAAATCGGTGGGCGAGGCCATGGCGATCGGTCGGACGTTCAAGGAATCGCTGCACAAGGCGCTGCGCAGCCTCGAGGTGGGGCTGGACGGGTTCGACGAGCTGCCGCTGGAAGAACACCCGGACCTGGATCCCGAAACCCTGCTCAAGCGCGAGTTGCGCGAAGCCGGTCCCGAACGCATCCTGTACGTCGCCGAGGCGTTCAGGCGCGGGCTGGAATTCGACGAAGTCCAGCGCCTGTCGCGCATCGATCCATGGTTCCTGGACCAGGTGCTCGAGATCATCGAGCTCGAAGCCGAAGTGCGCGCCGGCGGGATCGATGCGCTGGACGGTCCGACGCTGCACCGGCTCAAGCGGCACGGGTTCGCCGATGCCAGACTGGGGCGTATCCTCGGCACGGCGGAGAAAATCATCCGTCATCTGCGCCAGACGCTGGATATCCGGCGGGTCTACAAGCGAGTCGACACCTGCGCGGCCGAGTTCGCCACGACTACGGCCTATCTTTACGGGACCTGGGAGAAAGATTGCGAGGCGAAGCCTTCGGATCGGCGCAAGATCCTGGTCCTGGGCGGCGGACCCAACCGGATCGGGCAGGGCATCGAGTTCGACTACTGCTGCGTGCACGCCGCGATGGCGATGCGCGAACTCGGCTTCGAGACCATCATGGTCAATTGCAATCCGGAAACGGTTTCGACCGACTACGACACCTCCGACCGGCTTTATTTCGAGCCGCTGACGCTTGAAGACGTGCTTGCGATCATCGAGATCGAGCAGCCCGAGGGCGTGATCGTCCAGTTCGGCGGCCAGACGCCGCTGAAGCTGGCGCGCGACCTGGAAGCCGCCGGCGTTCCCATCATCGGCACCAGCCCCGACTGCATCGACCTGGCCGAGGACCGCGAGCGGTTCCATGACTTGCTCAATCGTCTGGGGCTGAAACAGCCGCCGAACCGCACCGCGCGCACGCTCGAAGAGGCCGTGGTGCTGGCGCGCGAGGTCGGTTTCCCGCTGGTGGTGCGGCCGTCCTACGTGCTCGGCGGCCGGGCCATGGACATCGTCCACAGCGTCGACGAACTCAAGCGCTACATGCGCGAAGCGGTCAGCGTGTCCAACGATTCGCCGGTGCTGCTGGATCGATTTCTGGACCACGCCATCGAAGTCGACGTCGACGCGGTATGCGACGGCGAACGCGTGGTCATCGGCGGGATCATGGAGCACATCGAGCAGGCCGGGGTCCATTCCGGGGACTCGAGTTGCTCGCTGCCGCCGTTTTCGCTGTCGCAGCGTGTGATCGACGAGATTGCCGAGCAGACCCGCAAGATGGCCCTGGGGCTGAGCGTGGTGGGCCTCATGAACGTCCAGTTTGCGGTGCGCGGCGAGGATATCTTCGTGCTCGAGGTCAACCCGCGCGCTTCGCGCACGGTGCCGTTCGTATCCAAGGCCACCGGCGTCCCGCTGGCCAAGATCGCGGCGTGCTGCATGGTGGCTGAATCACTTGAGAAACAAGGAATTACAGAGGATCTTGAAGCGCGATTCTACTCGATCAAGGAGCCGGCATTTCCGTTC
This sequence comes from Wenzhouxiangellaceae bacterium, assembly GCA_018334995.1. Lineage (GTDB taxonomy): Bacteria > Pseudomonadota > Gammaproteobacteria > Xanthomonadales > Wenzhouxiangellaceae. The sequence goes on from JAGXKW010000037.1 coordinate 25,882, forward strand.
ATCAAGTTCCCCGGCGTCGATCCCATTCTGGGCCCCGAGATGCGTTCCACGGGCGAGGTCATGGGCGTTGGCCAATCGTTCGGCGGCGCGGTCGCCCGGGGTCAGCAAGGTGTGGGCATTCAGGCTGCGGCCAACGGTCGTGCGTTCCTGTCGGTGCGCGACGCCGACAAGGAACACCTGCTGCCGGTCGCACGCGACCTGAAGGCCAGGGGATTTTCCCTGGTGGCGACCGAGGGCACCTGGAAGTTCCTGGTTGAAAACGGCGTGGAGTGTGATTACATCAACAAGGTGACCCAGGGTCGGCCACATATCGTCGACCTGATCAAGAATCGCGAAATCGACTATATTGTCAACACTACCGAGGGCAGGCAGGCGATCACCGATTCGTTCTCGATCCGGCGCGAGGCGCTACAGCGCAAGGTCAACTATTCCACGACGATTGCCGGCGCGCGCGCTACGCTGAAAGCGCTGGAGCATTGGCACGAACGCGATGTCGCCAGCCTTGCCGAACTTCACAAACGCTAAGGACAGAAGCAAAGCCCATGTCCCAGACACCGCTGACCAAGCAGGGCGCCGAGCGCCTGCGTGAAGAACTGAACCATCTCAAGAAGGTCGAGCGCCCGCAGGTGATCGAGGCGATCGCCGAGGCTCGTGCGCATGGCGACCTCAAGGAAAACGCCGAATATCATGCCGCGCGCGAGCAGCAGGGGATGATCGAGGCACGCATTCGCGATCTGGAATCCTCGCTGTCGAACGCGCGCATCATCGACACCTCGACGCTTGATGTCGGCGGCAAGGTCGTGTTCGGTGCACACGTAACCCTGATGGAAGACGTCGACGACGCCGAAGAGGTGCACTGGCATATCGTGGGTGACCTCGAATCCAGCGTGGAAGAGCGCCGCCTCGCGATATCGGCGCCACTGGCGCGCGCCCTGATCGGCCGCGAAGAGGGCGACACCATCGAGGTCGATACGCCCAAGGGCAAGCGCGTCTATGAGCTCGTCGAGGTTCGCTACGACGGGGTCTGAGGCGGTGTCTCGGTCCGTCTCCCAACCCCCGTTCCGCCGGCGCCGGCCGATGCCGCTCACGCCGGATCACTCAAGGCTGCTCAGGCCTTGAACCGCCTGATCATCCACCTGCCGCTGCTCGAATCGCTGCCCGGCGGGGCCGAGCGCCTGCCGCCGGAAATGCGCCGGATTCTGCAGCGCGGGAACCGTTTCGACTGCGGTGAGCGCGAGGCGCTCGCCATGCTGATGCAATCCGCGCCGCTGCCGGCCCCGGCGGTTTTGTCGCGCCTGGCCGGATACGGTGGCGAGGACCCACCGCCCGGCTGGTGGCTGCGCTTCGATCCGGTACGGCTGATTCCGGACCTGACCGCGGTCTGGCTGGACCGCGCCATGCCGCTCGATTTCGGTTCCGAGGCCATGCGTCCGGTGGTCGAGGAGCTGCAGACGATGTTTCGCGCCGAGGGCCTGCAGTGGAATCCCGAGCCCGGCGATCGCTTCGGCCTGCTGGGGCTGGACGAAGACCCGGCCTGCTCATTCTCGAGTCCCGACGAAGTGCACGGCAAACGGCTCGACGACGTGCTCCCGGAAGGTCCGGGCGGGGCCCGCTGGCGGGGACTGATCAACGAAAGCCAGATGATATTCCATCAGTTTCGACCCTTGTCGCGCGCCGACCAGCAGGGCGTCGGATTATGGTTCTGGGGTCCGGGAAAGATGCCAGCACCGGCATCGCCCCGGCAGCCGTTGCGGGTCGTCGACGGCGCCGGCAGCGCGCGCATGCGGGGCCTGGCGAACTGGCTGGGCGTGCCCCTTGCCGACCCGGAAACACGCTTCGACAAAGTGGCCGAGGCGGCCTGTCTGGTCCATTGGCCGCTGCAGTCGACCGATCTCGACACGTCGCTGGAGCGGCTGAGCCGGCACTGGCTGGTCCCGGCCGCTCGCGCCCAGCGCCGTGGTCGACTGGCAGAAATCTTCGTTGTCGGCAGCACGGGTTATTGGCGGCTGGGACGGCTCGCACCGATGATGTTCTGGCGCCGCCAGGCCGGCGGCTTCGAGACGAGCGAGGGCATGCGCTGATGCGGCGGGTCGCCGTGGTGCACCGCATGCCCGGACGGGATCTGGCAGGCTGCACCTCGCGCGTGGTGGGCCGTGCGCTGGCCGCCCGCGGCGCCACGGCAGTCCCGGATTACTCGCTCAAATCCCTGCTGCCGCCGACACTGGGCGGGCTGGATGCCGCCGCGGGCCTTCTGGCCGACTGCATCGAGGATGACCGGCGCATCGTCATCGTCGGCGATTTCGATGCCGACGGCGCCACCGGCACTGCGCTGGCGGTGCGCGGCCTGACCGGCCTGGGCGCGACGAACGTGCGCTGGCGCATGCCCGACCGGGTTCGCCACGGCTACGGACTGGGCATGAAGCTGGCCGCCGAGTGCGTCGACGATGCGCCGGCCGTGGTGGTCACCGTGGACCACGGGATCTCCTCGCTGCAGGGCGTCGAGCACCTGCGCGCGGCCGGCATCGAGGTGGTGGTCACCGATCACCACCTGCCGGGCCCGGAGCTCCCGCGTGCCAGCGCCATCGTCAATCCCAACTGTCCCGGCGACCCTTTTCCATCGCGCAACCTGGCCGGCGTCGGGGTGATGTTCTACACCCTCATCGCGCTGCGCGGCGAACTGCGTCGGCGCGGGCGAAAGGCCGATTTCAGGCTGGACAGCCTGCTCGATCTGGTCGCGCTGGGCTCGGTAGCCGACCTGGTGCGACTCGACGAGAACAACCGACGGCTGGTGCACCAGGGACTCAGACGCATCCAGGCCCGGCGCTGCGCACCCGGGATCGCGGCATTGCTCGAGGTTGCCGGACGCAACCTGGCGCACGTGACGGCCGGGGACCTTGGGTTCGTGGCCGGGCCCCGGCTGAACGCGGCCGGCCGGCTCGACGACATCTCGATCGGCATCCGCTGCCTGCTGGAAGACGATTTCGGCCGCGCAATGGCGCTGGCCGAGCAGCTGGATGCGCTCAATCGCGAACGCCAGGCGATCCAGGCCGAGATGGTGGAGACCGCCGAGCGGCTGGCCGAGGACTTTGTCTCCGGGCTGGCGGGTACGGCCGGCGGATTCTGCCTGCACGATTCGCAGTGGCACGCCGGCGTCGTCGGTCTGGTGGCCTCCAGGATCTGCGAAAAGACGCGTCGCCCGGTGGTTGCGCTGGCGCCGGCCGGCGACCGGGACGCCGATGGGGGCGCCGAGCTCAAGGGTTCATGCCGCAGTCCGGCCGGGGTACACATGCGTGATCTGCTGGCCGAGCTGGATGCCGCCAACCCGGGCCTGATCGATCGCTTCGGCGGCCATGCGCGTGCGGCCGGCCTGAGCCTGACCCCGGATTGCCTGCCCGCCTTCCGAGCGGCCTTCGAAGCCCACGTCGAGAAGCTGGAATTCGGCCGCGACGAGGTTCTGAGCGACGGCGAGCTGAGCGCATCCGAATTCAGCCTTGAAACCGCGCAGGCCCTGATCGACGCCGGGCCGTGGGGACAGGGCTGGGACGAGCCGCTGTTCGACGGCCGGTTCAAGGTGCTGGATCGCCGGGTGGTCGGTAGCAAGCATCTGAAGCTGCTGCTGGAACCGGTCGCTGGCGGCCCCGCGATCGACGCGATCGCGTTCCGGGCCGGCGACCTGTGTCACCAGGAACTGCCCGAACCGCTGCACGTAACGTTTCGCCTCGAGCTCAACCGCTGGCGCGGCAACGTCACGCTGCAGCTCAATATCCAGCACATGGTCGAGACGGTAGTCAGCCCGCCGCGCTGACAGAGACCTGTCTGGCAAGGGCAAACCTAAAGAATCCTGAACCAGCGCTCGCGAAGTTTCCAACCCCGTAGTCAGGCCCGCTGTCGTGCCGCGATCTCAGCGGTGCGTTTCGCTGCGCTCAACGCACCCTACGCGGGCATTAGTGGTTTTGTAGGG
>JAGXKW010000097.1 GCA_018334995.1 Wenzhouxiangellaceae bacterium
ATCTCGCACATCCTGGTGGACGAATACCAGGACACCAACTGGGCCCAGTTCCACCTGCTGGAAAAGCTCACCCACGGCTGGCAGCCCGGCGACGGCCGGACGCTGTTTGCCGTCGGCGACCCGATGCAGTCCATCTATCGCTTCCGGGAAGCCGAGGTCGGGCTTTTCATGCGCACCCGCGACCGGGGCCTGGCCGGCCTGGAACTGGACTCATTACGGCTCGATCAGAACTTTCGCTCGAAATCCGAGATCGTCGACTGGGTCAACGACACCCTGGGTCCGGCTTTCCCCGTCGCCGAGGACGTCGCCGCCGGCGCGGTTGCCTACGCCGGCTCCGAAGCCGGTCGCGGCCCGGGTGGCAACGTGGAGATGCTTGCGCGCGCCGACGCCGCACAGGAGGCCGACGCGATCGCCGAACGCGTCGCGCAGGCACTGACCGAACACGCCGACGACCCGGAATACAAGGCCGCGATAATCGTGCGCGCCAGGAACCACCTGGCCGAAATCCTGCCTGCACTGCAGGCCCGGGGGATCCCGTTCCGCGCGGTCAAGCTGGACCCGCTGCTGGCCCGTCCCGCGGTGCAGGACCTGCTGGCGCTGACGCGCGCCATCCGCTTTCCGGCCGATCGCACGGCGTTTCTGGCCGTGCTTCGATCACCGGTGTGCGGGCTGACCCTCGCCGACCTGCATGCGCTGGCCGGCGATGGCGCCGACCCGTTCGACGAGCAGGCGCTGGACCGTCTGTCCGCGGAAACCCGGCCAAGGGCCGAACGCGTATTCGGTGCGCTGGCCGACGCCCGCGCGCTGGTCGGAAAACGCTCGTTGCGCGACCGGGTCGAGGGCGCCTGGCATCGCCTGGGCGGTCCGCATAGCCTCGAAGACGCGACATCCGGCGCCGCCGAGGCCCAGCTGTTTCTGGATACGCTGGAGAACGCCGAACAGCAGGATCTCATCGACGACTGGAACGACTTCGAAGCGTTGCTGCAACAGGCCTTTACCGAAGGCGATTCGCCGGACGAGTCGGTCAGGCTCGAAATCCTGACCATGCACGCCGCCAAGGGCCTGGAATGGGACCTGGTCGTGCTGCCCGGCCTGAACCGGGGCATCGGCGGCAACGATCGCGAACTGCTGTACTGGCTGCCGTTCACGCCCGAGCACGGCGACGAGCAGGTGCTGCTGGCGCCGTTGCGCGCCGCCTGGCAGCCGGACAACACGCCGCTGATCGAACTGATCCGGGCCGAGCAGAAGGCGCGCGACGAATACGAGAACCAGCGACTGCTCTACGTCGCGGCCACGCGCGCCCGGCGACAGCTGGTCGTCAGCGGCGTGCTGGATCCGGAGCGGGACACGATCCAGCCGGCCGGCGGAAGCCTGCTCGAGATCCTGTGGCCACGCGCCGGCCGGGACTTCCTCGGATCGCTTGAACGATCCCTGGAGGCCGAAGACCGTGGCGCGCGGGATCCCGAACCTGCAACGCCCGATCAATCCATCCGGCGCGTGCCGGACGGCTGGCAGCCGCCGATGGGCCAACGCCTGGCCTGGTCGCCGAAGCTGCCGCCGCACGAACGCGAGGTCGAAATCGAGTTCAACTGGGCCGGCGCCCAGGCGCGCCGCGCCGGCACCGTGCTGCACGCCTTGCTGGAGCGCGTCGGCAACATCGGCGTCGAGAACCTGGAAACGGACCAACAGCGCGAACTCGCAGCGCGCATCCCGCGGCTGCTGCGCGCGCTGGGCACCGGTCCGAAGACGCTGGATGACACCGCCGCCATGATCGCCGCGGCCTTCGACGCCACGCTGGCCAGCGATACCGGCCGCTGGATCCTGAGCGGCCGGCACCGGGACACGGCCTGCGAGCTTGCCTTGACCGGCATGGTCGACGGCCGGCTGGTCAACGCCGTCATCGACCGCACCTTCATCGACGAAGCAGGCACGCGCTGGATCATCGACTACAAGTCCGGCTACCACGCCGGCGGCGAGCTCGCGGGATTTCTGTCCGAGGAGGCCGCGCGCTATGAAACCCAGCTCGGCCTGTATCGCAGATTATTCGAGCAGATGGGCGAGACCGACATCAGGACCGCACTGTATCTGCCGCGGCACGATGAACTGCGCATCGTCTGATTTTCCTCCCCGCATCCGGTCCGACGGACCGGATCGAAAGCAGAGGCCACATCCGTAGACGCTGCTTCTCTGGCCGGACGGGGCATAATGACGCTCCGAAAACGGGGCGAGCATTGTTCAAGGGGAACGAACTTTGATGAGCAACGACAACCGAGACAATCCAGACGATCATCACGACCCCGGCCGGGACGAGGACGCCACCAGCCTCCTGACGAAATTCGAGGGTGCGCCCGAAGACGAAACCGGCGACGCCGAACTGAAACTGCCCGGCTACAAGGTGCTGCAACAGCTCGGCAGTGGCGGCATGGGCATGGTGTTTCTGGCCCGCCAGCTCGAGCCGGTCGACCGCCAGGTCGCGGTCAAGCTCATCCAGCACAGGATCAGGAACCCGGCCAGCGAAGTGCATTTCCTTGTCGAGCGCCAGGCCCTGGCGCAGATGCAGCATCCCGCCATTGCCCAGATTTTCGAGGCTGGCACCAACCCCGACGGCTTCCCGTACTTCGCCATGGAATATGTACCGGGGGAGCCGCTGCTGGAATTCTGCGACCAGCACCGGCTCGACATTCACGCACGACTGGATCTTTTCGTCAGGATCTGCCACGGCGTATCGCACGCTCACCAGAAAGGCATCGTGCATCGAGACCTCAAGCCGTCGAACATTCTGGTTTCGATGATCGACGGCGTTCCGCGGCCCAAGATCATCGACTTCGGCATCGCCGTGGCCGAGACCAGCGCCCGCGACCGACGCCGCCAGAACTCGGCCGGCACGCCGGTCTACATGAGCCCGGAGCTTTTCGACGATTCGGCGAGCATCGATACGCGCGCCGATATCTACTCCCTGGGCATCATCCTGTGCGAGCTCCTGTGCGACCAGCGCCCCCATGCCGGGACGCTGTTCAAGCAGACCGAAACCACGCTGATTTTCCAGGCGCTGTGCGAGCGTCCACCGGCTTCGCCCTCGGATCTTCTGCTCCATGCGGGCAAGAACACCGATCGCATCGCGCAACAGCGCAGCACTACACCCGGCCGGCTTGCGCGCCGGTTCAAGGGAGATCTCGACGCGATCACGCTCAAGGCCGTGGCGGCGAAACGCGAGCACCGCTACGCAAGTGCGCTGGAACTGGCCGACGACATCGGCAACCATCTGCAGTGCAAGCCGGTACGCGCCATGGGCGACGGCCGTGGCTACCGCTTGCGCCGGTTCATGGTGCGCAACGCCTGGGGCGTTGCCGCAACCGCGGTCATCATCGTGGCGCTGGCCACCGGCATGGCGTTCGCGCTGGCAGGGCTGAACCAGGCGCGGACGCAGCAACAGATCGCCGAGGCGCGGACCCAGGAACTGGAGCGCATGGTCGCGTTTCAGCAATCGATGCTGGGCGACCTCGATCCTCGCCAGCTCGGCGAGGGTTTCGTCGAGAGACTGCGGGATCAGTACGCGCAATCCTTCGACTACACCGCCAGCGACGAAACCGTCGGTGCAGGCGTGCAGGCGTTCGAGACCGCTGTGGGGCGCATCAACCCGACCGATCTGGCGCAGGACCTGATGGACGATTTCATGCTCCAGCGCGCCGTGGCCAAGATCAGGCAAGACTTTGCCGATCAACCGCGCCTGCAGGCCGACCTGTACCAGACCGTCCGGGCGGTCTACGACAACGCCGGCATGATCGACAGCGCTCTGCCGCTCGCCGAACGGATCGTCGACCTGAGAAAGGATGCGCTGGGCCCGAATTCGACCAAGACGCTGCACGCGCGCCAGCAGTATTTCCGGCTGCTTTCCGACAGCGGCGATTTTGAAGCCGCGGGCGTGCAGCTCGACGAAATCCTGGCGCGCATGGATGCCGACGATCCCGGTCAGCTCGACCTGCGCCACGATGCCTGGGACAGCCTGGCCAACCTGCTGGTCAACACCGGCGAGAACGGCCAAGCACTGGAGACCGCACTGGAAAACCTGGAGCGTGCCGAACGCGAGCTGGGCCGCCATCACGCCAACACCGTGCGCGCGCTGAACACCATCGGTTATGTGCACGCGCTGTCGGGCGATTTCGAGCCGGCGCTGGAATTCTTTCGCGAAAGTGCCGATCGGGCACGAGAGAATTTCGAGCCCTCGGACGAGCCATACTACAGCGCCAGGCTGAACGTGGGCGCAGCACTGGGCGCGCTGGGACGCTACGAGGAAGCGCTTGAAACCGAACGCGAAGTCAGCGAAATTCTAAGCGCGAAATACGGTCGCCGCAACGCGTCCACGCTGCGCGTGCTCAACAACATGGCGCTGACCCTGACCGACCTGGAGCGCTTCGACGCGGCCGCATCACTGCTCCGCGAAATTCTCGAGCTGGGCCGCGAGACCTGGGGCGTGAACAGCCCGGTCACGCTGGGGATTCAACAAAGCCTGGCCGGGGTGTACATGCGCACCGAGCAGGCAGATCGTGCGCTGCCGTTGTATCAGTCGACGGCCGAATGGCGCGAGCGGATGCTGGGCGCCGATCATCCCGAAACCCTCGACGCCCTGCATGACGGCGCACGCGCGCACCTCGAACTTGATCAGCATCAGCGCGCGCGGACGCTTGCCAGGCGTGCTTACGATATCGGGCTCGAAAATGACGATCCAGGCGTGCTGTCCAGCATCGAACTGCTCGCCGACATCAGCAGTCAGACCGGCAGCCGCGCTGACGAAATCCGCTGGCGCGTGCGGCTGCTGGAGCGCCTGGAGGCCGACAACAAGGACTTCACCGCGCCCGAAAACGTCGCGTCCAATATCCGCTTGCTGGAATTAATGCTGTCGCGCAGCCCGGCGACCGAGGCCGAACAGCTGGCTTCAGTAATCGAGGCCCAGCTCCAGCAAGGCGACAAAGCGCTGGACCCGGCCCGGGCGCAGTACCGCAGACTGGTCGGCCAGGATCACTGATCTGCATGTCATCAAGCGGTTTGCCGAGCGATCGTCGAAAAAAGGTTCCCGAATGCCGATATCACATGCCATGTTCGCCACGGCTCCGCGCGGGCTGGAAGAGTTGCTCGCCGACGAACTGGCCGGACTCGGCTTGCAGGCGGTGGAAGTCAGGCGCGGCGGCGCGGCGTTCGAGGCCGACCTGGCCGGCGCCTACCGGGTCTGCCTGTGGTCGCGCATCGCCAATCGAGTGTTGCTGCCGCTGGTCCGGTTCGACGCTGCCGACGACGATGCCCTGTACGCGGGCGTTCGAAGCGTGCAATGGATGGAGCACCTGGGCCCGGAAAACACGCTGGCCGTGGATTTCACCGGCATCAATGCCGCACTCGGCCACGGCCGCTTCGCCGAGCAGCGGGTCAAGGATGCGGTCGTCGACCAGATCCGCGCGCATACCGGCGAACGTCCCTCGGTGGACAAGGATGCGCCGGACCTTCGGATCAACGTGCACATGCACG
>JAGXKW010000003.1 GCA_018334995.1 Wenzhouxiangellaceae bacterium
GCTGATGACAGACCGCTGCGTGATCCTGACCTGGCACTCGATCAACGTGCTGGACAACACCCATGCCGGCAACGACCTGGTCGCCTTCAGCGAGGACCTGGTGTTGCTGGACCGACTCGGCTGGACCGTCCTGCCCCTGGCCGAGGCGCTGGCGCTTCTGGACGCGGGCGGTCTGCCGGGAAAGATTGCCGTGCTCACGCTGGACGACGGCTCGATCATGGATTTTCACGATTTCGACCATCCGACCTGCGGCCGCCAGACCAGCGTGTTCCACCGGCTTTCACGGTTTGTCCGCGCGCTGCCCGCCGATTCCCGGCATCGGCCGCACGTGACTTCCTTCGCGATCGCCTCGCCCGAGGCGCGCGCCGAGCTCGACCGTGTCGATTACATGAGCCTGGGCGTCTGGCCGGACGACTGGTGGGGTGCGGCGAATCGATCCGGCCTGATGAGCATCGAAAGCCACAGTTGGGACCACAACCACGGCTCGCTCGCCCGAACCGTGCAGCGCAACAACCGGCGCGGCGATTTCCGGCTTATCGATACCGAGGACGAGTGCCGGGCCGAGGTCGACTGGGCCAGCGACTACATTCAGCGCCGATCCGGCCGCCGTCCCGAATTTCTTGCCTATCCCTACGGCCAGGCCAGTGATTACCTCAGGCGCGAGTATCTGCCGCGTTTCGGCGAATCGATTGGGCTGGAAGCCGCGCTGGGCTGCGATCCAGAACCCGTGCAGCGAAGCAGCGAGCGCTGGTTTCTGCCGCGCTTCATGTGCGGCCGCGACTGGACATCGGTCGACGATCTGGAGCTGCTTCTCGAGGATGTCGGCTGACGACAAGCTGCGACGTCCGGGTAAACAAGCTGTAATTTGCGGATCGCGCCGGCAGCCGGCTCAGAATGCGCCGAGCGCATCGACCTTGCGGATCAGTTCCGAACGCACCAAGGGTTTTGGCTCCCGGTTCCAGCGCACGATCAGGTGCGGGTGGTCGAGGCGCTGGTAACCGCATCGTGAGAGCACCGCCCAGGACCGATCATCGCCGCAGTGGCCAAAGGTGGCGATCGAGCGCTCGGCGAATCGTGCCTCGCCGTAGCGCACCGTCTGAAGCATGAGGCCGCCGGCCGAGCGGATCTGCGCGCGCCTGGATTCGGGCAGCCCGCCCAGGACGGCGCCATCGGTGCATGCGCCGCCGATCAGCATCGCGTTTTCGAACGGCAGATAATTCAGATACGACGCCGCAACCCAGGCGCGGTCCAGCGTTCTGACCAGCGCCAGAATGTGGTGGCCGTGGCTGGCCGGCGGGGCCGGCGCACGGTATTTGCGCTGGAAGATCGGTTCGGCCAGAGCCTGGGCTTCGGCGATTTCGGTCACGACCACGAAATCGGCTAGGCCCGGGTGAAGTGTTTCCGGACTTTCCAAGTGCTTATTCCATATCAATTGGCATCGATTTCCAGTAGGAAGGCGCCGCGGAAGCCGCCGAACCGGATCCGGCGCAGTGCTTCGTTGGCCTTTTCCAGCGGCAGGGCCCGGACCTGCGGCGCCAGCGCGTTGTCGGCCGCGATCCGCAGGTAGTCGGCGATGTCGCGGCGGGTGACGTTGGCCACCGACTTGATCTCCTTCTCGCGCCATAACTGGCGTTCGTAGTCCAGGCCGGCCAGCCGATCGCGATCGGCGCTTTCCTTGGCGATGGCGTTGATTACCAGTCGCCCGCCCGGTGCAAGCTTGTCGAGCGCCGCGAGTACCGGCATCCAGACCGGCGTCGTATCGATGATGGCGTCCGGCGCCTCGGGCGGTGTTTCGTGCGTGTCGCCGGCCCACCGGGCGTCCAGTTCCAGCGCCTGTTCGCGCTGGCCCGCGTCGCGCGCCCAGACCATCACCGGACTTTCGGGATACAGGATTCGGGCGAGCGAAAGCACCAGGTGGTTCGACGCGCCGAAACCGGTCAGACCGAGGATCTGCCCGTCTTTCATCCCGGCCAGCCGGAGGCTTCGCAGCCCGATTGCGCCGGCGCACAGCATCGGCGCGGCGTCGGCATCCGACAGGGGTTCGGGCACCGGATGAACGAACCGGGCCGAGACCGTCATGTATTCGGCATAACCGCCGTCGAGGTGGCAACCGGTGGCGCGAAAGTCGGGACACAGGTTTTCCTCGCCGCGCCGGCACCACTTGCACCGTCCGCAGGCCGATCCGATCCAGCCGACGCCCACGCGTTGTCCGACGAGTCGTTCGTCGGCGCCGGAAGCGCAGGCATCGACGGTGCCGATCACCTGGTGACCGAGCACGCGCGGCACTTCGGTGGCGACCCGGCCCTCGATCTGGTCCAGCTCGGTATGGCAGACGGCGCAGACGTGGACCCGCAGGCGAACTTCGCCTTCGCCGGGTTCCGGTTCCGGCCGTTCGCGCAGCCGCAGCGGCTCGCCGCCGCGTTCGATCTCAGCCGTTCGTTCCAGCACCATTGCGCGCATGGCTTCAGTGTACCCGGACCCTGCCCGGGTCATGAATGCTTCGCCGCGGCGATCGACAACAAGCATAATTGGCGCATGGAGTACCCGTTCCGCATCCGCTTTCATCCGCGCGCGCGTCGCGTCAAGCTCAAGGTGCTGCGCGACGCTTCGCTGGAAGTGGTCGCGCCGCCGGGAACCAGCGAACGCCTCATCCGGCGGTTCGTCGACGCCAATCACGATTGGGTGGACTCGACTCGTGCGCGTATGCCCGTCCGCCGTTCGGACGGGCCCGAGGCCGGCCCCTTTCCCGAAGTGCTTCGGCTGCGCGCGCTGGACCAGGCCGCGGTCGTGACCTGGGCCGACAGCACGAGAAGTTCTTTCCGCTGGCGCGGGAACGGCGTGCGGATCGGTTTGCCCCGGCACCAAGCCGATATTGCGCGTGCCGTGCTGGTCCGGGCGCTGAAGGCGCGCGCCGTTCAACAGCTCCAGCCGCATTTTCACGCGCTGGCCGGGCGACTCGACAAGACCGTGGGTCGGGTGACCTGGCGCAACCAGAAGACCCGCTGGGGCAGTTGCTCGTCCAACGGCAACATTTCGCTGAACATCCGGCTGCTGTTCCTGCCCATGCAACGGGTCGATTACGTTTTCGCGCACGAACTGGCGCACCTGGACCACCCGGATCATTCGCCGCGTTTCTGGAACGCGCTGGAGGACATGCTGCCGGGTGCGCAAGAGTATCGCAGAGCCATCCGGAACAGCGACCACCTGCTGCCGGACTGGCTTGTCCGATAAATCCGTCAGTCGGGATTACCAAAAAGCGTGCGACCAACCCCCGGACAGGAGCGGTCTCCAGGCCGCGATCCAGAGACCGAAGAAGGCCACCTGATCCGTCGGTGCCCCGGACGCTTCCTGGGACAACCTCCACAATCCCGTGGGAGACTCTCATGTCGCGATGCAATCCTCCCCGGGATCTTTCGATAGATCCATTCGCCTGCAAGCAGGCTACGGCAGGGTCGACTCAGTGGCGTTCATCCGGGGTCGTGAGTCGTCCGCCAGCGCCCGACGCAGTTCGTCTGCCAGCGCGTGCCGCGCATCCGCGTCCGATCCCTCGCCCCGATTCAGGGTCGAGATTTCGGGTTGCAGGCGTGCCTGGTGCAGGACCCGTGGAAGCCGACCCGACGGCCAGGGCGACGGCAGATTCTGCGCGATTTCCACCGGGCTCTGCGCGGCGTGGCCGCGCTGGCCGACCGCGTCCAGCAGCGCGAAGGCGCGTGCGGCGAGTACTGTCAGCACGGCATCGTCGGCCATGATGCCGATGCGCCCGCGGAGCCGGTCGGCGATTTTGCGGCGCAGCTGCCATGCGCCGGCGCTGCCGCCGCCGGCCAGCGCGCCGATCAGGGTGCCCGCGCCCAGCGAAAGTCCGCCGGTGGCTAGGTCCACGGCGGCACCCGCCGCTGCACCTGCCGCCAGCCCGCTGCCGGTTCGACGGCCCAGGATGGCGCGGATGCCGGGATCGAACGGACTGCTTTCCCAGCGGCCTGCCTCGATCGGCAGCGGAACGGTGCGGTAATCGGCTTCGGTAAAGCGAAACAGTTCAAGCAGCTTTTCCACGAACTGCTGTTCGCGCCGCGTGATGGCTTCGCGCAGCGAGTTGCCCGCATGCGCTATAGCTTCGGGGCTGTCGCGCCTGGCGCTTCGGCGCGCGGCTGCAGCATCCACCAGCAGTTCGGCCAGCATGGCGTGGGCCGATGCCAGCTGCCAACGCGCCTGGGTCTCGCGATCCGCGATCAATTTTTCCAGCGCCGCGGCATGCGCGTCGGTCAGCGTTGCCAGCCGGCGCCACAGCCTGGCCTCGGATGCCAGCGAGAAGACCACGGTGTCGAATTCGGCGACCGCGTGCAGGCCGACGCGCGAGAGCGCATCGCGCCATTGGTCGATGCGATTGTGCGGATTGGATGCAAAGTTCAGTACCGGCAGAAGCGGTCGGGCGCACAGCGCCAGGATCGCCAGTTCATCCTGGTATTTGCCGAGCACGGGCTCGCGCGCGTCGATCACGTAAATCGCGGCGTGGCTTTCAAGCATCTGTTCGAGCACGCGTGCTTCCTGCTCGAACCGGCCGGTCGCCCCCGGTGACGCCAGGAACGCCTGGATGCGCTCAGGTCCGGAGTGCCGCTGCCCGGCCTCTACATCGAGTTGCTCGATCAATGCCCCGGCGTCTTCCAGGCCGGGCGTATCGAACAATTCGACCACGGGCTGTCCGTCGGCAAGCAGGCGTGCGCCTTCGACCTGGCGAGTGGTCGCCGATCCTGCAGCGACTTCGCCGAAAGAGACGTCGCGCATCAGGGTGCGGACCAGCGAAGTCTTGCCCACGTTGGTGTGGCCGACCACGGATAGCTGAAGGATTGCGGACTTGGCGTTTGCCATGGCCGAAAGCATACTTTATCGACCGTGCGCGGACATTCGGCCCCGGCGCGGTGCGGCGGTCGCTGACTCGAAGAAACGGCAGGTCATCATGAAGATTCCGCCGGCGCGAGTTTCAGGCCGAATCGTTCGGCCAGCTGGCGCCAATCCTGGCTTCGCTGCCCGGCGTCGATGCCCAGCGCGGGCAACCGGTCGGCGTCGGCGAGCCGGATTTCCACCGGCGCGATTTCGGCCAGTTCGCCCAGCCAGGTCATGGTGCCGCGGTCCGGTGTGCGCGCCAGCGAACACAGGGCGACGATTTTCTCGGGCCTGTCGTCCAGCATTGCCAGCGCCTGCTGAATCTGGTTTCGCTGGCGGCGGTTGTCGGCCCGCCCGAGCACCCGGCAGCCGGGGATTTCCGGCGGCCACCGTGTTTCATCGATGTCCAGTTCGACGCCGACCAGTACCGGACTTCCGCTGCCGCCCGCCGCCGGTGGGCCGCGACGTCGGACCGACGGGGGTTCCGGCGGCGGCTTGCCGCGCGGTCCGGTCGGCGTGCTTGGACCGGCCAGTGCCGGCAGCAGGCGCAGATAGCCGGGGCGAGCCAGGTCCAGCGCGATCCGGGCGCGCCGCCAGCGCCGCAGGTACCAGAGCGCCAGCAGTGCGCGCGGCAGCAGGCCATACAGCGCCAGCGCGCCGATCAGGTAGCTGGCCCAAAGGCTGCGGTCGGCCGGGCTGGAGCGGCCGGCAAGTACCTGCTGCACCTGTTCCGGGCCGGGCAGCGAAAGCCCGAAAAGCCAGGCCGGCAGCCAGCCGATCGCAATGATCAGGTGCTCGAGCCATTGTCCCGAGAGCAGCGTGGTTTCCCAGCTGAAGTCGAAGCGAAGTCCCAGGAAACGCAGCCACATCCAGCCGATGCAGCCGACGAAGAACAGGGTCCAGAACGCGTGGGTGGCCAGCGCCATCAGCGTGCGTCCCCGTTGGCGTCCGAGTTCGGCCACCGCGCCTGCCAGGTGCCGGCGTCGGGCGGCAAGCCCGAGGCGGCGCGAAAATATCGTCATCAGCCACCACAAGATTCGTCCGGGCAGGCCGGGTGTGCCATTGCCGCCCGGCCGCAGGTTCAGCGCGGCCCAGGCCAGCAGCAGGGCCAGCGGCACACCCAGCAGCACCAGCACCGCGTAGGAAAGCGCGATGGTGTTTGCGCCGGTCTGAATGCCCGAGGCCGCCGCAGCGCCGGCGAGCAGGCCCAGCAGCATCAGCAGCAGCGTCATCCAGCGCGCAGCGCCCAGCAGCTGGCCGATGTCGGCGCTCGCTTCGTCCGCGCCGGGAAGCCGCCTCGCGCGCTGGACGAGCCGTTCTTCGATGCTGCCCGGGCCGGCGGCCGCCGCCCGCGTCGCCGGGTCGTCGAGGCTGAATTCGCCGGCAGACTCTTCGCTGCGGCGCGTTGCTTCCGCCAGCAACCAGTCGTGCGGGCCCAGCCCGGTCGAAGCTTGTCCACGTTTCATTCGAGCGATGATAACCTGATGGATTGCCGGGGAATTCCGAGAATGCCGCGTCAAAGTTTGATCGGTGTCAATAATTGCCTGAAGCGCTCAAAGAGAATACGCTTGCACCACGACAGTCACCGGAACAACAATCCAATGAATCAGAAGAATCAGACCTATAACGACCGGGTCGTGCGCCAGTTTGCCGTGATGACGGTGGTCTGGGGCATCGTCGGCATGCTCGTCGGCGTCATCATCGCCGCCCAGTTGATCTGGCCCGACCTGACCTATGGCATCGAGTGGCTGAGCTACGGCCGTCTTCGGCCGCTGCACACCAACGCCGTGATCTTCGCCTTCGGCGGCTCGGCGCTGTTTGCCACCAGCTATTACGTGGTCCAGCGCACCTGCCAGGCCAGGCTTTTCTCCGACAAGCTGTCGGCCTTCACCTTCTGGGGCTGGCAGGCGGTGATCGTGGGCGCTGCCATCACGCTGCCGCTGGGCAAGACCATGGGCAAGGAATACGCCGAGCTCGAATGGCCGCTGGCGCTATTGGTCGCGCTGGTCTGGGTGGCGTACGCGGTGGTGTTCTTCGGCACCATCGTGATGCGCAAGATCAAGCACATCTACGTGGCCAACTGGTTCTTCGGCGCCTACATCCTGACGATTGCGGTACTGCATATCGTCAACAATATTTCGATCCCGGCGGGCATGTGGAAATCCTATCCGGTCTATTCCGGTGCCGTCGACGCCATGGTGCAGTGGTGGTACGGCCACAATGCGGTCGGTTTTTTCCTGACCGCCGGCTTCCTCGGCATGATGTACTACTTCGTGCCGCGCCAGGCCAACCGGCCGATCTATTCGTATCGGCTTTCCATCGTGCACTTCTGGTCGCTGATCGCGATCTACATGTGGGCCGGTCCCCACCACCTGCACTACACCGCGCTGCCCGACTGGGCCCAGACCCTGGGCATGGTGTTCTCGCTGATCCTGCTCGCGCCGAGCTGGGGCGGCATGATCAACGGCATCATGACGCTGTCGGGCGCCTGGCACAAGCTCAGGACCGACCCGATCCTGCGGTTCATGATCGTCGCGCTTTCGTTCTACGGCATGTCGACCTTCGAAGGCCCGATGATGTCGATCAAGACGGTGAACTCGCTGTCGCACTACACCGACTGGACGATCGGCCACGTGCATTCCGGTGCGCTGGGCTGGGTCGCGATGATCTCCATCGGCAGCCTGTATACCCTGTTCCCGAGACTGTGGGGCGTGGAGAAGATGCATTCCACGCGCGCCATCGAGTGGCATTTCTGGACTTCGACCATCGGCACCGTGCTCTACATCACCGCGATGTGGGCGGCCGGCCTGATGCAGGGGCTGATGTGGCGCACGTTCAACGATGACGGCACGCTGACCTACACCTTCATCGAGGTGCTCAAGCGCACCGAGCCCTACTACGCACTTCGGCTGCTCGGCGGCGTGGTGTTCCTGAGCGGCATGTTCTTCATGATCTGGAACGTCTACAAGACCTGGCAGAACGCGCCGGATCGCGCGCGCTCGGTCGCCATTCCACAGCCGCAGAGCGCCTGAAGGAGATCCGACATGGCACATGAAGCAATCGAGAAAAACGTCGGCCTGATGGCGGTCCTGATCATCGTGGTCATCAGCCTCGGTGGTCTGGCCCAGATCGTTCCGCTGATGTTCCGCGCGACCATGGTGGAGCCTGCCGAGGGCGTGGAGGTCTACAGCCCGGTCCGCCTGGCCGGCCGAGATATTTACGTTCGAGAAGGCTGCTACAACTGCCACAGCCAGATGGTTCGTCCGTTCCGGTCCGAGACCGAACGCTACGGCCACTATTCGGTGGCCGGAGAATTCGTCTTCGACCGTCCGTTCCAGTGGGGCTCCAAGCGCACCGGGCCGGACCTGGCGCGTGTGGGCGAAAAGTATTCCGACGACTGGCATCGGCTGCACATGATGGACCCGCGCGCGGTAGTGCCGGATTCCAACATGCCGGCCTATCCGTGGCTGGCCGAGAACATGGTCGATCCCGAGCAGATCCAGCACCACATGCGTGCCCTGAAGCGCCTCGGCGATCCGTACTCCGATGACGATATCGAGGCGGCTTTCGACGAGCTGGTCGGCGTGACCGAGCTGGAGGCGCTGATCGCGTACCTGCAGGGCATGGGTACCGAGTGGACCGGACAGGACCAGACCACCAGCATGGCGGGAGGCAGCGAATGACCGGAGGCATCGTCACTTTGCTGGCCCTGCTCGGCTTCATCGCAGTGGTGGTCTATGTATTTGTCATCAAGCGTCGAGAGGACTTCGACGAGCAGGCGCGTCAACCGCTGGAAGATCGCGACGAGGATTCCAGCGATCGCCGTGGCGACGCCAACGGGGAGAACAAGCCATGAGCAATTTCTGGCACTGGTACATCATCATCATCACGGTCGGGACGCTGGTGGCCACGATCTGGTTTCTGCTCTGGACCAGTCGGCTGCGCATTCCGTCGACGAAGGAAGAAGACGGGTCCGAGACCACCGGCCACGTCTGGGACGAGGACCTGCGCGAACTGAACAATCCGCTGCCGCGCTGGTGGCTCGGGCTGTTCTGGATCACGATCGTCTTTTCGATTCTCTACCTGGTGCTGTATCCCGGATTGGGCCGCTACGAGGGTGTGCTGGGCTGGTCGCAGTCCGAGCAGTACGAGCAGGAAATGGCGCAGGCCCGTGCGGCGTTCGAACAGCGCTTCGGTCATTTCGACGACCTGAGCCTGAGCGAACTTGCCGACGATCCACAGGCCGTGCAAATGGGTCGCAACCTGTACGCGCACAACTGCTCGACCTGCCACGGTTCAGACGCGCGCGGGGCGCGTGGCTATCCCAACCTGACCGATGATCACTGGATCTGGGGTGGAAACCCGTCGCAGATCGAGCACAGCGTGGTGCAGGGCCGACAGGCGGCAATGCCGCCATGGGGCGATGCGCTGGGCGAGGACGGCGTCACGCGCACGGCGGTCTACGTGCAGAAACTCGCCGGCAAGCCGGTCGACGAAACCATGGCCACGGCCGGGCGGCAGAACTACATGCAGTTCTGCGCTTCCTGCCACGGGGCGGAAGGCAAGGGCAATCCGGCGCTGGGTGCGCCCGATCTGACCACCGGCGTGTATACCTACGGCGGCGACCTGGACACGCTTCGTGCCACCATACGCAACGGCCGCAACGGCGTGATGCCCGCCCAGAACGACCTGATCGGCGAGACCCGTGCGCGGCTTGCCGCGGCCTATATCCTGAGCCTGAAAGAAAACGGCTCGGGTACCGGCGCCCAGGCGGCCGAGTGAAGCCGTGAACGCGCGCGCCGACCATGATTTCGATCATCCGCGGCGACCGCCGGCCCAGCGCCTGGGCGCCATCCTGTGGCCTTCTTTCTTCGGCGCCGGCGTCGCCACCATGGTCCTGTTCGCGTTCGTCGATCCGATCGCACTGGCGGGAATAAGCTTCCCCGGCCTGGAGATCTCTCGACAGGCCGGCTACACGATCGCCTTTCTGGGGTTCTGGCTGGGCTTTGCGTCGGCCTGCACGTTCACCTGGCTCCTGCTGCGCCCGCGCTCGCGTTTCCACCGATGAGCAAAACCCTTTGAAAGCTATCCACAGATGAACACAGATGGACTCAGATAAAGGTGCTGGAGATTCAAAAGCATGAACCACGAAGGCCACGAAGAAAGCACGGAGAAAGCGAAGCAACGAAGGTCCGCCATCGATTTGTTCGCTCGTGGCAAATACCAGGAGCGTTGGCGGTTTTTCTCTTCGTGCCCTTCGTGGTTATCCACTTTTTAATCTGCGTTCATCCGTGCAAATCTGTGGACGGGTTTCGTATCCAGGCTGCTGAATGACCAACACCTCTCAATCCGCCAGCGAGCAGGAGATCAAGCTCTACGTCAAGGCGCCCAAGGTCTACCCGCGCGAGACGGAGGGCCGGTTTTCGCGCCTTCGCGTGCTGGCGGCGTGGGTTCTGCTGGGGCTGTTCTATGTGCTGCCGTGGATCAATCTCGACGGCCAGCAGATCGTGCTGTTCGACCTTCCGGCGCGCAAATTCCATGTCTTCGGGCTGGTGTTCTGGCCACAGGACTTCGTCATGCTGGCGCTGCTGCTGGCGATCGCGGCGATTTCGCTGTTCTTCTTCACCGCACTGGCGGGTCGCCTTTGGTGCGGGTATGCGTGTCCCCAGACGGTCTGGACTGAAGTCTTCCTGTGGATGGAGCGTTTCGCGGAAGGTTCGCGCAACAAGCGAATGCGGCTGGACAAGCAGCGCTGGAATGCCGAGAAGATCCGCAAGAAGGCGCTCAAGCAGTTTCTGTACATCACGTTTGCGGCGTGGACCGGAATCACTTTCGTCGGCTTCTTCACTCCGATTCGCGAACTCGTGCCGGCACTGTTCACGCTGCAGGCCGGCGGCTGGGAATGGTTCTGGTCGATCTTCTACGGCTTCGCCACCTACGGCAACGCCGGCTACCTGCGCGAGCAGGTGTGCAAGTACATGTGTCCGTATGCACGCTTCCAGTCGGCGATGTTCGACGACGACACGCTGGTGATCTCCTACGACGAACAGCGCGGCGAGCCGCGCGGCAAGCGCAAGCGCGACGCCGACAAGGAAGAACTGGGCCTGGGCGACTGCATCGACTGCTACGGTTGCGTGCAGGTATGCCCCACCGGCATCGATATCCGCGACGGCCTGCAGATCGAGTGCATCGCGTGCGCGGCGTGCATCGACGTCTGCGACGAGGTCATGGACAAGATGGGCTACCCGCGTGGCCTGATCCGCTATTCCACCGAAAACGCCATGGCCGGACGCAAATCGCGCATTCTCCGACCCCGGATATTCATTTACCTGGCCGTGCTGCTCTTGCTGGTGACACTCTTCGGCGTGATGCTGACCGGTCGCGAGATGATCGACCTCGACGTGCTGCGCGATCGCACCGCGCTGTACCGGATGGCCGGCGACGAGATCGAGAACCCGTTTGCGCTCAAGGTCACCAACCGCACCGAGCAGCCGCTGCGGCTGGAAGTGCAGGCGTCCGGCATCGAAGGGATTCGAGTGGTATCGCCGCGCCAGGGCTTCGAAGTGCCGCCCGACGAAGTCAGCAATCGACCGCTGACGCTCGCAGTGCCGCAGGGCGCGCTGGGGCCGGGCATGCACGAAGTCGAAATCCTGTTGTCCAACGTCGGTAGCGGCGAGGTCGTGAACCGATCCGAGACGCGCTTCTACATCCCGCCGGAAGGACGGTGATGGCTTCCTCGAAGCCGTCGGTTTCCGGGGTCGGTTTTCGGGAAATGCCGAGTCGGTACCCGCGCGCAGGAGCTTGCCCTGCAAGCGAATGGTGCTGGGGCCGGCACGATCGTCGAATTGCCTGCAAGGCAAGGGCCGACTGTTACTCTTGACGTCTTTCCGATTGCAGATAGTCAAGATCTGCAGTCCGGAGATCGAACCCAGAGATCAAATCAACATGCAACAGCAAGACACAACCCCCTGGTATCGCCAGTTCTGGCCGTGGCTCATCCTGGCCATACTGGGCTGGGGCGTGATTTCATCGAGCATCACGCTGAGCGTGGCGCTGAAGAATCCGCCGCACATGATGACCGGCGATTACGAAAGACTCGGCAAGGCGCTGGTCGATACCCACGTCCGCGCCGATCGGGCCGAGGCGCTCGGGCTGGCCGGCACCTTGCGGGCTGCGCAAGGCGAGTGGCTTTTGCAGCTGACATCCAGCGCGGATGCACGGCCCGGCGAAAAATTGCTGCTGCTGATTCAGCACCCGACCGATTCGGCCCGCGACCGGCAGGTCGTGCTGAACCGATCCGCCGAAGGCCGATACCGCGCGGCCGCAGCGCAAGTGCCGGCGCGCGGTCGCCTGATCGTCTCCGACCTGGGGCAGACCTGGTGGATTTCGGCCAGCTATCGGCGCGAAGGCGATGGACTGGAGGCCGCCCTGAAGCCGGAGCGGCTTTGACAGCGACGGTTCCGGGTTTCGATAGAACCGGTTCGCCGCCCGCGTAGGAGCTTGCCGTGCAGGCGAAAGGTTTTGTAGTTTTGCAATCCCCGAATCGCTTGCAGGGCAAGCTCCTGCATGCAGCGGCGACGGGCTTTCCAGAATCCGTGAATCCGATCGCGCCCAATACCAATCGCGTCCGATAATTGAACAAGCCTGCCGAAAAAACCTGCTTCCACTGCGGCGAACCCGTGCCGCCGGCCACCGACCTCGCGGTCGAGATCGGCGGCCAGTCGCGCGCGATGTGCTGCGCAGGCTGTCGGGCCGTGGCCTCGCTGATTCATTCCGCCGGGCTGGATCGCTATTACGATTTCCGCGACGCCCTGCCGGAACGACCGGACGCGCCCGAGGCCGACCCCGGGCGTTTCGCCGCCTGGGACCGGGACGCGGTGCTGGATTTCCATGCCGGCCCGGAAACGAACGGCCGGCGCAGCATCGTGCTGGTGCTGGAGAACGTGCACTGCGCCGCGTGCGCCTGGCTGGTGCATCGCTACCTGGGCCAGTATCCGGGCGTTTCCGAGACGCGGCTGGACGTCGGCGACGGCCGGCTGCACCTGACCTTCGATCCGGCGCAAACGCCATTGTCGGCACTCGCCGCGGCGCTGGAGCGCATCGGCTATCCGCCGCACCTGGACACGCCGGATTCGGGCCTGGACCGCGACCGCAACGAACGCCGGCGGATGCTGCGCTACCTGATCGTGGCCGCGCTGGGCATGATGCAGGTCATGAGCTACGCGCTGGCCAACTACATCGGCGGCGCCGGAGACATGGATCCGGAAACAGAGCACTTCTTCCGCCTGATCAGCATGATCGTTGCCGTTCCCGTGGCGCTGTATGCCGGCCAGCCGTTCTATCGCTCGGCCCTGCAGCATCTGCGCCAGCGCCACCTGGGACTGGACGTGCCGGTGGCCGCAGCCATTCTGCTGGCGTTGTTTTCCAGCGTGGCCATCACGCTGTTCGGAAGCGGCGAGGTGTATTTCGATTCGGTGGTGATGTTCGTGTTCTTCCTGCTGCTGGGCAGGTTTGCGGTGATGCTGGCACGCCAGCAGTCCGGCGCGGTGCACAGCGCGCTGGCGCGAGCGTTGCCCGGCCAGGCCAGGCGTCTGACCGAAACGGGCAGCGAAGCGGTGGGCCTGGTGGAGTTGCAGGAAGGCGATCGGGTTCAGGTGGCCGATGGAGACGTGGTGCCGGCCGACGGCGTGGTGACCGAAGGCGATGCCTCGGTCGACGAGTCGCTGCTGTCGGGCGAATCGGAGCCGCGGCGGCGCGCACCCGGCGACGCGGTGCTTGCCGGCAGCCTGGTGACCGGCGGATCCCTGCAGCTTCGCATCGAGCGTATCGGCCGCGCCACGGTGATTTCGGGCATCGCCGACCTGCTCAGCGAGGCACGCCGCAGGCGTCCCCGCCTGGCGCAGCTGGCCGACCGCGCCGCGGCCTGGTTCATTGCGCTGATCCTGGTTTCGACCGGCTTGGCGGCGATTTACTGGTGGAACGCCGATCCGGCGCGCGTGATTCCGGTCACGCTGGCGATGCTGGTGGTGGCGTGTCCATGCGCGCTGGCGCTGGGCACGCCCACGGCGCTGGCCTCGGCGACGCGCGGCCTGGCGCGCGAAGGCGTGCTCACGGCCAATCCCGATGCGCTGGAAGGCTTGCCGAAGATCAGCCATGTCGTATTCGACAAGACCGGAACCCTGACCGAGCCCGGGACACGGCTGGCCGAAGTCCGGCCCGCACCGGACATGGATCGCGATCGCGTGCTGGCGCTGGCCGGCGCGCTGGAGCGGGTCAGCAATCATCCGGTCGCACGCGCCTTTACGGGCTTCGATCGCGGTCTGGTGGTCCAGGGCGGAAAGAGCGTGGCCGGCGCCGGCGTCGTCGGCCGCATCGACGGCCGGAGATACTGGCTCGGGCGATCGGCCTGGGTCGCCGAACAGGCCGGCGTGGCGCTGGCGGAAGCCGGCGAGGGGATCTGGCTGGCACTGCTGGCCGAAGGCGCCGAACAGCCGGCCTGGATCCGGGTCGAGGCCCGGTTCCGCGCCGGGGCGCGGGCGCTGATCGAGCGTCTGAATGCGATCGGCGTCGAAGTGATACTGGCGTCCGGCGATCGCAGGGTCAACGTTGACTCGGCGGCAATCGAGCTGGGCATCGGCGAGTCCCACGCCGAGATGCTGCCGGAGGACAAGCTGGCATTGATCGAGCGTCTGCAGCGCTCCGGTGCGGTAGTGGCAATGGTCGGCGACGGCATCAATGACGCCCCGGTGCTGGCCGGGGCCGATATCTCGATCGCGCTGGCCGAGGGCGCGGCCATCGCGCGCACGCAGGCCGACCTGGTCGCGACCGGCAGGGACCTGCAGCCGCTGGTGGCGCTTTTCCAGCGTGCGCCGGCCGTGCGTCGGATCATTCGTCAGAACCTGGTCTGGGCCCTGTCCTACAACCTTTGTGCGCTGCCGCTGGCCGCCGCCGGCCTGGTGCCGCCGTGGGCCGCGGCCATCGGCATGTCGGCCAGTTCGATTGCGGTGGTGGTCAACGCGCGGCGGCTCGGACGGGCACAAGACCGGCAGACGATACAATCCGGTTCTGAGCGTCCCGTCGTTGCGGAAGCCGCATGAAGATCATCTATGTCCTGATCCCGCTGTCGCTGATGCTGCTCGGCCTGGCCGTGTGGGCCTTTTTCTGGGCGGTGAAGAACGACCAGTTCGAGGACCTCGACACCCCGGCCCTGGATATTCTCGATGATGACGAGACGGAGGATTCAGACACGAACAGGGAAAAACGTGAATAGCCTTCGCAGGAGTTTGCCCTGCAAGCGATTGATCTTTTCGCGTGCACACTTGTCGCCTGCAGAATCGTCTGATCGCCTGCAGGGCAAGCGCCTGCGGGGGTTCTGCCGGGCGGTTTCAGGCCGGCCCCGATGACCCCCGGCGCGGCCCTGGTGACCGGTCTGCTGGCCGGACTGTTCGGCTCCACGCACTGCGTGGCGATGTGCGGCGGAATCATGGCCGTGCTGCATGGGCAGGTGCCGCGCGGACGCGATCGCCTGGCCGCGGGTTTTCACGCCGGCCGGGTGACCAGCTACCTGTTGCTGGGCCTGACCCTGACCGCGCTCGGCATGCTGCCCGAGCGCATGCTGCCCGCCGCCGCGGCGCCGGTCATGCGCATCGCGCTGGGGGCGCTTTTGCTGCTGATTGCCGTTTACATCGGTCTGCCCGGGCGGGTGCGCGACGCCTTCGGCGAACTGGCCCAGCCGCTGACCCGGCGCGTGATGCCGCTGTTTCACCGGCTGTTGCCGGCCGATCGCTGGGAAAAGGCGATCGGCCTGGGCCTGCTCTGGGGCCTGCTGCCGTGCGGGCTCCTCTACAGCGTGCTGGCCGCGTCCTGGTTGCTGGCCGACCCGGTGCCGACCATCGCGATGGTGCTCGGCTTCGGGCTGGGCACGCTGCCGCTGCTGCTCGGCGGCGGGCTGGCACTGGCGCGAATGCGCAGCCGGATCCGGACGCCGTGGCTGCGTGGCACGGCAGCCGGCATGATGGCGTTGACCGGCGTCCTGGTGGCGGCGGGACCGTGGCTGGCGCACCAGTTCGATCATTCGGCGGTGCAGTTCCTGGTCGACTGCGTGTCCCCGTAACGGGGCAGGGCGGGGCGGCGGGCGACGCCGCTGCGATCGATGCTGCGGACCGGTTGCAATCCACGGCCAGGGAAGCGCCGTGTCGGGTTGCTTCAAGGTTTGTCAAAATTGATGCGAGTCAAAATGACTCGCAACTGGGGCGCTTATGCTTTGGCCATCCAATGTTCCGCCCGTGTCGACATTATGCAGTCACCCATTCGACCCAAGTTTGACTCGGACCTGATCGCCAAGTACGGCGGTGCGGGTCCACGCTACACCTCCTATCCCACTGCGGTCCAGTTCAGCGAAGACGTCGGTCCCGGCGAGTGGCTGTCGGCGCTCAAGGAAAGCAACCGGCTGCCGATACCCGCCGATCTTTCACTGTATGTGCATGTTCCGTTCTGTTCGAGCCCCTGTTTCTACTGCGGCTGCAACCGCGTCATCACGCGGTCTGAAACCGCCGGTCAGGAATTTCTGATCGACCTGGAGCGCGAGCTGGATCTGACCGCGCCGCACATCGACCACGATCGCAAGGTCCACCAGGTGCACCTGGGCGGCGGGACGCCGACATTTCTTTCGACCGGGCAGATCGAGCAGCTGCTGCGATTGCTTCGGACCCGTTTCCTGTTCGACGAAGAGGCCGAGATCGGGCTGGAGGTCGACCCGCGTTCGGTCGATCCGGCCGATATCCGGCGGCTCCGGGAGATCGGCTTCAATCGCATTTCGATCGGCATCCAGGATCTCGATCCCGAGGTGCAGGAAGCGGTCAACCGCGTCCACGACGAGACCCGAGTGGCTTCGATCGTCGGCGCGGCACAGGCCGTCGGGTTCGATTCGATCAGCGTCGATCTGATCTACGGTCTGCCGAAGCAGACGACCGAGGCCTTTGCGCGTACCGTCGAACAAGTCATCGAGATGCACCCGGACCGCCTGTCGCTGTTCAATTACGCGCACATGCCGCACCTGTTCAAGGCCCAGCAGCGCATCAAGGCCGACGAACTGCCCGCGCCGCAGATCAAGCTTGCCATCTTCCGAAATACGCTCACGCGCCTGCTCGATGCGGACTACGAGTTCATCGGCATGGATCATTTCGCGCTGCCCGACGACGATCTGTCCAGGGCGCGCCGCAACGGCACCATGGTGCGCAACTTCCAGGGCTATTCGACCTGGGCCGGACTCGACCTGCTGGCTTTCGGACCGAGTGCGATTTCGCAGGTCGGCGACGCCTTCGCCCAGAATCACCGCAAGCTGCCGGACTGGCAGATCAGCGTGCGCGAAGGGAAAATGCCGATCGCGCGCGGCCTGTTGCGGACCACCGACGATCATTTGCGCGCCGAGATCATCAGCACCATCATGTGCAATGGTGAACTGGATTACCGATCGTTCGAGCGCGACTACGAATTTTCGTTCAAGAGCTATTTCCGCGCCGAGCTGGAGCGACTGCAGCCGCTGGTCGACGACGGCCTGATGCAGTGGAAGCCGCACGGCTTCGAGGTGACCGCCGAGGGGCTGTTGTTCGTACGCGCGATCGCCATGGCTTTCGACGCCTACATTCAGCATGACGACAATTCGTCGGCGTCTCGATTCTCGCGGATCGTTTGATCTGGAATAACGGCCGCGCCGGAGCGGCCGGCCTGGCGCGCTGAATCCGCCGTTGCCGCGCTTGTGGCGACTTGTGACCGATTGCGACGAATTGCGACGACTTTCGACGATTGGTCGCAAACGATCTCCGACGCCTGTATTTGTTTGGTATCCTCCGCATTAGAAGATCCAAATGCAGGGAGTCGTTCTCGTGAGCAAGCCCATTCCGCTTTCCGAAAAAGGCAGTTCCAGCGTTTCGTGCCGTGATTGCGGCTTGTTCGATCTCTGCTTTGCCCAGGAAGTCGCCGAATCCAGGCGCGACGAGCTGGACCGGATCATCCGGCGCCAGCGGCCCTTGAAGCGCGAAGCGCACCTGTTCCACGCCGGCCAGCAGTTTCGCAGCGTCTGCGTGGTGCAGTCGGGCACGGTCAAGACCTACCAGCTTTCCAGCGAGGGCGACGAGATCGTCACGGGCTTTCACCTGCCCGGTGAACTGATCGGTCTGGATGCAATCGGCAAGGGCCGGCATCCGGAATTCGCCGTCGCCCTGGACGACAGCCGCTACTGCGATATCCCGTTCCGCGACTTCCAGAGGATTCTCGATGAAAGTCCCAGCGTGAACCAGTTGATGCTCAAGCTGCTGTCGGCCGATATGGCCGAGACACGCGAGTTGCTGCTGGTCATCGGCCGCATGGATGCGCGGGCGCGGGTCGCGACGTTCCTGCTCAACATGTCGCGTCGCCTCGCGAGCCGGGGCGAGGACGACATGCGGTTCCGGCTGGCCATGGATCGGCGCGACATCGCCAACTACCTGAGCCTCACCATCGAGACCGTCTCGCGCACCCTGAGCTGGATGCAGAAGGAAGAGATGCTTTCAGTGCGCGGCAAGCTGGTCCAGCTGCTCGATCGCGATGCACTGCTCGATACCGCCGGCCGCGAACACGAGGAGTTGCTGGCGCACGCCGGTTGAGACGCAGCGTGCCGATCGCGGGGCGATCGGCACGGCGTTGTTCGATGACTCCTAATCCGGCAGTCGGGTGCCCCCGACCAGTTGCCCGAACATCAGCGCATTGGCGAACAGGCGTTCGGTGCCGGCCCAGTAGCCGCGAAACAGGTAGTCGTCTGCAATCCGCACCACCAGTCCGCTTCCCAGCCTGTCGGCGGCCAGCGCCGGCGTGCCGGCAATCTTGTCCGATACCTCTTCGGAGAGATAGCCGGCGACCAGCGGCTGGTCGGCGTAGCGCCCGGGGGTGGCATAGCGGTTTTCGCTGGCCTCGAGCACGTGCGCGCCCTGGCGGAAAACCGTGACGCGGTCTTCGGCATAGCCGTAGCCCAGCGGATGGGTGTTGTCCAGGTTCATCGCCAGCGCGCTGCCGCCGATCAGCTTGCGCGCGTAATCCTGCTCGAAATCGGCATAGGCCGCCGGCTCTACGCTTTCATCCGCCCCGTCTTCGTCCGATTCGTCCCGCCCGGCGAACGACCAATCCAGGTCCAGCGATTCCACCCATTGCGCGCTGCGGCCCAGCGCGATCAACTGCCCGCCTTTCCGAACGAACCCGGTCAGCGATTCCTTGAAGCCGTCGCCGAGCCGCCCCCACCGGCCCGGCGGCATGATGATGTGCGTGTACGCCTCCAGGTCCGAGGGCAGTGCGTCGGCGTCGATCCGCGTCACCGGCTGGTCGAGCATGACGTCGAACCAGTGCCAGACATAGCCGGCGCCGTAGCTGCTGACCGCATCGCCGGTGAGCAGGATCGGATTAGGAGCCTCGAGGACCGGGTTCGACGGGCTGCCGAGGTCGTTCCCGCTTCGGGCCAGTCCGCTTTCGACGGTAAACACGGCCACGTCGTGACGCTCGGCCAGGGCTTGCAGCGCTTCGTGCACCGGCGGCAGGTGATCGGGCTGGATGCCGGCGTGCACGATGATGCTGCCGCGCCCGAATGCCCGGGGTCCGGCGGCGGTGGTCAGTTCCATCGATTCTTCACTGGCCTGCAGGCGGTAGCCTTCGGCAAGCAGTTCTGCAACAAGCGCCGGCGCGGCGTGCTGCGCCCATTCGATGGCCCATGCCGTCGCCGAGGCGCCGATGCTGCGCGGCGAGACCTCCGGGAGGGTTTGCGTCGAAAGTGCGTCGGCAGTGCCGGGCAGCCGCCGAGTCCGGGTCAGGGGCAGGTCGAAGGCATGCTGCAGCGGCCAGGCCGAAACGTCGTAGAAGGTTTCCATCGGCAGTTCGGTCGGCGTGGCGAAGATCGCCTCGATGAAGCGGTACTGGTCCTGGGCGGCCGGAATCGCCCAGGCCTCTCCGGCGCCGAACTCGCGGCCGTCGATCGTGACGGTCGATTCCAGCGAGCGGACCTCGATGCCGTGGCCCAGCAACAGTTCCAGCAGCCGCCGGGCGCGCAGCGGATCGCCGCCGTCGCCCAGCAGCCAGCCGCCATCGCCGGCCGCCGCGCGCGCTTCGGTGAAGAAATCGGCCTGGTGATCGACCAGGGTCTCGGAAAGATCGAGGCTTGCGTTCAGGGTGGAAATCGAAGTGCGCACCTGGTTGGCGATCGCGTCGGCAAAGGTGCGCTCGCCGTAGGGCGTGTCCATCCGGTGGCCGCGCGCCGAGCCCTGTTCGAACAGGATGCCGACGCCGCCGGTCAGGTCGGGATAGGTCGAGCCCTTCCCCAGGTAATAATCATCGAAGCTTTCCCGGCTGTAATACGGCTGTCCGGCCTCGTCGAGCATCGAGCCGTGGTATTCGGCGATCTTTCCGGTGAGTTCGTACACCCGTTCAGGCGTGGCCGGGTTGTTGCGCTCGGGAACGCCGGGCTGGAAGAAATAGGTCGAGCGATGGCCCATTTCGTGGACGTCGGTGAGCACGTGCGGGCGCCATTGCCGGTAATGCGCGATGCGCTGGCGCGAGACCGGGTGGGTCAGGGGCATCCAGTCGCGGTTGAGATCGAACCAGTAATAGCTCGTCCTTCCGTTCGGCCAGCCCTCGGCATGCTCCCGGTCATTCGGGTCGCCCGACGGGTTGCGGCCCTTGTGCATGTTGACCCAGTGGGCAAAGCGGGCCAGCCCGTCGGGATTGATGGCCGGCTCCATGACGATGACCATGTCGTCGAGCCAGCCGAGCACCTGCTCGTCGTCCGAATGGGCCAGGTACCAGGCCATCACGACCGCCGCCGAGGCGCCGGAGGCTTCGTTGCCGTGCACCGAATAACCCAGCCAGACCACCGGCGGCCCATCGCCTTCGCGGCTTGCGCGCAGCCGGTCGGCCCGGATGTCCTCGAGCTGCCCGATCCGTTCGGGGCCGGCAAAGTACACCAGGACCTGATCGCGCCCGCCGTGGCTCTGACCGATGGTTTCGATGCGAACGCGGTCCGATTCTGCGGCCAGTTCGCGATAAAAGTCGAGCAGTTCGTGATGGTAGGGATGGCGTTGGCCGGGTTCGAAGCCCAGCAGCTTCGCGGCCGTCGGCGCATCCGCCGGCGCCTTGACCGAATCGGGCAGGCCCGGAAGCGCGGCGACGGCCGAATGGGCGATGAAAGTCAGCAGCAAAGCGATTGCGGTTCGGATCATGAGCACGTCATCAGTTGAGCGGGCTGCTAGCATAACCGACAAGAACGCGCGTTTTGTCCATCAGGAGGTTCCCACATGCAGCTCGATTCCCGCGACATTGCCGATCGGCAGCCCATTCCGCCGCGCTTTGCGTTTGGCCGGCCGGATCCGGAAAATCATATGGCGCTTTCCGACAACGTCAGTCCGCACCTGGCCTGGACAGCGGTACCCGAAGGTACGCGATCTTTTGCGGTCGTGTGCGTGGACCCGGACGTGCCGTCGCGGGCCGACGACGTGAATACCGAAGGCAAGACCCTGCCGGCCGACATGCCGCGCGTCGATTTCTTCCACTGGGTGATGGTCGACGTGCCGGTCGACGTGCAGACGCTGGAGACCGGTGAATGCAGCGACGGCGTCACTCCGGCCGGCAAGCAGAACCCGCCGGGCCCGCCGGGTGCGCGCCAGGGTCTGAACAACTACACCCAGTTCCTTGCGGGCGTCGAAGACCTGGAGGGGCGCTATTTCGGCTACGACGGTCCGTGCCCGCCCTGGAACGACGAGCGGCTGCATCACTACCACTTCACCGTCTACGCCCTGGACGTCGAAAAGCTGGATCTGCCGGCCGATTTCGACGGACCGACGGCGCTGGAGGCGATGCAGGGCCACGTTCTCGACCAGGCCACGCTGACCGGGACCTATACGCTGAATCCGGAGGTCGGGTAGAAACCGGAAAGATTCTCTGGTCAGGTAGATGACTCAGCCAGTATTCAGTGATCGTTAACGGACGGTCCGAAAAACCGTTTCAAACCGCAAATGCACGCAAATGAACGCAAATTTTGAATAGGCTGAAGAGCGAGTCGATCAACGCTGATCGTACGTTTCCGGGGTCACCCAGCCGGTGCGGGTTCAGCTTTCAGGCCTTATCCGGGTTTATTTGCGTTTATTCGCGTTCATTTGCGGTTTCAATAAAAATGCGGCGCTTGTAGACACCGCGCTCTCCGGCTGAATCTCCTACATAATCAGGAAAACTTGAAACTCGAAAACAAGAATCCGTGACCGCTCTCCAACTCGTCATCCTGGCCCTGATCCAGGGCATCAGCGAATTCCTCCCGGTGTCGAGCTCGGCCCACCTGATCCTGGTCGGCCAATTCGCCGACTGGGTCGACCAGGGACTGGCCTTCGACGCCGCGGTGCATGCCGGGACGCTGACGGCCGTGGCGATTTATTTCCGGCGCGATCTGGGCGCGCTCGCGCGCGCCGGCCTGGACCGCGACGGTGATCCGGTGCAGCGGAAATTGCTGCTGGGCCTGGCCATTGCAAGCCTGCCGGCGCTGGCGGTGGGCGCGCTGGCGGCCGAATGGATCGAGTTGTGGCTGCGCAGCCCGCTGGTCATCGCGGCTACCACCATCGGTTTCGGCCTCGCGCTGGGCCTGGCCGATCGCTGCGGCGCCGGCCGCCGGCCGATGGAATCGCTCGATCTGCGCGGCGCGTTGACGATCGGAATGGCGCAGGTGCTGGCGCTGGTGCCCGGTACCTCGCGTTCGGGCGTCACGATCACCGCCGGGCTGGCGCTGGGCCTGGAGCGCGAAGCCGCCGCGCGCTATTCCTTCCTGCTGTCCATACCGATCATCGCCGCGGCCGGCGGCTGGGGATTCGTGACCGGGCTGGCCGAGGGCGGCAGCTTCGAATTCGGACGCTTTGTGCTTGCCGCGCTCATTTCGGGCATTTTCGCCTGGCTGACCATCGCGGCCTTCCTGGCCTGGCTGCGCCGGTTCGGCATGGCGCCGTTTGTCGTCTACCGGCTGGTTCTGGGCATTTTCCTGCTGGTCTGGTTCTGGCCGGTTTGATCGCGATTTTGATTACGATCACAATTCGGCTTTTCCGATCCGATACCATATCTGGATGAAATTTGTCGGGATTTGCCGGCGATTTCGCCATCAAACACAACCCACACGACAAGGAAGCCACTCCAATGAGTGCACAAGACATCCTCAAACAGATCAAGAATGAGGAAATCGAATTCGTCGACCTGCGGTTTTCCGACACGCTGGGCAAGGAACAGCACCTGACGCTGCCGGCCTCCCAGATCGACGAGGACATGCTGGCCGAAGGCAAGATGTTCGACGGTTCATCGATCGTCGGCTGGAAGGGCATCAACGAATCGGACATGGTGCTGATGCCGGATACCGAGGCCGCTTTCGTCGATCCGTTTTCGGAATACCCGACGCTGAACCTGCGCTGCGACGTGCTCGAACCGGACACGCTGCAGGCCTACAATCGTTGCCCGCGTTCGCTGGCCAAGCGCGCCGAAGCCTACCTGGCGGCCAGCGGCGTGGCCGATGCGGCGTTCTTCGGACCGGAACCGGAATTTTTCGTGTTCGACGACGTGCGCTGGAAGAACGACATATCGGGCTGCTCCTACCACATCGATTCCGAAGAGGCCTCGTGGAACACGCACAAGGAATATTCGGACGGCAACATCGGCCATCGGCCGCGCATCAAGGGCGGTTACTTTCCGGTGCCGCCGGTCGACAGTTTGGCCGACCTGCGTTCGCTGATGTGCGCGACCCTCGAAGCCTGCGGCATCCCGGTCGAGGTCCACCACCACGAAGTCGGTACCGCCGGCCAGTGCGAAATCGGCACGAAGTTCAACTCGCTCACGCGCAAGGCCGACGAACTCTTGATGCTCAAGTACATCGTCCACAACGTCGCGCACCTGCACGGCAAGACCGCGACCTTCATGCCCAAGCCGCTGGTCGGCGACAACGGGTCCGGCATGCACGTTCACCAGTCGCTGGCCAAGGAGGGCGACAACCTGTTTTCCGGCGACCAGTACGGTGGCCTGTCGCAAACGGCGCTTTACTACATCGGCGGCATCTTCAAGCACGCTCGCGCCATCAATGCGTTTTCGAATTCGAGCACCAACAGCTACAAGCGCCTGGTGCCGGGCTTCGAAGCGCCGGTGCTGCTGGCCTATTCGGCGCGCAACCGCTCGGCGTCCTGCCGGGTGCCCTGGGTGGCCAGCGCCAAGGCGCGGCGGATCGAGGTGCGCTTTGGCGACACTGCCGGCAATCCGTACCTGACCTTCGCCGCCATGATGATGGCCGGACTCGACGGCATCCTCAACAAGATCGATCCGGGCTCGCCGATGGACAAGGATCTCTACGACCTGCCGCCGGAAGAGGAACGCGAAATGCCGCGCGTGTGCCACGCCCTGGACCAGGCGCTCGAGGCGCTCGACAACGACCGCGATTTCCTGAAGGCCGGAGACGTGTTCTCCGACGACCTGATCGACGGCTACATCGAGCTGAAGATGAAGGAAGTCACCCGCTTCCGGATGTCCACTCATCCGGTCGAGTTCGACATGTACTACTCGTCGTAGGCCCTGAAGCCGAATTTCTCTGCCCGGCCGCCTCGGCCGGGCAGGATTTGCCCGGTTCGGCAAAGGCCGGGTCTTTCGCCGGATTCCTTCCCGCCCGGAGCAGGTGCACCTGCGAATGATGTGCACGTTTCGCTCGACAAGGCTGCAGATGGCGCAGCGCAACGCGCCACGGCAGTCTGTGGCCATGGCCGGAAATCGCAACCAACGAGACGCACCGTAACTGTACGGTATGATAGAGCTCAAACCTTCATCAGACCAGCGGAGGCGGGCATGGCGATTTCAGAATGGGTCAAGGGGTCGCTGGCCGTCCTGTCGATGGCCGCGGCGTTCGCGCTGACGCCATTGGCGACGGTGCATGCGCAGGAAATCTACAAAACCGTCGACGAAAACGGCAACGTGGTCTACACCGACCAGAAACCGAGCGACGATGCGGTTCCGGTGAAGCTCAAGGAACTCACGGTAGTCGATCCGATCGAATTGGGGGAAGTCGGATCGGCCGCTGTCGAGCCGATCGATGATGAAACCGCGGAGACGTTTACGGAGATGCCGGATTTCGACCTGGAAATCGTCTCTCCGGAGGTCGAAGAGACCATCTGGAACACCGCTTACGTATTGTCTGTGGATGTCAGCGCGGCACGCGAGCTGCCATCGGAGGCCGAGCTGGCCTACCTGATCGATGGCGAAGTGCACACCACTTCGCAATCGACGAGTGTTGAACTGGAGGAAGTCTTTCGCGGCGAGCACGAGCTCAGCGTGGAACTCCGGGACGCCGACGGACGCGTCCTGGACAGCGCGGGCCCGGTCACCTTCTTCATGCGCCAGCATTCCCGGCTGCACCCGAATCCGGGTCGACCGATACAACCTCGACCCAGAACGTGACCGGTCCGTCGTTGACCAGGGCGACCCGCATGTCGGCGCCGAATACGCCGAAGGCCGAGGCCGGCCAGGCGTCGTGCAGTCTCCGGTGCAGCGCCTCGAACAGTATCCGGCCCCGATCCGGCGGGGCGGCGGGTGTGAAGCTCGGGCGGTTGCCGGCATTGGTGTCGGCGGCCAGCGTGAACTGGGGTACAAGCAGCAATTCGCCCTCGACGTCGCGCAGACTTCGATTCATGCGCCCGGCGTCGTCCGGAAACAGCCGATAGTTGAGCAGGCGTTCGACGAAGCGGTCCAGGCATCGTTCGGCGTCGTCTCGCGTGAAGCCGACCAGCACCAGCATGCCGGCGCCGATTTCGGCCACTCGCCTTCCCTCGATGCTGACGCTTGCCGAAGCCGTTCGCTGGATCAGTCCGATCATGTGCCGCTCCAGAGTTGAATGGAGATCGTCGTCGGGCCGATGATGGTAGCATCGGCTTCGATGAAGATTCTCTCGGCGCGCCTGATGAAGCGGTCCATCACAGCCAAACGTTTCCAGGCTCCGCAGATGCGGGGCTCTGGAGCGTCACAGTAGGTGAGACGTTGAACAAGGTGGGCCTGGGGCGACTGGTGTTGCGCGTCTCGGCATGGTTGCCGCTGCGAGTCCAGGACATGCTGGCGAGGCTGGTGGCCCGGCTGGTTCATTTGTTCGGCTGGCGCAAGCTCGGCATCGTGCACGGCAACCTGGCGGTCGCCTTTCCATCGCTTTCGCGCCGGGAAACCGAACGCCTGGCGCGGGCCAACACCCGCGAGATGGTCAGGACGCTGCTCGAGTGCGGTCCGGCCTGGCATCGCGACAAGGCCTGGATACAGCACCGCATCGTGGCCGTGCGCGGCAGATCGCACGTTGAGCAGCCCCTCCGGTCCGGGCGCGGTGTCCTGGTGCTGGGCGGCCATCTGGGCAACTGGGAGCTGTCGATTCTCTACGGCAGCCTGACCCTTCCGATCGACTATCTGTACAAACCACCCCGGTCGGCCGAAGTCGATCGCCTGCTGAGCGGTTACCGCAGCCGCTTCGGCGCCGAGATGATCGCGACCGGCGGCGCGGCGATGCGGCGCGCGGTGCGCAAGCTGCGCGGCGGCGGCGCACTGGGCATGCTGTTCGACCAGTTGCCGCGCGGCGGCGACTCGGTGCAGGCGCCGTTTTTCGGGCGCCCGGTGGCGACCATGACGCTGCCGCATCGCCTGGTGCGCGCGACCGGCTGCGCGGTGGTCATGGGCCACTGCCTGCGCGTGTCCAGGGGCTGGAAGATCCGGTTCGATCCGGTGCCCGACGCCGACCACCCCGATCCGGAAATCGCTGCGGCGGCCATGAACCGGGTGCTGGAGCAGGTCGTTCGGGATGCGCCCGAGCAATATCTTTGGCAGTACCGGCGGTTCGAGGCGCTGCCGGCGAGGGAACGGCATTCGGATTGACTCCGGCGCCTCTGGAGTCGGTGGCGGCTTCGCTGTCTGCAGAATTGCACGCTTGGCGGCGTACGGGCGCCGTTTCGAAACCAAATTCAACTTCAAAGTCAAAGGCGGTTTCGCTTCGCGCTTCGCGCTTGCAGGCGACCTACTTTTCACAGTCGCCTGAAAAGTAGGCAAAAGCGCCTCTACAGGCGGCAGGGATGTTGGGTGCTGGCCGGAACGGAGTGGGGGTTTGGTGTCGGGTCGAGCCTCCGCCATACCTTGAATGCTTATGCTCTGCCAATTCGAGTGGATCGG
Source organism: Wenzhouxiangellaceae bacterium (assembly GCA_018334995.1). Lineage (GTDB taxonomy): Bacteria > Pseudomonadota > Gammaproteobacteria > Xanthomonadales > Wenzhouxiangellaceae. The sequence goes on from JAGXKW010000003.1 coordinate 27,094, forward strand.
GTGGCGCAGCTGCCGGTCGTCCGAGATGCTGAAACGTGGGGGCGGATTCAATAACCCGGTGCCGGTGGCGTAGGTCGCGGCGACGTCCGCGACGGGTAGGTGTTGTTCGAGCGATTGCGTCGCGGATGTAACCGCGACCTACCCAGTCTGTTGCGCGATCGTGAAGCCGACGCCGCGTCCAGCGACACGCACGGATGTTGAAACGCCCGCGCCTTTCCGGCCCGGCCGCCGGATCGCAACATCTTGCAACACACGTCGCCACGCCACCGGATCCATTCGAATCGGTACGGCGCAAGCCTTCAAGCAATAACGAAGACACATCTCCACATCAAACCACCCGGGCGATCCGGGTTGCAGCCAATCCATCTACTGCTTGTAAGAGCGCTTTTGCTTCCTTTTATCGCGATTGATAAAAGGAAGGCGCCGGAAAGCCAGCGAAGCTGGCGCGGCGAAACCGCCTTTGAATCCGAAGCCGAATGGCCTGAACGCCGGTGGCACGAATCGGCGCCGGGTTTGCGCATCGGCCGCCGCCGGACCAATGGTCAGCGACCTGAAAGGCGCCTGAGCCATACCCCCATGACCTTCTCGGCCTGCTTGTCGCCGTTGGCACGCGCGGCGGCGATGCCGCGTTCCCAGGCTTCGCGCGCACCGTTGGGATCACCGCTGGCTTCCAGCGCCTTGCCCAGATCCTGCCAGGCCATGGTGTGCTGCGGCGCATGTTCGGTCGCGGCACGGAAGTGGACGATGGCTTTTTCCAGATCGCCGCTCTTCGACCGCGCCTGCCCGGCGGCCAGCCGCGCCTCGTAGGTGTCGCGTCCGTCGTCGATCAGTTTTTCGAGTATTTCGGGGTTCATGGAAAAACCAGTTTTACGCAATCAAAAGCGAGCGCGATGTGCATTTTGCGGCCATGTCTGAACAAGGCCTCCGCTTGCCTAAATCCTAAATCCTAAATCCTGAATCCTGAATCCTGAATCCGGGCTCAGTGTTTCCAGTATGTCGGCGTCAGCAGCACCAGTACGGTAAATATTTCGAGCCGGCCGAGCAGCATGGCGAAGCTCATCAGCCACTTGGTGGTCTGGGTCAGGCCGCCCCAGTTCGAGCCGGCCTCGCCCAGGGCCGGTCCCAGGTTGTTCATGGCCGAGAAAACCACCGACACCGAAGTGACAAGGTCCTTTTCGAAGCTCGATACGATCAGCGTCAGGATCACGATGCATACGATGTACAGCGAGACGAAGCCCCAGACTGCGTTGGCGATTTCCGGGTTCAGCGTGCGTCCACCGAGTTTCAGCGGCACGACCGAGCGCGGATGGATCAGGCGCTTGAGCTCGCGCAGTCCCTGTTTCGACACGAGGTAGATACGCACGATCTTGAAGCCGCCCGTGGTCGAGCCCGCGCAGCCGCCCAGCCCCGATACCAGAATCATCAGGAGCGGCAGGGTGCCCGGCCAGAGGTATACGTCCGCGGTGGCGAACCCGGTGGTGGTGGTATACGAAACGGCGTGAAAGATCGCGTAGCGCAGCGATTCCCAGAAACTGCCGTAGACGTCCTGACGCCAGAGCAGAAGCGTGATGAGCACGCTGATGATGACCAGCAGCGAAGCAAACAGCCGCAGTTCCGGATTGTTGAGATAGGCCTGGGCGGTTGCCCGTCGCAGCGCCAGGAAGTGCAGCGCAAAGTTCATCGAAGCGACGAACATGAAGAAGATGATCAGGGTCTCGATCAGCGCGCTGTCGAAGTGGCCGATGGATGCATCGTAGCTCGAGAACCCGGCCGTCGCGATCGTGGTGAAGCTGTGGCCGAATGCGTCGAACAGGCTCATGCCCGCTGCCCAGAGCGCCAGCGCGCAGATCAGCGTCAGGCCGATGTAGATCGCCCACAGCGCCTTGGCGGTCTGCGCGATGCGCGGCGTCAGCCGGTTTTCCTTGACCGGTCCGGTGACCTCGGCCTTGTAGATTTCCATGCCGCCGATCTTGAGCATCGGCAGGATGGCCACGGCGAGCACGATGATGCCCAGTCCGCCCATCCATTGAAGCTGCTGGCGGTACCACAGAATGGACACCGGCATCGAATCGAGTCCGGACAGCACCGTGGCGCCGGTCGTGGTGATGCCGGAGGTCGATTCGAATACCGCGTCGGCGAAGCTGATGTCGAGCACCAGCATCAGCGGTAGCGACCCGGCCAGCGCCACTGCGCCCCAGCACGCCACGACCACCAGGAAGCCGTCGGCCACGCGCAGCTCGCGCCGGTTGTCGCGCACCGGCCAGTACAGCAAAGTGCCGATGCCGGCAATCGCGAACATGCTGACGAAAAACGAGATCGCCGTTCCGTCTCCCGACACCAGTCCGAATATCAGCGGCGGCACGAAGCCGATGCTGAGGAACATCAGCAACGCTCCGACGACACGCTGTACCGGCGCGTAGCCCCGCATCAGACAAACACAGCTTCTACGGCGAACAGGCGCTCGACGTCGGCGATTTCGCGCTTGTCGGCGACGAACAGGATGACGTGGTCCTCCGGTTCGATGACGACGTTGTGGTGCGCCATCAACACCTCGTCGCCACGCACCACGGCGCCGATGGTGGTCGATTCGGGCAGCGTGATCGCGCCGATTTCGCGGCCGACGATCTTCGATCGACCCGGGTCGCCGTGGGCGACGACTTCGATGGCTTCGGCCGCGCCCTGCCGGAGCGAGTGAACGCGCACCATATGGCCCTTGCGGATCAGCGCCAGCAAGGCGCCGATGGTGATCTGCTGCGGGCTCACGGCGACGTCGATGCGATCGGATTCGACCAGGTCGACGTAGGCGGCGCGGTTGATCAGCGTGATGACCTTGTGCGCGCCCATGCGCTTGGCCAGCATCGACGAAAGAATATTGGCCTCGTCGTCGTTGGTCAGCGCGCAGTAGACGTCCATTTCGTCGATGCCCTCTTCGCGCAGCAGGTCCTCGTTGGCGCAGTCGCCGACCAGCACGATGGAGGTATCGACCCCCTCGGCGATGCGCTCGGCGCGCGTCGCGTCGCGTTCGATGATCTTGACGTGCAGGTTGCGCTCGAGACGGCGGGCGAGCGCCGCACCAATGTTGCCGCCGCCGGCCAGCAGCACGCGCCGGGCCGGCCCCGCCGTGCCGCCGAAGGTGGCCATGACCTCGCGGATTTCCTGGGTGGGCGCGAGGAAGAACACCATGTCGTCGACTTCGATGACGGTGTCGCCTTCGGGAATGATCGCCTCGTCGCGGCGGAATATCGCCGCCACGCGCGCATCGACACCGGCCGGCAGTTCGTCGGGCAGGCTCTTGAGCGCGCGGCCGACCAGCTTGCCTTCGCGAACCGCGCGGGTCGCGACCAGCTGGGCGCGGCCGTCGGCGAAGTCCAGTACCTGCAGTGCGCCGGGGTATTCGATCAGCCGCTGCACGTGGTCGGTGACCAGCTTTTCCGGGCTGATCAGGTAGTCGATCGGGGTATGCTCGCGCGTGAACAGCTCGGGATGGGCCAGGTAGTCGGCGGCCCGTATCCGCGCGACTTTGGTCGGCGTGTTGAACAGCGAGTAGGCGACCTGACAGGCAATCATGTTGGTTTCGTCGGAATTCGTCAGCGCGATCAGCAGCTCGGTATCCTCGATGCCGGCGCGGATCAGCGTTTCCGGGCGCGAGGCGTGTCCCAGCACGGTCCGGATGTCGAGCTTTTCCTGCAGTTCACGCAGCCGTTCCGGATCGGTGTCGACCACCGAGATGTCGTTTTCCTCGCGCGACAGCGAATGCGCCATGCCCGAGCCGACCTGGCCGGCGCCCAGGATGATGATCTTCATTTATTGTCTTCCTGAACCTGTTTCGGGTCGATGCCGAGCTGGCGCAGTTTGCGGTAGAGGTGCGTGCGCTCCATTTCCACGGCCTCGGCAAGCTGGCCGACGCTGCCTTCCGCGCGTTTCAGCCGGGTAATCAGGTATTGCCGCTCGAAGGCTTCGCGCGCCTCGCGCAACGGCAGTTCGAACAGCGGAGAGTGTGCCGACTCGACCGCCAGGGTATTGCCGGGGTCGGCCCGATCCAGAATCTCGGCGACCTCTTCGGGCTCGACCGGTGCTTCGCTCCCGGCCTGCAGCAGGCGGCGGAGCAGGTTTGCAAGCTCGCGCAGGTTGCCGGGCCAGTCGTGCTGGCGCAGCAGGTTCTGTACCGATACGGGCACCGGGCGGTAGGGTAGATTCTCGCGCACCGGCAGACGTTCGGCCAGGTAGCGCACCAGTTCCGGGATATCTTCGCGCCGCTGGCGCAGTGCGGGCACTTCGAGCACGCTTTCGGCCACGCGCTGGTACAGCGCATTGTCGAAACGCCCGCTGGCCGCGTGCTGCGCCAGGCCGGGCGTGGTGATCGCCAGCACGCGTACCGCGCTCGACGCACTGGCCAGCAGGCGGCCGAGGTGGGCCCGGTCGTCCGCGCCGATCGATTCGAAGTGCTCGAGGATCAGGGTGACCGGCTCGGCGTCGGAGGTTTCCAGTCCGGCCAGTTCGCTCTTGCCGGGTCCCATCGCGCATTCGTGCAAGGTGGCGTCGGCCGCGCCCGATTGCGCATGAAGCCAGCGTGCGAGCGTGGAACGGCCGCTGCCCGGCTCGCCGGTGATCAGAACGTGGCCGCGCGCGCGTTCGATCGTCTCCGCTCGTTCGCGCAAGGCGGTGATGGCGTCGGACCGGCCCAGCGGTTCGGGAATGTCGGTCGGCTTCGCCCGCGCGGGTGTGCTGCCGGGTTCCCGGCCGCTGGCCAGGGCCTTGCGCACCGTGTTGAGCAGGCGGGCCATGGACACCGGCTTTTCGATGAAGTCGCTCGCCCCGAAGCGCGTGGCTTCCACGGCCGCTTCGACCGAGCCGTGGCCGGAGATCATGACGACCGGGCACAGCGCGACGTCCTGCTCGCGCCATTCGCGGAGCAGGCTGATGCCGTCGCTGTCGGGCATCCAGACATCGAGCAGGATCAGGTCCGGGTCGGACGTTTCGCGCTTGACGCGCGCCTCCTCGGCATCGGCGGCCAGCACCGGCAAATAATCCTCGTCGGCGAGAATCTCGCCGATCATTTCGCGGATGTCCGGCTCGTCGTCGACGATCAGGATGGTTGCGGCCATCGGATGTCAGCTCCGGGAGTCAATGACAGTGGGCAGAGGATAGCGCATCGTTCACGGCCGCAACGGTAGCAGCAGGCGAATTCGGGCGCCCCCGCCGGGCGCGTTCGATGCCTCGATGCGGCCGCCCATCTGGTCGATGATGCGCTGGACGATGGCCAGGCCCAGTCCGGTACCGCGTGGCTTGGTGCTGGCGTAAGGATCGAACGCCCGCGGCAGGATTTCGGCGTCGAAGCCCGGCCCGTCGTCGACGATCGACAGTTCCAGCCAGTCGTGATCCTCGTCTCCGGGCTGAATCCTGGAGCCCACGCGCAGCAGCGGCGCGTGTTCCGGGTGCGCTTCCCGGGCGTTTTGCACCAGATTGTTGAGCACCTGCTGGATCTGGCCCGGGTCGCCGACCGGCTGCGCGTTGCCGTGATCGAGGTCGAGCTCGAAGCGGACTCCGGTGTCGCCGGCCGACCACAGGTCCACCACGCCGTTGATCAGCGGCGTGATGTCGAGCGCTTCACGGCGGTCGTGGCCGGGACGCGAATAGTCGCCGAAGGCGTCGACCAGGCGCCGGAGGCTGTCGACCTGGTTGATGATCGTGCCGGTGGCGCGTTCGACCAGCCGGGCCCGGGCCGGGTCGGGGTCGTCGCCCAGCCGCAGCTGGAGTCGCTCGGCAGCCAGCCGGATCGGCGTCAGCGGATTTTTCACCTCGTGCGCCAGCCGTCGGGCGAGCTCGGCCCAGGCCGCCTGACGCTGGGCCTGGTCGAGCATGGTCACGTCGTCGAACACCACCACGTGACCGGTGCGTTCCGGCGCATCGGAGTCGGGCAGCGTCGACCCGCGGCAGACCAGCGCCAGCGCCTGATGGGCGCGCTCCAGCTTCACTTCCTGGCGCCACAGGTCGGCTGGCTCTTCGATGCGCCGGGCGATGACCTGGAACAATTCGCCGAGTTCGGGCAGCCGGTCGCGCAGCTGCTCGATATCCATGCCCTGCATTGGGTCCAGCGGAACGCCGAGGATGCTCGAGGCGCTCTGGTTGGCCGCGCTCAGCCGCCCCCGGCTGTCGAATGCGATGACCCCGGCCGACAGTCGGCCGAGCAGGGTTTCCAGGTAGTGGCGCTGGGATTCGAGCTGCTGCTGGGTCTGGCCGAGCTGGCGCGCCATGCTGTTGAACGATTCGACCAGAAATCCGAGTTCATCGCGGCTGGCGACGTCCAGCGTCTCCGGGAACTCGCCGGCGCGCATCAGCTCGGTGGCCTGAGCCAGGTCGCGGATCGGCCGCACCAGCCGGCGCGCGGCGTTGAACGCCAGCAGGATGGCCAGCAGCGCGGTCACCCCCAGCACCAGGGAGAGAATCAGGATGAAGCTTTGCTGCAGGCGATCGCGGAGGAAAGCCACGTTTTCGTAGCGGAAATAGGCCCGCTCGATGCTGGTGGCGAGTTCGGAAAAATTTTCCGGCAGCGGAAAGATGCCCTGCAGGATGCGTTCCGGGGGGCGGCCGGGGATCGTCTGAACCGGTACCAGGACGCGGATTCGCAAGCCACGGTCGCCGGCCTCGGCGGCGCTGTATTCATCGCCGCGTGCGGCCTGGTTGAGCGCGAAAGCCGACGGCAGGTCCGAAATCATGCGCTGGGGATCGAGATGGACCAGGTTTTCGACCCGGCCCGAGGGGCTGAGCATGGTCAATTCGACCGGGCCACTCGACGAGATGCGCGCGAACAGGTAGTCGAGCAGTTCGTCATCGTCGGCGCGTGCCGGCATGCCCGTCGCGATGCGCGACATCTGATTGCGGGCCTGGCGGGTGCGCAGGTCGAGAAACATCTGCCCCAGCTCGATCGAATCGGCCAGCGCGGGTTCGGCGCCGGTGTCGAACCAGCCTTCTATGGTGTTGCCGAGAAATTCCATCGAAAACAGGTAAACGACCACCACCGGCGGCAACGCCAGGCCGATGAAAACCGCCACAAGGCGCGCGCGCAGGCGGGCGCCGGGCGCCTGCGCGCGCAGGTCCCGAACGAGCCGGACCAGCCGCTGGCCGATCGCGAACAGGAGCACCAGCAGGGCCACGCCGGTCAGCAACAGGATGGTCAGGCTCATGCTGCCCAGCCGGCTGGATTCCTGCTCGACGCTGGCGACCAGGAACAGCGCGACCAGCAGCAGCCCGGCCACCGCGGCCAGCGGCAGGATGCGGAAGAACCGGCTCAGGAGGCTTCGATCTGCCATGTATGCCAGGCGCCGGCCAGGCGCCACTGTGGGGAAATCAGCGAGGGCAGGTGCATCGGGGGTGGCAGGGCCTCGCGGTTGAAGCGGGTTCGGGCCTGGATCTGCCAGTCTCCGGCGCGGGTCTGCTCCCGGGTCAGCCCGGTCGCGTAGCTGCGTTCTTCCTGCAGCGTATCCAGCAACAGCCACAGGCGCGGGAAGTTGGTCCGCCGGTCCTCGAACTCCAGTTGCCATTGCTCGGTCAATGGCAGAAACCGGATCGTGACCGGGTGCCGACGTTCGCTTTCGATCAACGCGATCGGCCCGCGGTGGCGGCTGACGCGCGTGATGACCTCGAGCTGCAGGTCGACCCCGCTTTCCAGCGCTTCGCGCATTCGCGGCGTGGGCTCGAACCGGATGCCGGCATCGATTTCCAGCACGCGCTCGCGCCAGGTCATGCGCGGTTCCATCTCCAGGCGGCCTGCGGTGGATTCCGGTTCAGCGCACCCTGCGCATGCGCACATGATAAAAACCGTCGCGATCGAGGCTGCCCGGCAGGATCTGGCAGCCGGGGTCGGTCGATACGCCTTCATCCAGCCTGGTTTCCAGCGGTCGGGCATCGGCATGGCGGGCAATGAACGCTCTCGCTTGGTCACGGTTCTCGGCGTGCAGTATCGAACAGGTGGCGTAGACAAGCAATCCGCCCGGCGCCAGCAAAGGCCAGAGTGCGTCCAGGATGCGGTCCTGCAGCATGACATTCGCGGCGACGTCGTCCGCCCGGCGCTGCCAGCGAATGTCCGGATGGCGCCTGAGCACGCCGGTCGCCGTGCAGGGCGCATCGACCAGGATGCGGTCGAAAGTCTTTCCTGCGGCCCATTCCTGCGGCTGCGCGGCGTCGCCGGCGATGACCCGTCCGGCCAGTCCGAGGCGATCGAATGTTTCCTCGATGCGCCGCGCGCGCTCCGGGTCCAGCTCCAGCGCGGTCAACTCCACGCGCGCACATTCCAGTATATGCGCAGCCTTGCCGCCGGGCGCGGCGCAGGCGTCGAGCACGCGCTGGCCGTCTTCCAGCTCCAGCAGGCCGGCGGTGGCCTGGGCGCCGGCGTCCTGGACCGAGAATTCGCCTTCGGCGTAGCCGGGCAGGCTGCTGATGCGGGCCGGGTGGTCCAGGCGCACGGCGTCTGGAAAATGCGCGTCGGTATCCGCCTCGATTCCGGCCTCGCGCAGCGTCCGGCACTGGCGCTCCGGCGTGCTTCGTCGTCGATTGACCCGCAGCCACAGCGGCGGGATCCGGTTGCCGGCCTCGGCGATTTCGCGCCACCGGTCCGGCCAGTCGCGGCGGATTGCATCCAGCAGCCATTCCGGATACCCCAGCCGCAGCGCGGGCGCGTCGGGCAATTCGGCTTCCATCTGCAGCGCGCGCCGCTGCTGGTTGCGCAGCACCGCGTTGACCAGCCCGCCGAGGTGCGCATGGCCGCCGGTCCGGGCTGCCGCGACGCTTGCATGCACCACGGCGCGGGCCGGCTCGCGGCCCTCGATCAACTGGTCCAGCGCCGAGAGCAGCAGAAAATGCACGTCCCGGGACTTGCGCGGCAGCGGTTTGCGCAGCAGTTGCGAGAGCCGCCATTCGAGCGCCGGGTAGTCGCGCAGCACCCGGTTGCACAAGCGCCGGACCAGCGCCCGGTCGCGGCTGTCGGGCAGCTGTCGGTCGAGATCGGCAAGCGCGTCGCCCAGGTTGCGCCGCTGGTCCAGCACCGCCGCCAGCGCCCGCGCCGCCACCAGCCTGGCTTCAGCCCCGGCCGGCTTCATCCAGCCCAGTCCGCGTTGGCGTTAAGCCATTGCGTCGCCGATACACGCTTGCGCCCCGGCGCCTGGAGTTCCAGGATTTCCAGCACGCCGCGGCCGCAGGCGACGCGGATGGTGTCAGGATGCCCCGCGCCGGTGATCAGCATGCCCGGCGTGCAGTGCCGCGCCCCTGCAACATGGGCCCGCGCGCGGAAGATGCGCAACGGCGTACCCGCGACCTCGGCGTAGGCCACCGGCCAGGGATTGTAGGCGCGTACCCGGCGCTCGATCGCATCGGCGTCCAGCGTCCAGTCGACCGCGGCGTCGGATTTCCGGATCAGCGGTGCGTGCGTGGCCCGGGCATCGTCCTGTGGCGTCGGATCGGGCAGGGTGCCGCGGGAGTGCCGACGCAGCGCCTCGATCAGCACATCTGCGGCCATTTCGGCCAGCCGATCGTGCAGCTCGCCGGCGGTCTCGTCGGATCCGATCGCGGTTTCGGCCGTGGCCAGCATGTCGCCGGTGTCCAGGCCGGTATCCATCTGCATCAGCGTGATCCCGGTGCGCGCATCGCCGGCCAGTATCGCCTGCTGAATGGGGCTGGCGCCGCGCCAGCGCGGCAGCAGCGATGCATGCAGATTCCAGCAGCCCAGCCGCGGCAGGCCGAGCACCCGCTTCGGCAGCAGCAGGCCGTAAGCGGCGGTCACCAGCAGGTCCGGCTCCAGTGCGGCCAGGGCCTGGAACGTGCGTTCGTCCTTCAGGGTGTTCGGCTGCAGCACCTCGATGCCGGCATCGACCGCCAGCCGCTTGACCGGGCTGGCGGCCAGCTTTCGGCCGCGGCCGGACGGGCGGTCGGGCTGGGTCATGACGGCCACCGGCCGGTTGTGTTCGATCAGCGCGGCCAGCGACGGGCAGGCGAATTCCGGGGTGCCGGCAAAGACAAGGCGAAGCGGGTTCAAGGGGGCCGATGACTAGACGGTCTGGCGCGCCGGCTCGCGCTGCTGCAGCCGGGCCTTTTTCAACCGCTTCTCGATCATCCGGCGCTTGAGCGGTGACAGGTAATCGACGAACACCTTGCCGTCGAGATGGTCGATTTCATGCTGGATGCATACCGCGAGCAGCCCGTCGGCGTCGAATTCGCGCTGCGTGCCGTCGCGGTCCAGCGCCCGTACGCGGATCTGTTCGGCGCGTTCGACTTCGGCATATTCGCCCGGCACCGAAAGACAGCCTTCCTCGCATACCTGCCGGCCCTCGCGGCCGACGATCTCCGGATTGATCAGGACCTGCGGCTGATCGCGTTCTTCGCTGATGTCGAGCACCAGCAGCCGTTCCCCGCGGTTGACCTGGGTGGCGGCCAGGCCGATGCCGCGCGAGGCGTACATGGTCTCGAGCATATCGTCGGCCAGCCGGCGCACGGAATCGTCCACCGCGTCGACCGGACGGGCGACGCTGCGCAGCCTGGGATCGGGGAATTGGAGGATGGTCAGATGGGTCATGGCATGAACTATGTGCACTAACTCTCGGATTTTAATTGTCCAATCATCTTGCCAAGGGTGGAAAAACCCTTCAATATGGGTATCATAGCGCAGGTAGTGGAACACGACAGTCGACGGCGAAGGCCATTGACCGTGATCGATCCCGAAATCGGGTTCAGCGTGCTGGCGGATCTGGGAGGAAGCCAATGAAAAAGTTCTGGGTAATCGCGATCGCACTGCTGGTGGCTCTGCCGCTGGCGGCTCAGGAGGTCGAACTCCGGGACGATCATCCCGACGAGTACATCGTGCGTGAGGGAGACACGCTTTGGGATATCGCCGGCCGGTTTCTGACCAAGCCCTGGCAATGGCCGGCGATCTGGCAGGCCAATCCGCAGGTCGAGAATCCGCATCTGATCTATCCGGGAGACCGCCTGTCGCTGATTTACGTGGACGGCCAGCCCAGGCTGGTGCTCGACGGCACGCGCAGGATGTCGCCGGAGGTGCGCAGAACCGACGCGACCGGTCCGATCACGACGATTCCGTTCAGCGCGATCGAGCCGTTCCTGGTCAAGCCCCGCGTGATCGGCAGCGACGAGCTGGCCGAGCTGCCGTATGTGGTTGCCAACGAAGACACCCGCTATGTGTCGGCCGAGCCGTACCGCGCGTTCGTGCGGGGGCTCGACGACCAGCAAGTCGGCGACCAGGTGGCGATCGCACGCCTGAGCTACCAGTTCGAGGAAGTCGATGCACAAGGCCGCAAGGCCGTGCGCCAGAACGTGATGCGCGGCAACCGGGGTGCGGTCCCGTCCGACGAGCGCCCGATCGCGATCGAGCGCAAGCTCAACTTCTTCGCCAGAAAGGGCGACGTGATCGGCTACCAGCTCTGGGAAGTGGCACGCGCCGAGGTGCTGGATTCGGGTGACCCGACGCAGCTCGAAGTGCTGGAAGCCGAGCTCGAAGTGCGGGCCGGAGACTACATCCTGCCCATCGACCCCTATCTTTACGACCTGACCTTCTATCCGCGCGAGCCGGAGTTCGAAATTCCCGCCGGCGCAAGCGTCATCGGCATCCGCGGCGGCGATCATTCCGTCGGGCACTACCAGATCGTCGCTCTTGATATCGGCGTCCGGGATGGCGTCGAACCCGGCCATACCTTTTCGGTGTTCCATCGCAACCGCGAGGTGCGCGACCAGTTCATCGATGGGCTCCGGGGACGTCCGGCACCGGCCGGCGTGAGCGGCGAAACCGTCCAGCTGCCGCCGCAATACATCGGTCAGGTGATGGTCTTTCGCAGCTTCGACCGGGTCAGCTACGCCCTCGTGATGACCGGCAAGCGGGGCGTCCAGACCGGCGACCTGATCGATCATCCGGACCGGCGCCTCTAGCATCGGCTGCGGCGAATCGATGCGCCCGTTTCCGGCGCACGATTGATGCGGCTGGATCCCGAGCAACTGGGCTGGCTGAAACTCGTGCTTGCACCGGACCTGGGTCCGGGGCGGCTGGATGCGCTGGGGCTCGAGGCCGAGCGACTGGGTTGCCTGCCCGACCGGAGCGATCGCGAACTCAAGCGTCTCGGCCTGGATGCAAAGGCGGTGCGCGCGCTCCGCGACACCGACCCGGAACGCCTGGAAGCCGCGCTGGCGTGGCTCGATCACCCGGCGCATCACCTCGTCACCCGCATCGACACCTATTATCCGCCCCTGTTGCGGCGCATTCCGGATGCGCCGCTGGCGCTTTTCGTCAATGGCGACCCCGGATGGTTGCTGCGTCCGCAGATCGCGATCGTGGGCAGCCGCAATGCGACCGCCGGCGGCCTGTCGATCGCGCGCGAATTCGCCGAAGGCCTGACTCGCGCCGGGCTGGTGATATCCAGCGGCCTGGCATTGGGCATCGACGGGGCTGCGCATGCCGCAGCGCTCGACGCCGACGGTGCAACGGTGGCCGTTGCGGGCACGGGGCTCGACCGCGTCTATCCGGCCCGCCATCGTGATCTGGCGCATCGAATCGTGGATAATGGCGCGGTGATCAGCAGCTTCGCACCCGGCATCGGCCCCAGGGCCGGCCACTTCCCGGCCCGCAATCGGATCATCAGCGGCATGAGCGCCGGCGTCGTGGTGATCGAGGCCGGCATCCAATCCGGTTCGCTGATCACGGCCCGGCTGGCCGGGGAGCAGGGGCGGGAGGTCTTCGCGGTGCCCGGTTCGATTCGCAACCCGATGGCGCGCGGTTGCCATCGCCTGATCCGCCAGGGTGCGCGCCTGGTCGAGTCCCCGGCCGAAATCGTCGAAGAGCTCCAGCCCCTGATCACCGAGCTGGCCGGCGAACTGCGTGGTCTGCTGGATCTGCCGGCGACGCCGGCGGCCGGAGAGCGCTCGCCGGATTGCGATGGTAGTGTTGATCCGCAGGGCATCGATCCCCAGAACAGGGATGATAAGGAAGTGGAGGCATTGCTCGCGGCGGTCGGCTACGATCCCACATCGGTCGACGAGATCGTCGCGCGCACGGACCTGACGACCCAGGCGATATCGGCGATGCTGCTCGAGCTCGAGCTGCAGGGCCGCGTGGCGGCGCTGGGCGGCGGGCGGTACAGTAGAACCGGCATTGACCAGGAAACGAATTGATGAAAGAAAACGTGCTTGACCTGCTGATGTATTTGTTCGAGAACTACATCTACGAAGAGCCCGAGGCCGAGCCGGACCGCGACTCCTTGAGCGAAAGTCTCGAGCAGGCCGGCTTTTCGCAGGGCGAAATCGACCGGGCGTTCGCCTGGCTGGACGGCCTGGCCGAGCAGCGCCAGCTGCCCGACGTCAGCAGCCATTCGGAGAACCCGGTGCGGCTGTTCGACGCCGAGGAAATGCGGCGCATCGACGTCGAAGCGCGCGGCTTCCTCATGTACCTGGAAAATGCCGGGGTGCTGGATTCCCCGCGCCGCGAGCTGATCCTGGATCGCCTGCTGGCGCTGGACGCGTCCGAAATCGGGCTGGAAGATCTCAAGTGGGTCGTCCTCATGGTGCTGTTCAATCAGCCCGGACAGGAAGCCAATTACGCCTGGATGGAAGATCTGATGTTTGACGAAGAGGGCGAATACCGCCATTGAGCGGGCCGGGGTATTCCGGCTCATGCGCTTCGGGATGGTTCGTGCGGCAAGGAGCTTATGGCCAAAAATCTACTCGTCGTCGAATCGCCGGCCAAGGCAACGACGATCAACAAATATCTTGGTCCGGACTTCGAGGTGCTTGCCTCCTACGGGCACGTGCGCGACCTGGTGCCGCGCGAGGGCGCGGTCGATCCCGATGATGGCTTCGCCATGCATTACGACATCATCGAGCGCAACAAGAAGCACGTCGATCGCATCGTCAAGGCGGCCAGGTCGGCCGATGCCGTATACCTCGCGACCGACCTCGACCGCGAGGGCGAGGCCATTTCCTGGCATATCGCCGAAATCCTGAAAAAGCGCGGCGTCAACGCCGATACGCCGATTCATCGCGTGGTGTTCAGCGAAATCACGCCGCGCGCCATCGAGCATGCCATGGAGCATCCGAGGGGGCTGGCCGATTCGCTGGTCGACGCGCAGCAGGCGCGGCGCGCGCTGGACTACCTGGTAGGCTTCAATCTCTCGCCGCTTTTGTGGAAGAAGGTGCGTCGCGGACTCTCGGCCGGCCGCGTGCAGTCGCCGGCGCTGCGCATGATCGTCGAGCGCGAAGAAGAAATCGAGAAGTTCGATCCCCAGGAATACTGGACCATCGAGGCCGACCTCGGCCCGGACGCCGACAACGCCTTCCAGGCCAACCTGGTCAAGCTCGACGACGCCAAGTTCCAGCAGTTCGACATTACCGACGAGGCGCGCGCCCGTGAGGTGACCGCGACCGTAGAGCAGGCCGCCACGGGTAGTCAGGGTGGCCAGGGCAGCTTCACCGTCGCGCGCATCAGCAAGAAGCAGCGGCGTCGGCGGCCGCAGCCGCCGTTCATTACCTCCACGCTGCAGCAGGAGGCCGCGCGCCGCCTGCGCTTCACCACCCAGCGAACCATGCGGATTGCCCAGCAACTCTACGAAGGCATCGACATCGGCAGCGGGAACCAGGGCCTGATCACCTACATGCGTACCGATTCGGTCGCGCTGGCCCAGGACGCAATCGCCGATATCCGCCAGGTCATCGGCAGGGAATACGGCGAAAAGAGCCTGCCGGAATCGCCGAACTACTACAAGTCCAAGAGCCGCAACGCGCAGGAGGCCCACGAGGCGGTGCGTCCCACGGACGCGAAGCTGACTCCGATCCGGCTGAAGTCGCACTTGAGCGAGGAGCAGTACAGGCTCTACCAGCTGATCTGGAACCGCGCCGTGGCCAGCCAGATGACGCCGGCGGTCTACGACACCGTCGCGGCCGAGTTCGACGTCGCCAACGCGACCTTCCGGGCCAACGGCTCGACCCTGGTCGAACCGGGTTTCCTGGCCGTCTACGCCGACAGCCAGAGCGAAAAGGACAACCGGCTGCCCGAACTCGAAGAGGGTGATGCGGTCGCGCTGCAGCAGATCCGGCCCGAGCAGCACTTCACCGAGCCGCCGCCGCGCTATTCCGAAGCCAGCCTGGTCAAGGCGCTGGAGGAATACGGCATCGGCCGGCCGTCGACCTATGCCTCCATCATCCAGACGCTCAAGGACCGGGAATACGTGGAGCTGGAAAACCGCCGCTTCACGCCCACCGCCACCGGGCGGGTAGTGGCCAAGTTCCTGTCGCAGCATTTCGAGCGCTACGTCGATTACGACTTCACCGCCCGGCTGGAAGACGAACTGGACGCGATTTCGCGCGGCGAGCATGATTGGGTACCGCTGCTCGAGGAGTTCTGGCAGCCGTTCATCGAGCGAGTGCATGAAAAGGACGAATCGGTCAGCCGCCAGGAAGCGCAGCAGGCGCGCGAGCTGGGCACCGATCCCAAGACCGGCAAACCGGTCATCGTGCGCCTGGGCCGCTACGGGCCGTTCGCCCAGATCGGCCAGGCCGAGGACGAGGAGAAGCCGCAGTTCGCCGGGCTGCGTACGGGTCAGAAGATGGAGACCATCACGCTGGAAGAGGCGCTGGAGTTGTTCAAGCTGCCGCGCGACCTCGGCGAAACCGCGGAGGGCGAACCGGTGCAGGCCAACATCGGTCGCTTCGGTCCCTACATCCGTTACGGCAAGCGGAATTTCGTCTCGCTCAAGGAGATCGATCCGCACGACGTCACGCTCGAGCAGGCGCTGGACCTGGTGGCCCAGCACAAGCAGATGCTCAAGGAACGTGTCATCAAGTCGTTCGACGCCGACGGCATCGAGATCCTGAAAGGTCGCTACGGTCCGTACGTCACCGACGGCGAACGCAACGCCAGCGTGCCCAGGGATGCCGAGCCCGCCGACCTGACCCTCGAGCAGTGCCGGAAAATGCTCGCCGAGGCCCCGCCCAAGGGCCGGCGCGGCAAGTTCGGCAAGAAGAAGGCAGGCAAAAAAACCGCCGGCAAGAAGGCAGCTCGGAAGAAAGCGACAAAGAAGAAGTCGTCGAAAAAGAAGGCTTCGAAGAAAAAGGCCGGCAAGAAGAAAACGGCGAAGAAGACCGCGGTGAAAGTTTGAGGTTTTTAGGTTTTTATGTGAAACCGTCGCGTTACAGCGCATTCCTTGAATCTTGAACCTAAAACCTAAATTGGAAACCCCATCTCGCGGGACCTGAAAAGAATGCCCGAAAGCTCCGAAATGGTCGCCGCTGTCGAAACTTACCTGCTCGATCTGCAGGACCGCCTGTGTGCGTCGTTCGAGCAAAGCGACGGACGGGCGCGTTTTCACGAGCATGCCTGGGACCGCCCCGGCGGCGGGGGCGGAAGAACGCGGGTGATCGAGAACGGTGCGGTATTCGAGAAGGGCGGCGTGAATTATTCGCTTGTCCACGGCGACGCGCTGCCGGCCGCGGCCAGCGCCCGTCGCCCCGAACTGGCCGGCCGCAGCTTCCAGGCACTGGGCGTTTCGGTGGTGATGCACCCGGTCAATCCCTATGTGCCGACCAGTCACGCCAACGTACGCTTCTTCGTCGCCGAGAAGGCGGGCGAAGACCCGGTCTGGTGGTTCGGCGGCGGGTTCGACCTGACGCCCTATTATCCGTTCGACGAAGACTGCGTGGCCTGGCACGAAACGGCGCGCGACCTGTGCAGGCCTTTCGGCGACGACGTTTACCGGGCGCACAAGCGATGGTGCGACGAGTATTTCCATCTCAAGCACCGAAACGAGACCCGCGGAATCGGCGGGCTGTTCTTCGACGACCTGAACGAGTGGGATTTCGACACCACCTTCGCCTACATGCGGGCCGTCGGCAATGGTTATCTGGCCGCCTATCAGCCGATCGTCGAGCGGCGCAAGGACACCGAATACGGCCAGCGCGAAATCGATTTCCAGCGTTACCGTCGTGGCCGCTACGTCGAGTTCAACCTGGTCTACGACCGCGGCACGCTGTTCGGGCTCCAGTCGGGCGGCCGTACGGAATCCATCCTGATGTCGCTGCCGGCGGTTGCGCAGTGGCGCTACGACTGGCAGCCCGAACCGGGCACTCCCGAGGCCGAGCTCGCCGAATATCTCAAGCCCCGCGACTGGGTGGACGAAGGCTGATCCGCTCGCGCGGAATCGGGGAGGTCAACGGATGATCGGCTACAGGCTTTCGAACGAACGACTCGTGACGGTGGAGCAGCCGATGGAGCAGCTCGACCACCTCGTCTGGATCGATCTGTACGATGCGCCGCTGGACGAAGTCAGGACGCTGGAGGATCTGCTGGGCGTCAACATCCCGACCCGCGACGAGATGGAGGAGATCGAGGTCTCCAGCCGGCTGTACGAGGAAAACGACGCCTGGTTCCTGACCGTCACGCTGCCGGCGCGCGCCGGCGAAGGCGAGGCCGAGATGGGCCCGGTGAGCTTCGTGCTTACCGACTGGCTGCTGATCACGGTGCGTTCCACCGAGCCGCGCGCGTTCAGGACCTTCCCGCAGCGGGCGGCCAGGGCCGATCTCGGTCTCGAAAGCGCATCCGCGGTCCTGCTGACGCTGCTCGAAGCCATCGTCGACCGGCTTGCCGATATCCTCGAGCACGCCAGCCGCGAGATCGACGCCATCTCGTCGGCCATCTTCGCCCAGGCCGAGCTCAAGCCTTCCGGCAAGAGTTCATTCCAGGACGTGCTCCAGCAGCTCGGCCGGCAGGGCGACCTGTTGTCGGACCTGCGCGAGAGCCTGATGACGCTCAGCCGCGCCGGCGGATACCTGGGGCTGGTCTGGCCGCGCATGGAACATACGTCGAAGGAATCGCGCGATCGCCTGCAGACGCTTTCACGCGACGTGCAGTCGATCAGCGAGCATGCCAGTTTCATGACCCAGAAGGTCACTTTCCTGCTCGACGCGACGCTGGGCATGATCAACATCGAGCAGAATGCCACGATCAAGATCTTCTCGGTACTGGCGGTGATCTTCATGCCGCCGACCATGATCGCTTCGATCTACGGCATGAACTTCGAGCACATGCCGGAGCTGACCTGGCCGTTCGGTTATCCGGCCGCGCTGGCCGTCATGCTGGGCGCGGCGATTCTGCCGTACTGGTTCTTCAAGCGCAAGGGCTGGCTGTAGCGGCCGGAATCAGGGCTCCAGCGCGCCTTCACCGGACTCGTCTTCTTCATCGGGTCCGGCCGGAAAGACCTGGACGAACGAGCGCCATTGGGCCGCCGCGACCAGCAGCTGAAGAAACAGCGACAAGGCGATGGAAAGCAGCTGGGCGATGAATGCGCCGGCTGTCCCCAGCGCCAGGGCGATGACGCCAGAGACCAGTGCGAAGGTGATGCCGGCCAGCAGGAATACGCCGATCACGACCAGCCCGAAACCCAGAAACGCCAGCCAGTTGATCAGCAGTGCACGCAGGCTCCAGACAAGCGCGGTGAGCACCGGCCAGTTCCAGAAGAACACCAGCGGCACGGCGAAATACAGCCCGCCCAGCACTACGGCCAGCACGATCACGGCAAGCAGCAGTCCGCCGAATACGTTGACGCCTTCGAACAGGGCGAGAAACTGCTCCGGCTCGTTGTTCAGCGCTTCGGGATCGTTCATGAATTCGGCGAGCGCCTGAAGATCCATCTGCGGCGCCAGCCAGGCGCTCAATGCGCCGATCGCGGCAAAAACGCCGACGACGAAGAAAACGCCGAGCATCAGCAAGGGTCCGCGGCGCCCCGGATCGCGCAGGCCGGCCAGTACGGTCTCGGCACCCGGCGGGGCGCCTTGCTCCACGCTCCGGAAAACGTTGAGCATGCCGGCGGTCAGCGCCGGCGAGATCAGCATCAGGGCCAGCGTGCCGACCAGCGGCACGATCTGGATCAGCGAGATGAGCAGCAGCACCAGCACGACGCGCATCAGCGCGCTGCCGCCGCGTCCCAGCAGTTCGCCACCGCCGATCAGCCAGCCGGCGCCGTCGCCGAAGCTGGCCTTGTGAATGTGCGGAGAATGGGTCATCGTTTGGCCTCCACGCCGGCGAATTTCAGGGCATCTGCGCTCCAGGGTTCCACGGTTTCGATCGCGTCGGGCACGTCTTCGGGCTGCGCCACGGTATGCCAGAGATCGAGATGGGCCTGGTTCATGAAATTCTCGCGTACGCTGTGGCGCAGAAACTCCAGCAGCAGATCGTAATAGCCGTTCGTATTGACCAGGATGATCGGCCCGAAATACTGTCCCAGACGCTTCAGCGTCATGGCCTCGAAGACTTCCTCGAAGGTGCCGCAGCCCCCGGGAAGCGTGACCACGGCCCGACTGTTTTCCAGCATCATGTGCTTGCGAACGCGCATGTCCGGGACGACCTCCAGGCTGGTCAGGTCTTGATGACCTTTCTCCATGTCCATGAGAAACTCCGGGATGACGCCATGCACCTGGCCGCCGGCGGCGGTCGCCGCATCGGCCAGTGCGCCCATGAGACCGCTACTGCCGCCGCCGTAGGCGATCGGCATGCCGGCTACGGCAAGGGCGCGGCCCACGCGCGCGGCGACGTCGAAGTATTCCGGCGCCAGCGCCTGGCTGGAGGCGGCGTAGACTGTTACGCGCTCAACTGACACAAACGGACAATCCTTTCGAGTAAAGATGAAGACCAGCAGATCAAGACGCTATTGTAGACGCGCCGCCGCAACCGTCGCAGCCGGATTGGCGCTATTGGTGCTGGCCGGGTGCTCCGACGAACCGGATGTTCCGCTGCAGCCCGGCGAGGCCGAATACGTCCGGTACTGTTCGACCTGCCATGCCCGCGACGGCGCTGGCCGTCCGCCGGCCTTTCCGCCGTTGGCCGGCTCCGAATGGCTGGGCCTGGGGCCCGAGGCGGTCTCGCTGGTGGTGCTGCTGGGTCTGCGCGGCGAGATCGAGGTTGCCGGCAGGACGTATCGGGGCTACATGCCGAACATGCGCCAGGTCAATGACGAAGAACTGGCCGCGGTGCTCGGTTTCATTGCCGACCGGTGGGCGCAATGGGACGGCACGCCCGATGCCGGCCGACTTGCGGCGCTGCGCGCGCGGATCGCCGACGAAGAACTGCTCGAAGGAAAGGCGGACCTGGAACGCCTGCTCCAGCGGATCGAGCCATGAACGGATTGCGCCCGATGTCCAATCCGCCCGCAGCGATGATCATTCTCGGCGTCACGGTTGCGGCCTATCTGTTCCAGATGATGAATCAGCTCGAGTCGATCCGGCTGCTGGCTCTTTGGCCGCTGGATACTCCCGATCAGATCAACTTTTCCGGCATCGGCATTCTGGAAACCGGGTTCGGGATCTGGCAACTGTTCACCTACGCCCTGCTGCACGGTGGCATCGGCCACCTGTTCTTCAACATGTTCGCGCTCTACATGTTCGGGCTGCCCATCGAGCAGGCCTGGGGTTCGCGCCGATTCGTCATTTACTACGTCGTCTGCGTGGTCGGCGCCGGCATCGTCCAGCTCATCACGGCCGCGATCGCCGGCGGCGTGTATCCGACCATCGGCGCTTCCGGCGGCGTGTTCGGGGTTTTGCTGGCCTTCGGCATGATGTATCCCAATCAGCGGATCCTGCTGCTGATTCCGCCGGTACCGATCCGGGCCAAGTATTTCGTGATCGGCTACGGTCTGCTCACCCTGTTTTTCGGCGTCTCCGGGACCATGGCCGGGGTGGCGCATTTTGCGCACCTTGGCGGTATGCTGTTCGGGTTGGGCATGATCCTGTACTGGGGCCGCCGTGACTACTATCGCCGCCGATAGCGCCACCGATAGCGCCACCGATAGCGCCACCGATAGCGCCACCGATAGCCGCCGCTGGCCGAAGCGCATGCGCCGCCTCCTGGCGCGCGGATTGTGCGCCTGCATTGTCGCGGGCGCCGCCGCCGGCGTCCAGGCGCTTGATCCCGAATGGCAGGCATCGCAGTTCCTGCACGAGACTTACACGCGCGAGGACGGGCTGCCGGCAGACGTCGTGTGGACCGTGACCCAGACCCGCCAGGGCTACCTCTGGCTGGGCACGCAGAACGGGCTGGTGCGTTTCGACGGCATCCGGTTCGAGACGTTCAATGGCCAGAACACCCCGGCATTTGCCTCCAGCGACGTACGCGCGATCGCCGAATCATCCGCGGGCACCCTGTGGCTGGGCACCTACGGCGGCGGCGCGCTGCACCTCGCCGGCGGCGAGTTCAGCAAATGGACCCGCGACGACGGGCTGGCCGACGACATCGTCTACGATATCCACGTCGCCGGCGACGGTGCCGTGTGGTTCGCCACGGCCGGCGGCGCAAGCCGCCTGCACGACGGCGAGATCGAAAGCTGGACCGAGGCCGACGGCCTGGTCGCCAACCGCGTGTTCCGCATCGCCGAGGCCGACAACGGCGACTTGTGGCTGGCGACGCTGACCGGCGGCCTGAGCCGGTTCGACGGCGAAACGTTCACCAACTTCACCCCGGACGACGGCCTGGACTCGGTCCAGATGCACATGCTGTTCGCAGACGAGACCGGCCTGCTGGCGGGCAGCTATACCGGCGGGCTGTTCAGTCTGGGCGCGCAACGGAATCCGGAGGCCCTGCCGCGCGGCAACCTGCCCGTCGACCTGCCCATGCAGTCGGCGCTGCGCGATGGCGACGGCAACCTCTGGATCGGCAGTTACGGGCGCGGCCTGTGGCGGTGGCAGATCGGGGGCCAGGCCCGGCCGTTCGAGCTGGACCGGGCCAGTCCGACGCATATCTTCGATCTGCTGGAAGACCGCGAGGGCAACGTCTGGGCCGCTACCATGAACGGCCTGCACCGGCTCAGCGAGGGTCTTTTCCTGGCCTGGGGCGAGCCCGAGGGTTTGGCCGACAGCACCTTCGTCGTGGCCGAACAAGATGGCGCGATCCTGGCCGGCACCGAAGGCCGGGGACTGTACCGACTGGCCGAAAACGGCGAGATTTCGCGCACGACGACCGAAGACGGACTTTCGAGCAATTCCGTATCGGCGCTGATGGTCGATGCCGACAATCGGATCTGGGCCGGCACCTTCGGCGGCGGCGTCAACGTAATCGACGGCGATCGGATCCGCCATATCGATACCGGCGACGGATTGAGCAGCGACCATGTCTTCGCGATTCACCAGCATGGCGACGGCAGCGTCTGGATCGCGGCGGAAGGCGGCATCAATCGCCTGCAGGACGGGGAAATCGAGGTGCTGACCGGCGACGACGGGTTTCCCGGAGGCCTGGCTCGGCACATCATGGAAGATGCATCCGGACGACTCTGGTTTGCCACCAATGACGGCCTGGTGCGTTATGACCGGGGACAGGTGCGCACGTGGGACGATACGGATGGTCTGGCCGGCAAGCTGGTTTCCACCACCTGGCAGGACCCGGACGGTACGGTCTGGATCGGCCTCCGCAACGGCGGCCTGGCGCGCCTGGACGACGGGGGTCTGTTTCAGTACACCCAGTCCCACGGGATGCCGCAGCAGTCGGTGCTGGCGATTGTCGGGGACACTGCCGGGCACCTCTGGCTCAGCGGATCGACCGGGTTGGTTCGGGTGGGACTGGACAGCCTGGATGCGGTTGCCGAGGGCCGCGCGACCGCGCTCGATGCCCGTCTCTACAACGAGTCCGACGGGCTGCGCTCGTCGCAGTTCATGGGCGGTTTTCAGCCGGCCGGGCTGCGCGATTCGAACGGCCGCCTGTGGTTCCCGACCAATCGCGGGCTGGCCCGCCTGGGTTCGCGTCGGACCGAGGCCCCTGCCACCGATCTTGCCGTGGTCATCGAGCAGGTGCGGGTCGATTCCGAGGTCGCGGCCGCCGGCGGACCGCTGTCTCTGCCGGCCTCGGCGCGCTCGCTGGAAATCGACTACACCGCGCCGCGGATGAGCGCGCCCGAGCGTGTGCACTTTCGCTATCGGCTGACCGGTTTCGACGACGAGTGGCAACCGGCCGGTGAACGGCGCACGGCATATTTCACGGGCCTGACGCCGGGATCCAAGGTCTTCCAGGTTCAGGCGGCGTCCGTGGATAACGGATTCGACGATCCCGACCACGTCGTCACGCGCACCCTTGAACTGCACCGGGCGCCCTTCTGGTACCAGACCTGGTGGTTCATCTCGCTGGTGCTGATCGCGTCGGTCTTCACCGCCTATGCAATCTATCGCGTCGCTCTGCGCCAGTACCGATTGCGTGAAAGACGCCTGGAACAACTGGTCAACCAGCGCACGCGTGAATTGCGCCGGGCACTGGTCAAGGTCGAACGAATATCGCGCATCGACGGCCTTACCGGGGTCGCCAACCGGCGCTATTTCGAGGAACGGCT
Organism: Wenzhouxiangellaceae bacterium; assembly: GCA_018334995.1. Classification (GTDB taxonomy): domain Bacteria; phylum Pseudomonadota; class Gammaproteobacteria; order Xanthomonadales; family Wenzhouxiangellaceae. The sequence continues at coordinate 50,436 of JAGXKW010000003.1, forward strand.
GGCGCGCATGTGGACCGAGGCGGTCAAGCAGCGGATTCCGATCAGCCTGATCATGATCGATATCGACCGCTTCAAGCAGTACAACGACAGCGCCGGCCACCAGGCCGGCGACGATTGCCTGCGCAAGGTCGCCGGCGCGCTGGAATCCGGCGTCGTGCGCGAGGAAGACCTCGTGGTGCGCTACGGCGGCGAGGAGTTCATCGTACTGTTGCCCAAGACCGACCAGCACGCAGCGCTGGCGGCGGCCGAACGCATCCGGGCGGCCATCCGCGCGCTCGATATCCCGCACCCCGACAGCGACGTGGCATCCAGCGTCACGGTCAGCATCGGCGTCGCGACGGCACGCGAGGGACACATCGCCAGTCCCGACGAATTGGTCGAGCGCGCCGACCGGGCGCTTTACCGTGCCAAGGGCGGCGGGCGCAACCGGATCGCGACCGACTGAAGACGGCTGCTGCGAAACGACCAGGCCCGGCCGGGGCATCGCCCGCGACATCGGTTCATGAAGAATGCGGGTTAGCGGGCGCGCGGCAGCCGGCAGGCGTCCAGCAAACGGGCCCGACTGCGCGCGGCCAGCACCAGCGCGATCTCGGCGCAGGCAATGGCATCGTCGAGCGCGTTGTGTGCCGAGCGCGCATCCAGTCCGAAGTGTTCGCGCACGGCTTCCAGCCGGGTCGATCCAGCGGGTGTTTCGTGGTCGCGTTCCAGTCGGCGTCGCCTGAACCAGTCCAGCGTGTCGATCCAGGGCGTGCGCCAGCCGAAGGCGAATTCCCGCCGCATCGCGCGATCCAGGAATGCCGTGTCCAGCGGGGCATGATGGAATACCGCGACCCGTCCATCGAGCGCCTGCAGCAGGGCCTGCAGTGCGGTATTCACCGTCTGGCCGCCGGCCCGGTCGCAATCGCGGATGCCGTGGATGGTGGCCGATTCGCCCACCGAGCGCGCGGGCCCGGGTCGAATGCCGATTTCGCCGGCGCCGGCCATGTCGATGGCGCCGCGCTCGATCGGCACCCAGCCGATGCTGACGATGTCGTCGCGGCGCGCGTCCAGCCCGGTCATTTCAAGGTCCACGGCCAGCAGCGGCGCGGCGTCCACACGCAGCATCGGGTTCGGCAATGCGCGCGATGATCCACTGGCGCGCAGCGCGCGGTCCAGCCGATGCCAGCGCCAGCGTTTCAGCGGTTTCATAAAAGATAACGCAGGGCCAGCGCCTTCTGCGCCTCGCTGACGATCCGGAACGCCGAGCGCAGGTAGCGCCGGTGCAGCCCCGAGAGCTCGTCGGGATCGACCAGGTGGTCGGGCGCGTGGCCGGCTTCCAGCTGTCGCGCCTGGTGCGCGAGCCGGATGTCGGCGATGAACTTCAACGCATGGATCAGGTCGTCGCCGTCACTTTCGGTCATCAGCCCGGCGCCGGCGGCGGCCTCGATGCGTTCCTCGGTATGAATGACTTCCAGCGCGCCTTCCAGCGCCCGCACGCGGGCCAGGTCGACGATCGGAATCACGCCGCGCCTTTTCAGATTCAGACCGCGCGACTGCTCGCCGCCGTGTTCCTGCACGAACTGTCGAAACAGGCCCACCGGCGGCTTGCGGCCGAGCGATTCGGAAGCCAGGAAGCGGCGGAAGATTTCGCTGTCGTGCGCTTGCTGCAAAACCTCGCGATGCAGCCGCCCGGCCAGGTCGCCATCGCCGGCGACCGCGCGCAGGTCGAAAAAGATCGAGGATTGCATCACCGATTTCGGCGCCGGTTCGCGGATCCAGCGATCGAAGCGCTTGCGCCAGCCCCGAAAAGACATGCGCCATTCGCCCTTGGCCATCACGCCCCCGGGGCAGAACACGTAGCCGCATTCGTTCAGTCCGTCGCAGACCCGCGTGGCCAGCGCCTCGAAGTACTCGGCCGCGGCATCGTCCGGCTCTTCGGCCAGCAGCAGGCCGTTGTCCTGGTCGCTGATCAGGCCCTGCTCGAGCCTGGCCTGCGAACCGAAAGCCAGCCACGCATATTTCAACGGCGCTTCGCCCAGTTCGTCTTCGGCCAGGGCGAGCAGGCGACGCGTGCAGGCATCGGTGATGCGCCCGGCGATGCGCCCGATTTCCGAGGCGCCGGCACCGGCATTGGCCAGGCCGGCCAGCATGCGCGGTCCGCGCCGGGCGAATTTTGCGACGCTTGCGCCCGTGTCGGCCCGCTGGATGTCGCGTACCAGCCGCAGCGGGTGCGGCGACTGCACGCGCACCAGGTCGCCGGCGCTGACCACCGCGGCGAGTGCGCCGTCCGCATCGGTCACCGGCAAGTGGTGGATGCCCAGGCGCATCATCTCGACCAGTGCCGCCTCGATGCGACCGCCGAGGGCCACGGTGGCCGGGTCGGCGGTCATGATGTCGCGCACCGGCCGCTCGGGGTCCAGCCCCCGGGCCAGCACCCGGTTGCGCAGGTCGCGGTCGGTGATGATGCCGACCAGTTCTCCGTGCTCGACAAGCGGCAGGCAGCTGACCTGGCTTTCGGCCATGGCCCGGGCGCAGGCGGCGATGGATGCCTCCGGTCCGGCCGTGACCGGTTTGCGCAGGCCCAGTTCGCCCAGGGTCTCGCGGCGCGCCCGGATCTGGCTTTCCTCGCGCAGCCGCGCCCCGGGCCCGGCTTCGAAGAACGCCGCCAGCGGCGGGTGGCGCTCCAGCATGGCACTGAGGTCCCTGGCTTCGAGTTGCCAGATCAGGCAATCCTCGATGGCGCGCGCGGAATAATCGTCGTGTTCGCCGCCGAACGCGATGCGGTGGCCGAACAGGTCGCCCTCGCCGCGCTGTTCGAGAATCTCGCCGTCCGGGTCCAGCAGTTCGACCGCGCCCTTGCGGATGATGAACAGCCCGTCGCCGCCGGGTGGGCTGAATTCGCCCAGGGCATCTCCCTTGGTGTGATAACGAACCTTGAGCCGGGCGGCCAGCGCTTCGACGGACGCGCTGTCCAGCCTGGAAAACGGGGCGACGGTCTGCAGGAAGCGGGTGATGTCGGGAGATGGGCGTGTCATGAGTCCGATTCTATGGCTTTTCGGTCCGTGCGGACAAAAAACCGGCGGTGCCGTGCACCGCCGGAGTCGTGCGGCCGCCGGGACGGCGGCCGTGCCAGGGGAGGGACAGCGGGCTCAGTGCGCCTGGGCCCCGCCGGCACCGCGCGGAACGCGGATATCCTCGATCAGTTCGCGAATATGCTTCGGCGGCGCGGCGGTGAACCGGCTGATGGTGAAGGCCACGCCGAAGTTCAGCAGCATGCCGACCACGCCGATGCCTTCGGGCGAGATGCCGAACAGCCAGTTTTCCGGCACGTTCGCGGCGATCGGGGTGATGAAGATGCCCTTGAAGTAAAGGATGTAGCTGAAGGTGAAGATCAGCCCGGTCAGCATGCCGGCGATCGCGCCTTCGCGATTGATCCGGGTCGAGAAGATGCCCATGATGATTGCCGGGAACAGCGAAGCGGCGGCCAGGCCGAACGCGAAGGCGACCACCTGGGCGACGAAGCCGGGCGGGTTGTAGCCCAGGTAGCCGGCAACGCCGATGGCCACCGCTGCCGCGATGCGTCCCGTCAGCAGTTCACCCCGATCGCTCATGTTGGGGGCAATGATGTTCTTGACCAGGTCGTGCGACACGGCCGAGGAAATCACCAGCAGCAATCCCGCCGCGGTCGACAGTGCGGCGGCCACCCCCCCGGCGGCGATCAGTGCGATCACCCAGTTCGGCAGGTTGGCGATTTCCGGGTTGGCCAGCACCATGATGTCTCGGTCGACCACCAGCTCGTTGCCTTCCCAGCCCTTGGACTCCGCGATGGGCGCGAAGTCGGGGTTGTCGCTGTTGTAGTACTGGATGAGTCCGTCGCCGTTGTTGTCGGTGAAATCCAGCAGCCCGGTGTTTTCCCAGGTGCGGAACCACTCCGGCCGGTCCTCGTAGGCCAGCGGCTGGCTTTCGGCCACTTCGCCGGGCCAGATTGTCTCGATCAGGTTCAGCCGTGCCATGGCGCCGACGGCCGGCGCGGTGGTGTAGAGCAGGGCGATGAACAGCAGCGCCCAGCCGGCCGACTTGCGGGCGTCCGAGACCTTGGGCACGGTGAAGAAGCGCACGATCACGTGCGGCAGCCCGGCCGTGCCGACCATCAGCGCCAGTGTGATCGCCGCGACGTCGATCATGGCTTTGCTGCCGTCGGTATAGGCGCCGAACCCGAGGTCCTGGACCACCATGTCCAGCTTGTCCAGCAGGTACATCGACTCGCCGGAAACCGTGGAGCCCAGTCCGAGCTGCGGCAGCGGATTGCCGGTCAGCTGGATGGAGATGAAGACGGCCGGCACCGTGTAGGCGAAGATCAGCACGCAATACTGCGCCACCTGGGTGTAGGTGATGCCCTTCATGCCCCCGAGCACGGCATAGATGAACACCACGCCCATGCCGATCAACAATCCGGTCAGGATGTCGACCTCGAGAAAGCGCGAGAATACAATGCCGACGCCGCGCATCTGCCCGGCCACGTAGGTGAATGAAATGAAGATCAGGCAGATGACCGCGACGACGCGCGCGGTGCGCGAATAATAGCGATCGGCGATGAACGAGGGCACCGTGAACTTGCCGTACTTGCGCAGGTAGGGCGCCAGCAGCAGCGCGAGCAGCACGTAACCGCCGGTCCAGCCCATCAGGTAGACCGAGCCGTCGTAGCCCAGAAACGCGATCAGGCCGGCCATCGAGATGAACGAGGCCGCCGACATCCAGTCCGCGGCCGTGGCCATGCCGTTGGCGACCGGGTGAACGCCTTTGCCCGCCACGTAGAAATCGCCGGTCGAATGTGCCCGCGACCACACCGCGATGCCGATGTAGATCAGGAAGGTGAAGCCGACGACGAGGTAAGTCAGTGTTTGAAGATCCATGTTCGCCAGCTCCTTATTCTTCGTGCACGTCGTGTTCGCGATCGAGCTTGTTCATGCGCCAGGCATAGAAGAAGATCAGGATCAGGAATGTATAGATGGCCCCTTGCTGGGCGAACCAGAAGCCGAGTTCGTAGCCGAACAGCGGGATGTTGTTGAGCGGTTCGACGAGGATGATCCCGAACCCGAATGAAACGACGAACCAGACGATCAGGCAGCCGAACATTATTTTCTTGTTCGCGTTCCAGTAGGCGTCCCGACGATCCTGGTGTTCCGATTGCTGCGACATCTCCATACCCTCCGGCATTCGTGCGGTTTGGAGAAAATGTAGCAGCGGGGATCTTCGATTGCGCTTCGACTTTAGTCGACATGAAGGGCCGTGGACGCGAGGCGCGCGCTGGCGGTGCATCGATACGGACTGCTATGATCGCCCGGTCGCCCTTGCCCACGGTATAGCCGTCGATGTTCTCGCCGCAATTCATTGCGCTGATCGCGCTGGCCTATGTCGGCCTGCTGTTCGCGCTGGCGTGGATCGGCGATCGATTGCCGCAAGACCGTCTGAGCGGCCGCACGCGAACCGTCGTCTACAGCCTGTCGCTGGCCGTCTACTGCACTTCCTGGACGTTCTTCGGCGCCGTCGGCAGCGCGGCCGCCGACGGCTGGCTGTTCGCCACGATCTATATCGGACCGATCCTGGTGCTGGTGCTGGGTCATGACCTGATGCACCGGATCCTCAAGCTCAGCCGCGAGCAGCGCCTGACTTCGATTGCCGATTTCATCGCGCATCGTTTCGGCAAGTCGCGGCCGCTGGCCGTGCTGGTCACGCTGGCCGCCGTGCTGGGCGCCATTCCCTACATCGCGCTTCAGCTCAAGGCGGTGACCAACGGCGTGGTGATCATCACCGATGAGCCGCAGCGTCTGTCGCAATCTTCGCTGGCCCTGGTCCTGGCGATGGCGCTGGGCGCGTTTTCGATTCTGTTCGGCGCGCGCCGCCTGGAAGCCAGCGAGCACCATCGCGGGATGGTGCTTGCGGTGGCATTCGAATCGCTGGTCAAGCTGCTGGCCTTCGGCGCGGTTGCCTTGTGGGCGCTTTATGCATTGCTCGATGGCCCGGGCGGGCTGGTGCGCACGATCGCCGGCAACGCCGACTATCGCGAACTTTTCATGCCCGACCGACTGCCCGGCGGTTTCTGGGTGCAGACGCTTTTGGGCGCTGCCGCCATTCTGTGCCTGCCCAGGCAATTCCAGGTCACATTCGTCGAGAATGAACGGACCGACGACCTGAACGCCGCACGCTGGCTGTTTCCCGCCTACCTCCTCGGATTCACGCTGCTGGTGGTGCCGATCACCGTTGCCGGACTGCAGCGCTTTGCCGGTCAGTCGGCCAATGCCGACATGTTCATGCTCAGCCTGCCGATGAGCGCGGATCTTCCGCTGCTCACGCTGCTGTCGTTCGTCGGCGGATTTTCCGCGGCGACCGGCATGGTGATCGTCGCGACCGTGGCGTTGGCGACCATGGTGAGCAATGACCTGATTGCGCCGCTGCTGATGCAGCTGAAGATTCACCGCAGCCGTGACTTCGGTCGCTTGCTGCTGCACACCCGGCGCGTGACGATTCTCGTCCTGGCCGCGCTCAGCTGGCTGTATTACCTGGCGCTGCCGTCGGCGGATGCGCTGGCTTCGATCGGATTGATGGCCTTCGCCGCGGTGATCCAGTTCGCGCCGGCGCTGGTGTTCGGGGTGTACTGGCGGCGTGCCAGTCGCGAAGGCGTCATGGCGGGTCTGATGCTGGGGCTGGGCAGCTGGCTGTCGCTGATTTTCGTGCCTTCGATCGTCTCGGCCTGGCCGGAATGGGGCAGGTCGAATCTCAACGATGCGGTATTGCTGGGACTGTCGCTCAACATCGCCGCGCTGGTATCGATATCGTTATGGGTGCGCCGGCGCCGGCCGACCCTGCCGATGCTGCTGGGACGCCGGGATTCGCTGCGCCCGGTCACCGTCGGCGAGTTGCGCAGGCTGGCGATGAGTTTCATCGGCCGCGAGCGCGTCGACCTCGCGTTCGCCAACGCGATGGATCTCGGCCCCGAGACCGGTTTCGAAAAGATCGAGGCCAAGCCGGCAAACGCCGAGCTGGTCGGGTTCACCGAACGCCTGCTGGCCGGATGTATCGGCTCGGCCTCGGCGCGCACCGTGCTCACCGCAGGTCTTCGACGCAGCGGCATGGACGCCGACGAGGCGCTGGCGCTGCTGGAACAGACCTCCAGCGCAATCCAGTTCAATCGCGATCTGCTGGAGGCCACCCTGGATCACATCAGCCAGGGCGTCAGCGTGGTCGACGCCGACCTGCGCCTGGTGAGCTGGAACCGGGCTTACGTCGAACTGCTCGGCTATCCGCCCGGCATGGTCTATCTCGGGCGACCGGTCGAAGAGCTGATCCGCTTCAATCTGGAGCGCGAGCAGCGCGGCAGTCGCGCCGAAATCGAATCGGCCATCGACCGCAGGATGCACCATATGCGCCGGGGCACCTCCTATCTTTATGAACGTCGCCACGGCGACGGTCGGGTGATCGAGATCCGCGGCAATCCCATGCCGCGCGGCGGCTATGTCACGACCTATACCGATATCACCAGCTTCAAGCAGAACGAGACCGAGCTCAAAAGCGCCTATGAAACCATGGAGCAGCAGGTCAACAAGCGCACCCGCGAGCTGCGCGCAACCATGCAGGCACTGGAGATTGCCAAGCACGACGCCGAGCAGGCCAACCGGAGCAAGACGCGGTTCCTCGCCGCTGCCAGCCACGACCTCCTGCAACCCCTGAACGCCGCACGCCTGTTTTCGGCCAATCTCGGTCAAAGCATCGATCGCCTGCCGCCCGAAGAGGGACGCCTGGTGCGGCGCATGGATCACAGCCTGGGCGTGGCCGAGGAACTGCTCTCGGCGCTGCTCGACATCAGCCGTCTCGATCAGGGCGCGCTGCAGCCGAAGTGGACGCGCGTATCGGCGGCGAAGCTGCTCGACAAGGTCGAGCGCCAGTTCTCGGCGCTGGCCGAGCGGCGCGACCTTCGGCTCAGGGTGCGGGCCTGCCGTCGTCACGTGCGCGCCGATGCCAGGCTGCTGCAGCGCGTGCTGTTCAATCTGGTCAACAACGCACTGCGTTACACGCGCGCCGGCGGCGTGCTGGTCGGCTGCCGGGTGCGCGGAAGCGTGCTGCGGTTCGAGGTCTGGGATACCGGTCCGGGTATCGTCCCCGACGAGCAGGAACGCATCTTCGAGGAGTTCGAGCGCCTGGCCGGCGACGCCGAGGAGCCGGAATTCGACCAGGGGCTGGGGCTGGGACTCTCGATCTGCCGCCGCATATGCCGCATGCTCGAAGCGCCGCTGGAGCTGAAGTCCAGGCCGGGCGCCGGCAGCCTGTTCGTCGTCTCGCTGCGCCTGGACGACGGCGACGGCCACCCGGCGCAAACGGCCGAAAACGCGCCAACGGCCCGCTCGCCCAGCAGCTTCGAGGGCATGGAAGTACTGTGCCTCGACGACGACCGCGAGATTCTCGACGGCATGCAGATGCTGCTGGAGCGCTGGGGCTGCCGGGTGCGGATCGCGGCCAACCGCAGCGACGCGCTGGACGCCGTCGGCGAGGAAACCGGCCTGATCATCGCCGATTATCACCTCGGCGGCGGCGATGACGGGGTGTCGGCCAGTGCCGAACTCCGGCGTGCGGCAGGCCGTGAAATTCCGGTACTGATCCTGACTGCCGATCGCGAGGACGAGCTCGGCGACCTGCTCGAAGCGCTCGGCTATCAGCGCCTGTTCAAGCCGGTCAAGCCCGCGGCCCTGCGGGCGCTGATGCGGCATCTCGTCGCATCCCGCCCAGGTTGATACGGCAGCCGCAGGCATTGCCGCCGCCATCCCTGCGCACCTGATCGCGATTCGAAACGACCGACGTGGCATGCATCACGTGTGGAAGCATTCCGGCGCTGATGTTGCAGCTCTGAAAGCGTGTACGTGCAACACGACTTTTTGGGGAGGCAGTTTGAATATCGAATTCTCGATGCTGGACATGCGCACCATGGCATTTGCCTCGAGCGTCAGCGGCTTCCTGATGGCCGCGACCATGCTCGGCATCTACCACGCGGGCATGCGGGCACGGGCCATGCTCGACTGGCTGGTGGCCGGCCTGGCATTCGGCTTCGGTTACCTGCTGGGCAACCTGGCGCTGGTGACGAGCTTGCCCGTTTCAGACGAAATCGCCATTTCGCTGGCCAATGCGCTGATCTCGGCCGGCCATGCTTTTGTTCTTGTCGGCGTACAGCGCTATCTCGGTCAGCGCACCTGGACGGCCCCGCTGCTGGGCGTCGTCGGCCTGTTGTTCGTCCTCGGCATCGCGGTCGAAGGGCTGCGCGAAGCCTTGAGCCTGCGCATCCTGATGTTCAACATGCTGCATTTCCTGCTGGCGGCCTGGACCGGCCTGCTGCTGTGGCGCAGCCGGCGTCGGGGCATGCGGTCGTTTCATCGCATGGCCGCGGCAGTGCTGCTGGGTTTTGCGGTCGTGCTGGCGTTTCGCTTCGCCAGTGAACTGGTCGAACCGCTCGCGGGTCGGGTGATCACTCACGAAACATCCCAGGGCCTCGGGTTTCTGGGTGCGATGATCTTCGGCTTTCTGCTGACCATGGCATTTGCCGTGATGATGTTTCGCGAAAAGCAGGTCGAGTTGATGGACCTGGCCGAACGCGACCCGTTGACCGGCATGAACAATCGGCTGTCGCTCGACGAAATCGCCGAAAAATACATGCAACGCGCCGATTGCCACGGGCTGGACCTGTCGGTGCTGCTGTTCGATCTGGATCATTTCAAGCGGGTCAACGACGAATTCGGCCACCAGGTCGGCGACCGCGTGCTCGGCGAGGTGGCGCGGCGGATCAACCAGGTGATGCGCGGCAACGACGTGGCATTTCGCTTCGGCGGCGAGGAGTTTCTCGCCTTGCTGCCGGGTGCGGCGCTGGATCAGGCCGAGCAGGTGGCCGAGCGCCTGCGCCAGGTCATCTCCGCGCGTCCGATCGCCGTCGGCGAGCATCGCCTCGGCCTGACCGCGAGCTTCGGCGTGGCGCAGTACATGCCGGGGCGGGAGACCTGGGACGATTGCGTGCGGCGCGTCGACGAAGCCCTGTACCGGTCCAAGCGCGGCGGGCGCGATCGAATTTCGCGCCACGCGCCGATTGCCGTTGACGCGGTGTGATTGTTTCCGGCTCGGTTGCGTCCTCCAGGGAGGGCATCAGCGGCGTATTCCAAGTACCATAGACGTTTGCACCGGAAACCCGATCCGGGAGAGATTCAGACAGCATCATGTGGTGCCCCTTCTGCAACCATACCGACACCCGCGTGGTCGATTCGCGCCTGACCTCGGACGGCTACCAGATTCGCCGGCGGCGCGAGTGCGCGCACTGCGGGGCGCGCTTCAATACCTTCGAGGCGCCGGCGCTGCGCGCGCCCAACGTGATCAAGTCCAACGGCTCGCGCGAGGCCTTCGACGAGGACAAGCTCAGGTCCGGCATGCAGCGCGCGCTCGAGAAGCGTCCGGTGGAGACCCAGCAGGTCGAACGCGCCATCCGCGACCTGCTGCGCAAGATCCGCACCCTGGAGGAGCCCGAGGTGCCCAGCAAGGCGATCGGCGAATGGGTGGCCACCGAACTGGCCAAGCTCGACCAGGTCGCTTATGTGCGCTTCGCCTCGGTGTATCGCCGTTTCGAGGACGTGCAGGCGTTTCGCGAGGAAATCGAGCGGCTTGAGAAGGAAAACCCCGGCGCGCTGGACAGCCGCCAGATCTCGCTCCTGGGCCGGCGCGATGATTGAAACCGCGGCCCGGTCATTCAGCGCGCGTGATCATGCCTTGATGGCCGAGGCGCTGCGGCTGGCGCGCAAGGGGCTGTGGACCGCCGAGCCGAATCCGCGGGTCGGTTGCGTGATCGCGCAGCAAGGGTGTATTGCCGGTCGCGGCTGGCACGCGCGTACAGGCGGTCCCCATGCCGAAGCACGCGCGCTGGCCGAGGCCGCCGATGCGGCACGCGGGGCGACGGTCTACGTCACGCTGGAGCCGTGCAGTCATCACGGGCGCACCCCGCCGTGCGTCGAGGCCTTGATCGACGCCGGCGTCGCGCGCGTGATCTGTGCGCTGCGCGACCCGCATCCGAGCGTGGCCGGCGCGGGCATGCGGTGGCTTCGGCGCGCCGGCATCGAGGTGCGCTGCGGCCTGATGGCGGACCAGGCGCAGGATCTCAACCGCGGATTTCTCAGCCGCATCGAGCGCGGCCGGCCCTGGATCCGGGCCAAGCTGGCCGGTTCGCTGGACGGCAGGAGCGCCGGGCCGGACGGCGAATCGAAATGGATTACCGGCGCGGCGGCGCGCCGCGACGGGCATCGCTGGCGCGCCCGGGCCGGCGCCGTTCTGACCGGCATCGAGACCGTGCTGGCCGACGATCCGCGCCTGGACGTGCGCCTGGACGGGTTCGCCAAGACGCCGCTGGTGGTCGTGGCCGACAGCCGCGCTCGCCTGCCCGCTACGGCCAGGCTTTTGACCACCGGAGCGCGCGTGATCCAGGCCGTCGTTTCGGCCGAAGGAGCTGCGCCGCCGGGGTGCGAACGCGTTCGGCCGGGCGCCGACACGAACGGCCGGCTCGACCTTGCCGAACTGCTTTCGGTGCTGGCCCGGCGTGAGATCAACGAGGTGCACGTCGAAGCCGGCCCCGCGCTGACCGGCGCCTTGCTGAGCGCCGAACTGGTCGATGAACTTCTCGTCTACCAGGCGCCCTGTATCATCGGAGCCGAAGGCGGTCCGCTGGCCCGGCTGCCCGGTGTGGAAAAGCTCGATCAGCGCCTCCATTTCAAGCTGTTGGAGCGACGCATGGTCGGTCAGGACCTGCGCCTGCGCCTGGCTCCGCGTTCCGAAACCGGTAGTCGGTAGTCGGAAGCCGGAAGCCGGAAGCCGGAAGCCGGAAGCCGGAAGCCGGGAAAACCTTTCGCCGGCAAGGCCGGCCCGCACAGGACGGCGTCGATTCGTCGATTCGTCGATTCGTCTTTTCGAAACGACAAAACGACAAATCCTGAAACCTTAAACCTGAAAGCTCGAATCTGAATGTTCACCGGAATCGTCAAGGCCCAGGGCCGAATCGCAAGTATCGAACCGGCCCACGGCGGCAAGCGCCTGATCATAGAGGCCGATGCGCTGGCCGGATTCGGCCTGCAGGTCGGCGACAGCGTCGCGGTCAACGGCGTGTGCCTGACCGCGCTGGACCCGCAGCCGACCGCGTTCGCCGCCGACGCCTCGCCCGAGACGCTGGCGCTGACGTCGCTGGGAAAGCTGGAGGCCGGGTCCGCGGTCAACCTGGAACCGGCGCTGAAGGCCGGCGACGCGCTGGGCGGCCACATGGTCTCGGGCCACGTCGACGGCATGGCCGTGCTGGTCGAGCGCAGCGATGCCGGCGACAACCGGCAGATGCGCTTCGAAGCCCCGGCCGGCCTGTCGCGCTATATTGCGCACAAGGGCTCGGTGACGCTCGACGGCGTCAGCCTGACGGTCAACCGGGTCGACGGAAACGTTTTTGAACTGAACCTGATTCCGCATACGCTTGAAGTGACGACGCTGGGTCGGCTGGCCCCGGGCGATCGGGTCAACCTCGAAGTCGACCAGGTCGCCCGGTACCTCGAGCGCCTGCTGGAAAAACGGGACTGATGCATGCAATTCGACGCCATTGAATCGATTCTCGACGACATCCGCGCCGGCAAGATGGTCGTGATGCTCGACGACGAGGATCGCGAGAACGAGGGCGATCTGATCATGGCCGGCAGCATGGTCAAGCCCGACGACATCAATTTCATGGCCCGCTACGGTCGCGGCCTGATCTGCCTGTCGCTGACCCGCGAGCGCTGCAAGCAGCTCGGCCTGCAGCTGATGGTGCGCGATACCGACCGTCACCACCAGACCAACTTCACCGTTTCCATCGAGGCGGCCGAGGGCGTGACGACCGGCATTTCGGCCTACGACCGCGCGCACACCATCCGCACCGCGGTGCGCCCGGATGCGACGCCGGACAGCCTGGCCCAGCCGGGCCACGTGTTCCCCCTGATGGCCCAGCCCGGCGGCGTGATGGCGCGCGCCGGCCATACCGAGGCCAGCCTGGACCTCGCGCTGCTGGCCGGGCTGGAGCCGGCCGGCGTGCTGGTCGAGATTCTCAACGAGGACGGCACCATGGCGCGTCGGCCCGAACTGGAGCGCTTCGCCGCCGAACACGACCTGAAGATGGGCACGGTGGCCGACCTGATCCGCTATCGTCTCGGCACCGAACAGAACGTGGAATGCATTCACACCCAGACCGTGGGCACCGCACACGGGCCGTTCGCGCTCAAGGTCTTCCGCGACCGCATCAATCACAAGCTGCACTGGGCGCTGGTGCGCGGCGAAATCGCGCCCGACGAGCCGTTCCCGGTGCGCGTGCACGTGCCGGAACTGCTGGGCGACGTGATGGGCCTGACCGGGCCGGCCTTCGGCATGCCGCTGGACGCCGCGCTGGCCGACATCGCCCGCCGCGGCCGCGGCCTCGCGCTGGTGCTGGGCTATGATGAAAGCGACAGCGATCGGCTGTCCGGCCTGGTCGGCGCCGCGGATGAACGGATCGAGGCCAAGGACCGCGCCGCCAGCGAACTGCGCAACTACGGTATCGCCGCGCAGATCATCGCCGAACTGGGCATCCGCCGGATGCAGGTCTTCGGCGCGCCCAAACGGCTGCATGCGCTGGACGGCTTCGGCCTGGAGATCACAGAATACGTGGTGCCCGGCGAAGACGCCGCGCAGAGAGAATACAGCGAGTCCGCCCAATGAATGAAATCGACCCGAAACCCGATGGCCGCGGGCGGCGCATCGGCGTGGCCGTGGCGCGCTTCAACGCCGAGGTCACCGAAATGCTGGTGGCCGGCTGCCGGGAGAGCCTGCGCGATGCGGGCGTCGGGGAAAGCGACATCGAGCTGGTGCGCGTGCCCGGCGCATGGGAACTGCCGCTGGCCTGCCAGCACATGATCGCCACCGGCCGCTTCGACGCCGTGATCGCGCTGGGGGCGGTGGTGCGCGGGGAGACCGCGCACTTCGAATTCATCAGCGGCGAGTGCGCACGCGGCCTGATGCAGCTGGCGGCCGATACCGGCATGCCGGTCGCGTTCGGCGTGCTGACCCCGGAAAACGGTGACCAGGCGCGCGAGCGCGCCGATCCCGAGCGCGGCAACAAGGGCCGCGAGGCCGCGCTGGCCGCGCTGGAAATGATCGACCTGGCCGACCGCGTTGGCGCCGGAGAACGTGATGGGCCGTAGCCGCAATCGCACGGTCAGCCCCTACGAGCCGCGCCGGCGCGCACGTCGCCGCGCACTGCAGGCGCTGTACCAGTGGCAGCTCAACGACGACTCCGCCGCCAGCATCATCAAGCAATTCCTCGAGGAACAGAATTTCGACGACGTCGACGCCGAATACTTCCAGGGCCTGGTCCGCGACGTGATCGCCGAAGGCCCGGCGCTCGACCGGAAGCTGGGCCCGCACGTCGAGCGCATCGATTCCAGCCTGGACCAGATGGAAAGGGTCATCCTGCGGATCGGCGCGGTCGAGCTGCTCAAGCACCCTGAAATCCCGTACCGGGTCGTCATCGACGAAGCCGTCGAGCTGGCCCATCGCTTCGGCGCCGAGCAGGGCCACTTGTTCGTCAACGGCGTGCTCGACCGCCTGGCGCGCGAACTGCGTCCGGTCGAGTTCCAGGCCGAAAGCGGCGGCTGAAGCGTCGAACGCCGATTCCCTGGCAGCGCCGCAGAGAATCAGCGGCGGCGCAAGGCCGGCAAGTCCGAAAAGCGGGATATCAAGGCGGCGCGCAAAGGCCCGGTCATCAACCCGCACGGCGCGCGGGTGATCGGGCGGGTCATCACGATGAGGATCGGATAAAGCCATGGCGACGCGCAACCACAGGCTGTTGGCGAGACTGGTGCGTATACCGGTCAAGGCCGCGCGGACGATTTCGGTGCGTGCGGCCGACGACGTGGTGCTGGTGCACTGGGCCAATCGCCGCATCATCGGACGCAACTGGGGCGACAAGCTCAACCCGTTGCTGTGCCGGATGCTTTCGGGCTTCAACGTGGTGCACTGCTACGACGTGTTCCCGGCCGTGCGCAAGCCGGTCTACTATGTGGTCGGCAGTTCGCTGGAACGTGCGCAGAAAAGGCGCGGCGTGGTCTGGGGTGCCGGCTTCATCGATTCGGGCCAGGGTATCCGCCAGGCGCCCGGCGCCATACATGCGGTGCGCGGCCATCACTCGCGGGAAAAGTTGCGCGGCCTCGGCGTGGATTGTCCTGAAACCGTGGGCGATCCGGCGCTGCTGATGCCTCGGCTGTATGCGCCGCGGAAGCGCCGGCGCCGCTACCGCCTCGGTGTGATTGCCCACGCTTACGAGCGTGACCTCGACTGCATTGCGCCCGGGAAGCTGCCCGACGACGTACTGGATATCGACATCACCGGCGGCATTTTCGATGTCATCGATCAGGTTGCGGCCTGCGACGAGATCCTGTCCTCGTCACTCCACGGCCTGGTCTGTGCCGAGTCCTACGGCGTGCCCTCGAGATGGGTCCGGCTGTCGACCCGGCCTGCCGGCGACGGCTTCAAGTTTCACGATTTCTATTCCGCCATCGGCAAGCGCGGCGGTACGCCGCCGGCCGTCGAATCGGCCGCGGACTGGGCGCGGCTTGCCGGCACCAGCGCCGCTCCGGTCGCACGCGACGAGCTCGACCGGATGATCCGCGAGCTGCTCGCCGCTTGCCCGATTACGCCGCAGAACCGCTGAACGCAGGATCGTTCCAGGCTTGTCGCTTCAGGATTATCGTGCGCGGATTGTCGTTGCAGGATTCGGCTGCCGCGGTTGCCGCCGATCGCGCACGATCACCGTCCCTGCGGCCCGGTTGACGGGCCGGCGCGTCAGCCGGGCGGGGTCGCATCCAGCAGGGGTGCCATCCGTGCGCGCGTGACCGGTTTGGTGATCCAGTCGTCGATGAGCTCGTCGTCGACCTCGGCCGGCCGCTCCGTGCCGCTGACCATGATGATCCGGCGCTGCCGTCGGCCTTGTTGTCGATCGTTCTCGCGCAGCCGACGTGCGAGTTCCAGTCCGTCCTCGCCGAACAGGCGCCGGTCGAGCAGCACGAGCTCGGGATCATGCTGCTCGATGACCGATTGCATGGACGACCAGTCGGTCGCCTCGAATGTCTCGCAGCCGAAACTGTCGAGCACGGCGCGAATACCGGTGCGTGCGAAGCGGTCGTCGTCCACGACCAGCACGCGTCCGCACGGCGGCGGGCCATCGGACGCGGTTTGCCCGGCCGCGCGCTCGCCGGTGGGCGGCGCTGCGGCGTGCAGCGGCAGACGGATCTCGAATCGTGCGCCGCCTCTGTCTCGGTTGCAGGCCTGCATGCGCCCGCCCATGGCCTCGATGATGCGGGCGCTGATGGACAGCCCCAGGCCGCTGCCGCGCGAATCTTCCGAGCCGGCATCGCCGCGCACATAGGGATCGAACAGTTGCTCGCCGGTGCTCCCCAGGCCGGGACCCCGGTCCTCGACCCGGATGATCAGCAAGCTGCCGTCGTCCGCCCGGTCCAGCGTGAGATCGATGTCGTGATCACCACCGTGGCGCGCCGCGTTGACCACGAGGTTGAGCAGAATCTGCATCAGACGGTCGCGATCGGCATGAATCCACTCGGGAAGGTCGGATGCGATCGTTACGTTCAGCCTGGGCATGGCCTCGCCGAGAAAAGATTCGGTCAGCTGGCGGATGTGCTCGACGAGCTCGGCCAGGTGACAGTGCGCCTGGTTGCAGATACGCAGTCTGCCCTGTTCGAGGAGCGAAAGGTCGAGGTAGTCGTTGGCCAGGTGCTGAATCATGCGCGCAGCGGCCAGCGCGGACTGATGGTTGGGGTCCTCGGCGCGTCGTCGGTCGGCCGAAGATCCTCGCTCTAGCAGGCCGATCAGGCCCTGCGCGGGATTCCGGATCTCGTGGCTGGTGCGCGCCAGCAGGTCGATTCGCGTCTGCTCGAGCTCTTGCTGCGCTGCGCGCTGCTCGGCGATCCTGCGGCCGCGCATCCACAGCACTGCGATCAGGACGCCCAGCACCAGGATTCCGATCACCATGATGCTGATGCGCAGCTGCTGTCTCGAGACCCGGTTCTGCAGCTGCTGCTCTTCTTCGACCAGGCGTGCCATCTCGCGCAATTGCCGTTCGCTCTGGAAAGCCGCCAGGCTGGCCTGCATGGATTCGCTGCGCTGTCGGCTGTGCGCTTCCCGGAGCAGCGACTGGGACTGGGCAATGCGGTCGTATGCTTCCGCGTGGCGCTGGTTGTCGTTCAGGCATCGGGCGAGCGCGGTAAGCGTTTCGCTCTGCTCGAACGGCGCGCCGCTTTGCTCGAACAGCGCCACCGCCTGCTCGAACCGGGCGACCGCCGGTCCGGGTCGTTCGGCACGACACAGCAGCGGTCCGAGCTGGGCAAGCGCAAACGCCTGGAAAAACACGCTGTCGACATTCTCCGCGACGGCCACGGCGCGTCTTGCGACGGTGAACGCCGCCGCATCATCGTCGTCGAAGGCGGCGAGGCTGAGTTCGGCCATGAGCAGGGACGAGCGTGTCTCGTCGGTCAACCCTTCCGGCGCGATTGCGTGCGCCTCGGCGATGCGGTCGCGCGCCGCTTGCGGGCGCTCCTGCAGATGCGAGATTCGCGCCAGGTTGATCAGCACGCGTGCGCGCAGATCGGAATCGTCCAGTGCGTTCGTCAGTTGCAGCGCCGATTCGGCAAAAGTCCTTGCCGACTGAAGATCGCCCGCCCGTCCCTGCAGAGAGGAAAGCGACAGGCTCGCCCTTGCCGCAAGTCCGTCATCGCCGGTGCGCTCGGCGCGGTCGAGCAGCTTGAGATAAAGATCGGTTGCCTCGGCCGAGCGCTCCATCCTGAGCAGCGCACGCGCCATGAAGTGTTCGAGTTGCGGCAGCAATGTCTCATCTTCGGCAAGTCGTGCCGCATTGCGTCCGAGTTCGGCATGGGCCGCGGTCTCGGCCCAGAGCCCGCGTGAATGCATGTGCTCGGCCAGCGCCAGTTGGGCGCGTGCGGTGGCCAGCGTGTCGCCAGCCTCCACCGCCTTTTGCAGCATGCGCGTGGCGCGCTCCATGTAGGCCGAATCGCCGGGACGCGGCATGTCGTCTTCCTGCGCGGTGCAGGGCAGGGCGAACACCAGTGCCAGCGTCAGCAGAAGCCGGCCTGCAGCACGCCATCGGCCGGGCAAGCGTAAAGAAAAGTCAATCCAGCCCGGCCGAGCTGGCTCGCCCGGAAACCGCGGTGTAGGATATCGCATCGAAGACGCCCCGTGGAATGCCCTCGGATTCATCGCCCGGATCGATCTGACTGTTTCGTCGATCATGCTATTGGGCCTCATGGCACACCTCGAATCTGCAATGATATACGATCACGTCACTTCGCTTCGTCGCCTGCAGCGCACACTGGACGAGTCGACCGGTGCCGGTGGCGGTTTCCAGCATGCAAGCGATATGCCGCCAGGATGAAAGCCATGAAGAGAGACCAGGTGGAGCCGGCAAAGGATTGCGTGGTCGGGGTGATCGATGACGACCCGGTCAATGCCGCGCTGCTGGAGGCCATGCTGGCGCGAGCCGGTTACACCGGCCTGACTTTCGCCTCGGCCGCGGACTTTCGGCGACGGTCCGGCCCCGGTTCCGTGGATCTGATCCTGCTCGACTGGGATATGCCCGGCGAATCCGGGCTCGATTTCCTGCGCCTCATGCGCGAGCAGGAGCAGATGACCACGCCGGTGATCTTCGTGACGAATTACGATCGCGACGAGCAGATCGCCCAGGGG
The DNA here is from genome assembly GCA_018334995.1 of Wenzhouxiangellaceae bacterium. Classification (GTDB taxonomy): domain Bacteria; phylum Pseudomonadota; class Gammaproteobacteria; order Xanthomonadales; family Wenzhouxiangellaceae. The sequence continues at coordinate 69,246 of JAGXKW010000003.1, forward strand.
CTCAACGCAGGCGCCGACGATTACATGACCAAGCCGGTCGAGGCAACGGTGCTGATGGCACGCATCGAGTCCGTGCTGCGGCGACTGAACCGGAACGGCGAAATCGTGGAACGCTGGCCGCCGTTCGAGTTCGACGTGTCGCAGCGCTCGCTTCGAATCGACGGAAAGTCACGCCACGCCACGAATCGTGAATTCGAACTCATGCTGTTCATGTTCCGCAGGCATGGGCGCGTGGTGACCCGCGAATCACTGCTCACGCATGTATGGCGGTTGAGTTCCAATGTCGCGACCCGGTCAATCGATACGCATATCAGCCGGCTGCGCAAGCTGTTCGGGCTGGACGGCTCCAGCGGCTGGCGGCTGGAGGGCGTGTATCAGAAGGGGTATTGCCTCAAGCGGGTTGAAGGTTCGGAAGCTTCGCCGGATCCGGATGCATGAACGAGCGATTGCTCAACCGCGAGCAACTCGCGGAAATCCGTGCACTGGCCCGGGTTCGTCCGGAATTTCCGGAGCAGATGCTGTTGTTGTTCAGGGAGGCGGCCACCGAAGCGCTGGACGGCTGCCGGGACGCCTGGCTGGAACAGGATGCCCGGCAGCTCGAGTCGTTCGCGCATCGGCTCAAGGGCACGGCCTCCAGCTTCGGGGCGTCGCAACTCCGCGAACAGGCCGAAAGGCTCGAAACGGATGCCGGTCGTGAGGCGAGCATCCAGCGTCAACGGCTCGAAGACATCGAGCAGACCATAGAGGCCACGTATCGCGCCTACGCGGACTGGCTGCAACGCGCCTGAAGCAAGTCTTGCGCGCCGTCGCGCGATCGGCGATTGCGCTGCCGCATGCAGAACGTCCCGATCTCCGACTCGAATGCAAAGGTTTGTCAATTCCCGGTTTGTTTGCTTTTCCGTGCACTCGTCGGCCCGTAGCATTGCAATCGGCGCAAACGGCGCCAGGGCCAATCCGCGTTGCATGTTGCAGGCGGTTCGAGTTTGACAAAACGGGAATATGTTATGAGCAAGGGAAGCAAGTGCAGTAGAGGTCTGAAACGGCTTTGCGCCAGCGCGCTGCTGGTCGGCGCCGCTTTGCCTGCATCGTCGCAGGAAATCGATCTGGACTTCTACGGCTACGTCATGCTGGATACGATCTACGATTTCGATCGTGTGGACCCGGACTGGAACGACGTCCTGCGGCCCTCCAAGATTCCGGTCAACTGCCCGGGCGATGCCGGGTGTGGGACGGACGGTGAGACCATCTTCGGCATCCGGCAGACGAGGTTCGGCGTGCGCGCCGCGATACCGACCGATATCGGTGAAATCAATACCAAGCTCGAGTTCGAGCTGCTGGGCGTCGGGAACGATGCGGGAAAGATCACCCCGCGGCTGCGCCATGCCTGGGCCGAAATCAACCAGTTCGGCGCCGGCCAGACGAACACCGTGTTCATGGACGGCGACGTTTTTCCCAACTCGATCGAATACTGGGGCCCGGTCGGCATGGTCTTCTTCCGCAACATTCAGGCGCGCTGGACGCCCCTGGCCACCGAGACTCAGCGCTTCGCGGTCGCGCTGGAGGACCCGTCGGCGGGCATCGATTCGGGCAAGGTTCCCGATATCTCGCCGGGACTCAACGTGCGTGGCAAGAACGAGCTGCCCGACCTGACCGCCCACTGGCGGATCCAGCAGGACTGGGGGCATTTCCAGGCGGCCGGCATCCTGCGTCAGGTCGGATTCGAGGCGTTTGACGATCAGACCCAGGAATCCTTTTCCGGAGAAGAAACCGGCTATGGCATCAACCTGTCCGGATCGCTGAACACGATCGGCCGGGACCAGGTGCTGTGGCAGTTCGTCTACGGAAAGGGTATCGGCAACTACTTCAACGATGGCGGGCCCGACCTGGCGCCCGATGCGCAGCTTCGCGCCACCGCCGTGCCCATCGTCGGCTGGCTGCTGTTCTACAACCGCTGGTGGAACGATGCATGGAGCTCGTCCATCGGCTGGAGCGAAGCCGATATCGACAACCGGGACGGGCAGGTCGACGCGGCGATCGAAAACTCCAGCTACGGCCTCGTCAACCTGCTTCATTACCCGGCCGACAACATCATGGTCGGCGCCGAACTGCAGCACGGCGAGCTCAACCTGAACGACGGTGCCGACGGCACCGATACGCGCGTTCAAGTTTCCTTCAAATTCAGTTTCTGATACACGACTCCCACTGGAGACAAGCAATGATTCAACAAAATTTCATCGCCTCGATATGGCGAGCCGCCACGGCCCTGCTCCTCGCGGTTGCCCTGGCTTCGCCGTTGCAGGCCGCCGACGTCGCATCGATGTCAGACCGCGAGATCCAGTCCGTCCTCGACGAGGCGCTGGAAATGTTCGCGGGTGTCGATCAGGGCGCCAACGCGGACTACATCCCGGCACTGGCGGAAGTGGATTCCGACATCTTCGGCATCGCACTGGTCACCCCGAACGGACGCGTGTTCAGCGCCGGCGACATGGAGTCCGAAGTGTCCATACAGTCGATTTCCAAGGTCTTCACCATGGCGCTCGTCATGGAAGAGGAAGGCGTCGACTTCGCGCCCGAAGGCGTCGGTGTGGACGCGACCGGCCAGGTCTTCAATTCGATCGTGGCGATCGAGCAGTACAAGGGTTCCGAAATGAACCCGATGGTCAATGCCGGCGCCATCGCCACCACGAGCCGCGTTTCCGGCGATTCGCGCGACGACATATGGAACCGCATCCTCGACTTCCATTCGCGCTTCGCCGGCCGCGAGCTTGAAGTGAACGAACCGGTGTACGAGTCGGAGGCGGCCACCAACCAGCGCAACCAGGCCATCGGTCGGCTGATGTATGCCTACGGTCACATCGAATCCGACCCGGATCAGGCCACCGACATCTACACCGAGCAATGCTCGATCAACGTCAACTCGCGCGATCTCGCCGTGATGGCCGGTACGCTCGCCAACGGCGGCCTGAATCCGGTCAGCGGCCAAACCGTGATGTCGGCGGAGAACGTGCCGGAAGTGCTCGCGATCATGGCCACTGCCGGACTCTACGACGATGCGGGCAAGTGGCTCTACCGTACCGGTCTCCCGGCCAAGAGCGGCGTCGGCGGCGGCATCGTCGCGGTGTCCCCGGGCCAGTTCGGCATTGCGGCGATCGCGCCGCCGCTGGATGAGGCTGGAAACAGCGTGAAGTCGCAATTGGCCATCGAGTACATTTCGAAGAAGCTCGGCGGCAACCCCTACGAGGTCGAACCCGTCGAGGTAGAATAACCGCGGCGATCGAGCTTTGGTTATGGTGCCGGCCCGCGCGCAGCGGGCCGGCGCTTTTTCGAGATAAACGAAGAGAGAGCCCATGAAACCTGGTCATTCCGCAGCGGCAAACCGCCGTCGCACCGGTCGTACGCGCCTGCTTGCGCTGGCCGTTACCAGCGTGCTTGCCTGCGGTGCCGCCGTGGCGGATACGCCACCCGATACCGAAGAAATTCTTGACCGCCTCGAGGCGCTGGAGGCCCGTCAGAAGGAGCTGGAACGGGAACTCGCCGAGCGCGAGGCGCGAATCCGGGAGCTCGAAGGCGACGCGGTCGCGGAAGATCGATCGCCAGCGGAGCAGCGCCGCGAGGCGCCGGCCGGCCTGGCCGACGGATCCGGCGAGCCAGAAACCGAGATCGCGGCCGACACGAATACCGGCGGTCCGCGCACCCCGCCGGCCGTGGATCCTGCGCCCGATCGCGACAGCTACGGGGTCTTCCAACCCGGCGGACAGGGCTTCAAGCTCGTGGATACGCCGCAGGGCGACCTGAACTTCAGTGCCTGGGCATACGTTCGCTATCTCAATCAGCAGGACCTCGACGACACCTACGTCGATGCGTTCGGCCGCGAGCGCGAGATCAACCAGCGAAACGATTTCCAGCTCAACAAGATCAACCTGTACTTCAAGGGCTGGGTATTCGACCCCGCGCTGAGATATACCTTCTACACCTGGACTTCCAACGCCAGCCAGGGCGAGTCGGCGTCGGTGGTCATCGCGGGCAACATGAGCTATCGGTTTTCCCGGGCCCTCGATCTGGGCGTGGGCATCGGCGGCCTGCCCGGCACCCGTACGCTGCGCGGTACCTTTCCCTACTGGAACAAGGTCGATCACCGCACGATCGCCGACGAATTCTTCAGGCCCAGCTACACGTCCGGCATCTGGGCGTCGGGGGCGCTGGAGAACAACCTGAATTACCGCGTCATGGTCGGGAACAACCTCAGCCAGGTGGGCGTGAGCGCCGACCAGCTCGATGACGGCCTGAACACGTGGTCCGGCGCGCTGTGGTGGACGCCGCAGGGCGACTACGGCCCGGCCGGCGGGTACGGCGACTTCGAGTTCCACGAGAGTCCGGCCACGACCTTCGGCATCCACCTGACGCGCTCGCGCGAGGATCGCCAGAGCCAACCGGGCACCGAAGACATCGAAAACGCCCAGATTCGCCTTTCCGACGGCACCTTGCTGTTCCAGCCCGGCGCCTTCGGAACGGCAGGCCGGGTCAATCGCGCGACCTACCTGATGAGCGCGGTGGACGCCGGCTACAAGTACCGCGGCTGGTCGCTGGAAGGCGAATACTACTGGCGCTGGGTGGACGATTTCGCAACCGTCGGCGACGTACCCGTCGACGACCTGTTCGATCACGGATTCCAGCTGCAGCTTGGCAGCATGCTGGTGCCCAAAAAGCTGCAGGCCTATGTCGCCGGGTCGCAGATCTTTGGCGAGTACGGGAACCCGTGGGATCTGTCCGGCGGACTGAACTGGTATCCCAACGAGCGCCGCCTGTTCCGCGTCAATTCGGAACTGATGTACCTCAACGATTCTCCCGTGGGCTACTCAAGCGTTCCGTTCGTGCTGGGCGGAAACGGTTTCGTGTTCCACACCAACCTCGAGATGATGTTCTGATGATTTCCAATTGCTTTGCCACGTTGTCGACCCGGGTCTGGCTGGCCGGCTGCGCGTTCGCGCTGGCTGCCTCCGTCGCGCATGCCGAGCCGGAAGCGCCGCTGTTCCACGATTCGCACTTCCACCTGACCAACTACATCCAGGAGGGCGTGGACATCCAGGACTTCCTGGAACTGATGGGCGACGACGTCGGCCGCGTCGCGCTGTTCGGCATTCCGCTGCAGCAGACGTGGTCGCACGGCAACACCGGCGATTTCGCGCCCACCTACTACCTGCATACCGACGCACCGCTGTACTATTACTCCTTCACCGACGCCTACATTGCGCAGACCTACCTGTCGCTCGACCAGGCGCAGCGCGACCGGTTCGATCCCATGATTACCGGGTTCAATCCGGCCGACATGTACGGTGTGGAACACATCAGGCGCGTCCTGCACACCTTTCCCGGCGTGTTCAGCGGCATCGGCGAATTCTCGATTCACAAGGAGTTCGTGTCGTCGAAGGTGGCCGGCGAGACGGCCAGCCTCGTCGACCCGGCACTGGACCGGATCTTCGAGTTCACGGCCGAGACCGGACTGGTGTCCATCCTGCATTGCGATATCGACGTGCCCTTCGCCGACCAGATGCAGGAACCGATCTATCTGCGCCAGATGGCGGCACTGCTGCGCCGTCATTCGGATGCGACCATCATCTGGGCACACACGGGGCTCGGGCGCGTGGTCACGCCCAAGACCTCTTCGGCCAGCGCCTCGGCGACGACCCGCAGCTCGAATCACCTGGAATACCTGAAGATGGCGCTGGCCGACGAAGGGCTGGACCACGTGTACTTCGATATTTCCTGGGACGAAGTCGCCAAGTACATCGTCGCGTCCGAAGCCCGGATCGAGGCGATGGCGGCCATGGTCAACGCGTATCCCACGCGTTTCCTGTTCGGCACCGATGCCGTGGCGCCGCGCGAGCGCGAGAGCTACATGAAGGTCTATCGGCAGTATGCGCCGCTGTGGGATGCGCTCACGCCGGAGGCGCGGCGGCTGGTCACGCGCGGCAATTACGAGCGGGTGTTCGATCGTGCGCGCGAACGTGTTCGGGCATGGGAGCGCGAGAACGTGGCCGGTTACGGACAAGTGCAGGACAAGGGGTAGCTCCCTGAATGCTCGCTGCGCGACGATGCCTGCCTGCGCTGCTGGCCGGCGCGATGGCCGGCCTGGCCGCCGCGCACGTCCATGCCCAGGATCCGCCGCAGGAAACGGGAGAGCAGTCGCCTGAACCGGACCGGGTGGTATTGCGCAACGGCTCGGTGGTGTTCGGCACCGTGACCGATGTCGCCGACGGCAGCATCAGCATCGAGACCGACTTCGCGGGCGCCATCGAGATTGCCCAGGCGCAGGTCGTCGAGATGCAGGTACGCGGCCAGCATTCGCTGAAGCTGGCCGACGGCCGGGTGCTCGGCGAATCGCCGATCGAAGTGCGCGAAGGCGAACTGATCCTCCCGGACAATTCCGTGAGCCTGGTGGACCTGGAGCGCATGGATCCCGAGCCCTGGGAGCTGGGCAAAGGCTACGAATGGACCGGGCGGGCCAGCATCGCCCTGGTCTACGAGCAGGGCAATACCGATACCGAAGAAGCGGACTATCGCGTAAATGCGCGTGCCAACGGCCTGAACGACCGGTTCACGCTGCGCGCACTCGGCGAGATCGACCGCGTCAACGATGTCAAGAACGCCGAGAACTGGTCGATTACCGGCAAGTACGACCGGTTCATCTCTGACCAGTGGTACTGGGGTCTTGCGACGCGCTTCGAGCGCGACCGGTTCGCCGACCTCAACCTTCGAACCTACCTCGGTCCCTACCTGGGACATGATTTAGCCTGGGACAAGTACGCCAACGTCGAGCTCGAACTCGGGGTGTCGTATGTGCGCGAAAACTTCATCGTCGAAGACGACCGCTATTATCCCGGCATGGTCTGGACCATCGATGCGAAATCGGACTGGCTCGGGGAGCGCTTCGAACCCTACTTCTACCAGAACGGGGTGTGGGATCTCGACGACACTTCCAACGTCGTCGTCGACACCACGGTCGGCGTGACGTTTCCGCTGATCGGAAACGTCATCGGCGCGGCGGAATTGCTGGTGGAATACGACGCCGGCACGGTGGCCGAGGTCGCATCGGTGGACCAGACTTACCGGTTCCGGCTCGGATACACCTGGTAGCCGCCGTTCACCCGTCGAGCATCGCCTTGAGCGCGGCCAGATTGCCGCGAGCCTCGTCGGCGCTGGGCGGCGCCTGGCCGTCCTTGCCGGGCCAGTCGAGCAGTTCCATCGGCAGTTCTTCGATGAAGCGGCTGGGTTCGCGCGCACTGGTTTCGCCGAACTGGCGGCGGGACTTGCAAAACGAAAGGCTCAGGCGGCGCTCGGCGCGTGTCAGGCCGACATACATCAGCCGCCGTTCTTCCTCGATGCGTCCCTCCTCGATGCTGCGCAGATGGGGCAGCAGCCCGTCTTCGAGGCCGGCCAGCCACACGCGCGGGAACTCCAGCCCCTTGGCTGCGTGCAGCGTCATCAGGCGCACCTCGTCGGCGTCGCTGTCGCGCTCGTCGTCGGGCCCGGCGGCCAGGCTCACGCGCGCGATCAGTTCGTCGCCCGAGCCGGTATCGGCCGACAGCCGCTCGACCCAGCGCACCAGGTCGTCCAGGCTCTTGCGCCGACGCCTTGCCTGCTCGGGCTTGTCGGACTGCTCGTCCAGCCACTCGCCGTACTCGATGTGCTCGAGGAGCTCGCGGTAGTGCGTGCCGGTGTCGGTTTGCTCACCGCGCTCGAGGCGGTGATTGAAGTCGATCAGCATGTTGCTGAACCCGCGCAGGCCGCGCGCGGCGCGCTCGGGCAATTCGCGCTGGAACTGGGCGTCGGCGGCGGCCTCGAACAGGCTCTGGCCGGCGGCGCGCGCGTAGTCCATCAGGCGCGCCATGGAACTCGAGCCGATGCCGCGCCTGGGCGTGTTGGCCACGCGCATGAAAGACGGGTTGTCTTCCGGATTGAGCAATAACTTCAGGTAGGCCAGTCCGTCGCGGATCTCGCGCGCGTCGAACCAGCTGGGTCCACCCGAGATCCGGTACGGAATGCCGTACTCGCGCAGCGCCTTCTCGATTTCGCGCGCCTGGAAATTGGAGCGGTACAGCACCGCGGCGTGGCCCCAGCGCATCGAAGACGAACCGTGCGATTCCATCAGCGCGCGCGCAATGCCCTCGGCTTCCTCGACCTCGTCGCCGTATTCGCGTATCGCGATCCGGTCGCCCGGGCCATGTTCGCTCCAGAGCCGCTTCTCGTGAGTATGCGGGTTGCCGGCGATCACCGCGTTGGCGGCCTTGAGAATCGTGCCCACCGAGCGGTAGTTCTGCTCGAGCTTGATCACCGCCAGGCGCGGGTAGTCCACGCCCAGCTGGTCGAGGTTTTCCGGTCGCGCGCCGCGCCAGCCGTAGATCGACTGGTCGTCGTCCCCGACCGCGGTGAAGGTGCCGGATTCGCCCGACAGGCGCCGGAGAAGCCGATACTGGGCGGCCGAGGTGTCCTGGTATTCGTCGACCAGGAAATAGCGCATGCGTGAACGCCAGCGGGCGCGCATTTCCGGCGCGTCGAGCATCTTCGCCGGCAGCGCGATCAGGTCGTCGAAGTCGACCGCGTTGAGCTCGTCCAGGCGCTGCCGGTAGGCGGAATACACGCTTGCCAGCTGCGCCTCGCCCTCGCTCTCGGCGCCGGAAAGTGCGCGCGCCGGTTCGATCCCGGCGTCCTTGAGCCGGCCGATCGCGGCCTGGGCCATGTAGACCTGGTCGCTCCTGGCCGCGCCGGGCAGCAGTTCGCGCACCAGGTCGGCGGCGGCGTGCTGGTCCAGGATGCTGATGCCGTGCTTGAGTCCGGCGGCTTGCGGATCGTCCCTGACGATGGCCCAGCCCAGGCTGTGGAAGGTGCTGACGGTCAGCCCCTCGGCGGCCTTGCGCCTGATGCGCTTGCCGACGCGCTTGCGCATCTCGCGCGCGGCCTTGTTGGTGAAAGTGATTGCAGCGATCTGGCTGGCCCGGAAATGGCCCTGGTCGATCAGCCAGGCGATCTTCTCGGTAATCACCCGGGTCTTGCCCGACCCGGCGCCGGCGAGCACCAGCAGGGGCGATTCGAAGTGCGTGACCGCGGCACGCTGCTGGGGGTTGAGACCGTCCATAGGCGCGGAATTGTACGCCGGCGCCGGCAAATCTGCCGGCTCGGTCGCCCGTATACTTCCCGTCCATGGCCAAGCTCTATTTCTACTACTCGACCATGAACGCCGGCAAGACCACGGTCCTGCTGCAGTCGGCCCACAATTACCGCGAGCGCGGCATGCGTCCGGTGCTGCTCACGCCGGCGCTGGACGATCGGGCCGGGCGCGGGCGGATCCGCTCGCGGGTCGGGCTGGAGGCCGAGGCCGACGTGTTCGAGCCCGACGACGACCTGCACGCCACGGTACGGACGCGCGCTGCTGAAGGCCCGATCGCCTGCGTGCTGATCGACGAGGCGCAGTTCCTGACCCGCGAGCAGGTCTACCAGTCGAGCGAAATCGTCGACCGGCTCGGCGTGCCGGTGCTGGCGTTCGGGCTACGGACCGACTTTCGCGGCGAGCTGTTCCCGGGCAGCCAGTACCTGATGGCCTGGGCCGACGAGCTCAAGGAGCTCAAGACCATCTGTCATACCGGCAAGAAGGCGACCATGGTCGTTCGCGTCGACGAGACGGGCAACGCGCTGACCGAAGGGGACCAGGTCCAGATCGGCGGCAACGAACGCTACGTCCCGGTCAGCCGCGCCGAGTTCAAGCGTGTGTTCTATCACGGTGAAAAGGCACGCTTGTTCAAATAGTGCGCAGCGCGCGGTGTTTTGGGCATTGCGGATCACGTATGAGCGTCAGCCAGAGACCGTGCCCTCCATTAAGCAACGGCGTTTTGTATTGAAACCGCAAATGAACGCAAATGAACGCAAATAAAGCGTTTATAGCGAACCAGACGTAGGGTGTGTTGAGCCGGAGGCGAAACGCACCGATCTGCATTCTTGCAAACGCTTCAATGCCTTTCGCTGTCCGTTCGATGCGTGTTCGCTTCGCTCAACGCACCCTACCCGGTATTCGGTCACTGAATAAGATACGTAATCAGATTGTATTGAAACCGCAAATGGACGCAAATGAATGCAAATGAACCGTGTATAGCGAACCAGATTCAGCTCATCGAACATTTGCGTTCATTTGCCTCCATTTGCGATTTAAAAAAGAGTTGTCTGGACCGTCCAGCCGCTGATTCTCAATCGTCGCTCATCGCCGAAATCACCCGATCCTCGCCGAGTTCCGCCTGCCCGTCGAGGACCGCTTCGACCGTGTCCAGTCCTTCCCACAGGTACGGCAGCAGCGGCCGGTAGCGCCCGGAGACGCCGGGAAAGGGCACGATGACGTCGAAATGCTGGGCCCCGTCGATCTCCCGGTAGCGCAGCTGTCCGGCGCCGTGGTCGCGGGCCGTCTCGACGTAGGGGCGCGAACTGAACGCGGCCGGGATCAGGCCGTCCTGGCGGCCGTGCAGAATCAGTATCGGGATCTCGGGCAGTTCGGCCGTGGCGTGGGTTTCCCGTACCGCCGCGCGCAGCTTTTCCGATTGCGCGCTGTCGCCGGTCCACAATGCGCGCAGGCAGACCAGGGCCGGGAAATCCGGGTCCTGCGCATCGCCGTCCGCACGCGGATCGATCCATTCCAGCCCGGCGCCGGGCACGACGCCGCTGGAGGTGGCCCACCACATTTCGCGCTGTGCCTTGGCGGCCGGCTGCGGCCGGCCGTCGTCGCCGGTGGCGGCAATGCCAAGATCGCACGGCATCGCGTCGACCGGCGTGCCGAGATAGGCCGAGGCGTACATGGCCGCGACCGAGCGCCATACGTCCAGCGTCGCATTCACCGCCGCCTGCTCCAGGGCGCCGGTTTCGAAGCCGGCCGCCTCCAGCACCGCGCGCGCCGCCGCCGGTGCGGGTTCGTCGATGATGCCGGCCGCGTGCAGCGAGGCGCAGCGCCGCGCGCCGGCAGGCTGCAGCGCGGGATTGCCGAACGGCAGCGTGGCGAGCCAGTCGGCGTCGGCCAGCAGGCAGGGCTGCAGCAGCGCGGCCTCGGTGGCGTAATCGTAGAGGTGCCGTGCATCCGGCGCAGTGACGTTGGGCGCGGCCACCACCGCGGCGTCGAACAGGCCGGGCTCGGCCTGCTCCAGTGCGCGCAGCGCGGCGCCGCCGCCGTTGGAAATCGCCGCGGCGATCACGCGCACGCGCCCGGGCGTGAAGGCGGCCGCGTCGGGAAACGTCCTGGCCAGCACCTCCAGTCCGAAGTGCGTCGCGACGATCGTGTGCCGACCCCAGTCGGCCTCCAGGTTGTCGCCGGAGTGGGCGTGCGGCACCGAGACCAGCGGCGCCGGCGCTGGGCCCGGGGCAAAGGCCAGCGGCTGTTCGCGGCGGCCGGCGCGGGTACCGTCCAGCGCCACGCCGGTGTCGGCGGCGTGATCGAACAGGTCGGTCCCGGCGCCCTTGTCGGTCAGCACCAGCGCGCAGCCGCGCGGCAGGGCCCACGGGCCGGCGACCGGCAGTCCGCCGTAGATGCCGCGCGAACCCGAGGCCGGCGCGACCACCAGGCACGGGTTTTCCGGATCGAAGGCGTCGGGCAGCTGCAGCATCACGCGGAATGGTTGCTCGGCCCAGCGCAGCCGGGCGAAGGCGTGGAATTCGCGGCCGGGAACTTCCGGCAGCGTTGCGTCGGCGTCGAAGCCGCCGGTGGCGGTCAGGTCGGCCAGTCCCTGGTAGTTGGTGTGGATGGCCAGCCGGCGCAGCAGCGCGTCGCGGGCCATCGTCGTGTCGGTCAGTCGCGGCGCCGGCCCGCGCAGTCCGTCCAGCCCCAGCCCCGCGCTCAGCAGGTCGTCGCCGTCGCGGTGGATCGTCGCGCGCACTTCGGAGGCGAGCGTGTCGGGCCGGGGTGCCGGATCCCGGTCGGATTCGTCGGGGGCCTGGTCGGCACAGGCGGCAAGCATCAGTGCGCTGAACGCGCCGGTCAGTCGGGATGGAATCACGCGCGGTTCCTGGTCGTTGAATCGGGCTGAATGTAGCACCGTTGGCCGTACGCACGCGATGGACTTTGGTACAGCGTCGGCATCCGGCGTAACATGCCGCCAGGCCCATGCACGCGCCGCCACGATGACGCGAGTCGTAATCGCCGATGATCATCCGCTGTTTCGCAGTGCGCTGAAGCTTGCGCTGGGCGACTGCGTGGATGCGGCCGAAGTGCTGGAGGCCGAGAACCTGGACCGGACCCGCGCGCTGCTCGCCGGCAGCGACGGCATCGACCTGCTGCTGCTCGACCTGCACATGCCCGGCAGCAACGGTCTGACCGGGCTGGTCGGCATCCGTTGTGAATTTCCGGAAGTCGCCGTGGTCGTGATTTCGGCCAACGAGCACCCGGGCGTGATCCGCCGCGCGCTGGATCACGGTGCGGCCGGGTTCATTCCCAAGAGTTCCGGGCTGGAGGTGCTGACCGAGGCGATCAACGCGGTGCTCGACTGCCGCACCTGGGTGCCGCCCCACCTCCACCGTTCCGTGGCGGCGATGGATGCCGGGGACGACGGCCTGAGCGGGCGCATGTCGCTGCTCACCCCGCAACAGTTTCGCGTGCTGCAGATGGTCGCCGACGGGCAGCTCAACAAGCAGATCGCCGACCGGTTGGGCATCCAGGAGCGTACCGTGAAGGCCCACATGAGCGAAATCTTCGCCAAGCTGGAAGTGCGCAACCGGACCCAGGCCGGTGTCGCGTTCCGGCACCTGGAGTTGCTGGATCCGAACACGATTCACGAGTAGCGCACTGCGCCTGCGTGAGATCGGGCGGTCGAAAATCGATTCTTCCAGCCGTCCGCCCGGCTTGCCGGTCAGGTCGTCGGGCGCGTGCTCATCCGACCGCCGAAAAGGCTTTCGACAATATGCCGATCAGGATCAGCACGGCGGCGGCGTAGACTGCGGCGAGCAGATCGTCGAGCATGATGCCGAATCCGCCGTGAACCTTCTCGTCCAGCCAGTCGATCGGCCAGGGCTTGACCACGTCGAAGAAGCGAAACGCGGCGAACGCCGCCAGCCACCAGGCCCAGTGGAACGGCACCAGCGCCAGCACCAGCCAGATCCCGACGAACTCGTCCCAGACGATCCCGCCGTGGTCGTGGACGCCGAGCGCCTGGGACGCCTTTTGACAGATCGGGATTCCGGCGAGGAAAGCGAGCCCGACCAGGCCCAGCGCCGCCCATATCGGAATTCCGGCCAACGGCAGCGCCACCAGCATGCCGGCCAGTGTGCCGGCCGTGCCGGGCGCGAACGGAACCAGGCCCGAGCCGAAGCCGAACGCCAGAAAGCCGATCGGACTCTGCATGGCCACGTGAATCAATGCCTGCTGATCAAGGTCGACGTTGTCGTTCATGCTGAAATCCCATGGGCATGTCTTGGTAACCGTCGATACGCGGCGTTTGCGCGTCCCGGCCGGCGCAGTCTGCATGAAGCGCCGGTGCGAAACGCCTCAATCGAAATGATCCCAGCCGGACCCGGCGGCCTCGACGACGTTGCCGCCGGCGTCCAGGCATACGATCTCGCCCGAAGCGGTGATGCGGCCGATCTCGGTCAGCTCGATCCCGCCGACCGTGGCCGGTAATTCCGATTCTTCCGCCACCAGCGCGAGCAGTTCGTAATCGCCGCCGGAAAACTGCAGCGGCCAGCGCTCGCGCGGTTCGGGTACGGCTTCGGCCAGTGCGGACGACGTCGGCAACCGGTCGCAGCGAATCTCGGCGCCGAGTTCACCGGTCAGGTGGGCGAGGTCGGCGAGCAGGCCGTCGGAAATATCGATCATGGCCTTGGCAATCCCGGCCAGCTCGCGGCCTGCCGCGATCCGCGGCACGGGCTTCAGCAGGCGCGCGCGCAGCGCACCGCCCGCCGCTTTTCCCAGCTTCAGCCCGGCGGCCGCGTCGCCCAGCGTGCCGGTCACCGCGATACGCTGGCCGGGCCGGGCGCCGCTGCGGGTGGCGAATTCCGCAGCGGGCACTTCGCCCAGCGCGGTCACGCCGATATTCAGCGGCCCGCGCGCGATGTTGCCGCCGGCCAGCGCGCAGTCGTGTTCGGCCGCCAGCGGCAGGAACCCGTCGAGGAAGGCGCGCAGCCAGGCCGGGTCGGCTTCCGGCAGTGTCAGCGTCACCAGGCACCAGCGCGGGGTCGCCCCCATCGCCGCCAGGTCGCTCAGGTTCACCGCCAGCGCCAGGTGGCCGATTTCTTCGGGCGCGGCGCGGTCGTCGCCGGCATCGACGAAATGCCGCCCGCCGACCAGGTTGTCGGTGGTCGCCACCAGCTGCATGGCGGGCGAGGGCTGCAGCACCGCCGCGTCGTCGTCGATGCCAAGCACCACGCCGGACCCGACCGGCGCGCGGGCCTTGATCTCGGCGATCAGGTCGAATTCGTTCATCGATATCGGCTTCTTGAGAAGGCGGAGAGCCGAAGTTCAGGCGGCCTCACGCAGGCTATTCAGGCGATACGCCACGACCGCGCACGCCGCCGCACCGGCAGCGCCGGTCGAATCGATGCATTTCGATCGACCGCTTGCGCAAGTTCAGACGCTTTCCAGCGCGTGGATCACCGCCTTGCAGAAGGCCGGGAGGTCCGGCGGCATCCGGCTGCTGATCAGGTTGCCGTCGACGACGACTTCCTCGTCGACCCAGTTGCCGCCCGCGTTGACCATGTCGTCGCGGATCGATGCGAACGAGGTCACGCGCCGGTCGCGAATGATGTCGGCCGAAACCGCCATCCATCCCGCGTGGCAGATCCATGCGACCGGCTTGTCCTGGGCGTGCATGTCGCCGACGAATTCGACCATGGCCCGGTTGCGCCGCATCCTGTCCGGCGCCATGCCGCCGGGAATGACGACCGCATCGAAATCGTTGGCATGGACGTCGGCCACGTCGGCGTCGACGTCGACCATGTAGCCCTTCTCGCTGGCGTACCGGTCCTTGCCGGTGCCGAGCACGCTGACGCTGGCGCCGGCTTCGGTCAAGCGCAGGCGCGGATAGTGCAGTTCCAGTTCCTGGTAACCGTCTTCGGCCAGGATCGCGATCTTCCTGTCGGTCATTGGCATGATGGCACCTCGGCTCGGGTTGGCCCCCATTATTGCAGAAGCGGCTTGCCGGTTTCACGCATGCCCGGCGCGCCGATCGAACGGAACACGCGGGTCCGGACCATGGCGCGCGCGACCGCCGCCCGACCCGTCGTCAGGCAAGACGGTAGCGGTGAATCAGGCGTTCGTCCTTGCGCGGCCCGGTCACGCGCCAGACCATGTCGAAGCCGTCTCCGGCAAGCTTCAGCGTCGCTTGGTAACGGTCCGCGCCGCAGCGGTGCGGCTCGATGCCGACCAGGCCGGCCTCGGCCGGTCCGATGCGCTGCGGGCGCAGTTCCACGAGCCGCGTCCCGGCCGCCGGGCCGTGTCGGCGGTGCGCGAGCACGATCCGGTCGCGTTCTACCGTCCAGCGCAGCAGGTTGCGGAACGCGAGCGCCGCGCGGCCGTCTTCGGCCTCGAAGCGTCCGTTTTCCTCGAAATCGATGGCGCCGTCGGCGGCGTGCGTCACCCGGACCCGCCCGCGGCCCCGGCCGGCCCAGCCGCTGGCGGACGCCGAACACGCTTCGATCGACAGCAAACCGATCCGGGCCAGGCGTTCGGCTACCGCTAGAATGGCCGCTTTCGCATCCACGATCCCGTCCGAGTCCACCATGCCGTTGCTGATCATCGTCACCGTCCTGTGGGCGTTCTCATTTTCGCTGATCGGCGAATTTCTTTCCGGCCGGGTCGACAACTACTTTGCCGTGCTGACCCGGATCGCGCTGGCGGCACTGCTGTTTCTGCCGTTCCTGGCCCGGCGCGGACTGCCGGGGCGGCAACGCCTGGCCTTGATGGGACTGGGCGCGGTTCAGCTCGGCTTGATGTACATATTCTTCTACCGCTCGTTCCTGTTGCTGAGCGTGCCCGAGGTGCTGCTGTTCACGATTTTCACCCCGGTCTACGTTGCGCTGCTCGATGACCTGGTCGAACGCAGGCTGTCGCCGGCCCACCTGGTCGCGGCCGGCCTTGCCGTGGCGGGGGCGGCCGTCATTCGCTTTCAGCCGCCCAGCGAATTCTGGCTGGGCTTCATGGTCGTGCAGGGCGCCAACCTCTGTTTTGCGGCCGGACAGGTCGGCTATCGGCACCTCGGTCCGCACCTGCCGTCCGGGCTGCCGGCCCGTTCGACGTTCGGCTGGTTCTACCTGGGCGCGCTGGCGGTTGCCGCGGTCGCGTTCGCGCTTTTCGGCGATCCGCAAGCGCTTCCGACCACGCCGGTGCAGTGGAGCGTGCTGGCCTGGCTGGGCCTGGTCGCCTCGGGACTGGGTTATTTCCTGTGGAACCTGGGCGCGACCCGGGTCGACGCCGGCACGCTGGCGGTCATGAACAACGCGCTGATCCCGGCCGGGCTGGTCGTCAACGTCGTGATCTGGAACCGCGACGCCGACCTGACGCGGCTGGCGCTGGGCGGCGCGATCCTGCTGCTGGCGCTGGTCGTCGGTCTGCGTTTCGGTGGCGGCGCCAGGCGCGCCTGAGTCGCCGGCGGCATTCGGCCGCAAAGTCAGTTCCCGCACTCGACCTGCACGATCGAGCGCTCGCCGCCATCGACGACCAGCGCCGTGAGCGCGCCGCCCCAGACGCAGCCAGAATCCAGGCAGATGGCCCGGGCGTTGTCGTGGTCGCCGGCCTTGTGTTCAAAATGCCCGAGCATCGACCAGTGGCCGAACACCGCCGTCCAGTCGCGCCAGGACTCGTGCAGCAGTTCGAACCACGGTCGGTAGCCCTTCGGCGGCTTGTTCATGTCGCCCGATGACTTGAACTCCAGTCGCCCGTCGGCCGTTGCGAAGCGCATCCGGGTCAGCACGTTGGTGGTCGTGCGCAGACGCACGAAACGCTTCTGTCCGGGCGCCCAGTGGTCGGGTGCGTTGCCGTACATGTTGTCGATGAACTTGCCGAATTTCTTGCCGCGCAGGGCCTGCTCGACCTCGGCGGCGCACTTGCGCGCCCGCGCCGGGTCCCAGCGCGGGTCGATGCCGGCATGGACCAGGGCGATCCGGTCGGCTTCGTTCAGCCACAGCAGCGGCTGCTCTCGAAGCCACTGAAGGATGCGCGCGCCGTCGGCGTGGTCGAGCACCCGCTCGAATTCCGGGTTGGTCTTGCGCACGTTCGGGTGCCTGTGCGCGTAGGCCAGCAGGTGCAGGTCGTGGTTGCCGAGCACGCTGAAGTGCGGCGCGCCCAGGTCGATCATCCTGCGCAGCACCTTCAGCGACTTGCCGCCGCGGTTGACCAGGTCGCCGGCCATGCACAGCCGGTCGGCGGCCGGATCGAAGTCGAGCTTGTCCAGCAGCCGCGCGAACGGCTTCCAGCAGCCCTGCAGATCGCCGATGTATATATCGCGCCGCCGGCTCACGCGGACCGCTCCCGGTCATGCACGCGCTGGGCCATGGCTTCGAATTCTTCCATCGTCACCGTCTCGGCGCGCCGGCCCGGGTCCACGTCCAGCCGCTCGAGGTCGCGCGCGTCCAGCACGCCCTCGAGTGTGTTCCTGAGGGTCTTGCGGCGCTGGCCGAAAGCCTTGCGCACGACTTTCTCCAGCGCCGGCAGCAGCGCGCGCTGCGTATCCGAAAGCGTCCTGGGCACGATGCGCACCACGGCCGACTCGACTCTCGGGGGCGGATGAAATGCGCCGGGCGGCACCCCGAAGAGCATGTCGGCGTCGGCGCGCGCCTGCGTCATGACGCCGAGCCGTCCCCAGGCCTTGCTGCCCGGACGGGCGGTGATGCGGTCGACCACTTCCTTTTGCAGCATGAAGTGCATGTCGGAAATCGTTTCCGATTGCTCGAGCAGATGAAACAGCAGCGGGGTCGAAATGTTGTAGGGCAGGTTACCGATCACGCGCAGCGTTATGGTGCCGGCCAGCGCACGATAATCGAAGGTCAGGGCGTCGGCCTGGTGAATGACGAGGTTTTCCGGATGACCCAGTCGGGCCGGGAGCGCAGCGACCAGGTCGCGGTCGAGTTCGACGACGTCCAGCCGATCCACGCGCTCGAGCAGCGGCCCGGTCAGCGCCCCCAGGCCCGGGCCGATCTCGACGATCCGGTCGCCGCGCGCCGGCGCAATCGAGCCCACGATCCGGCGGATCACCGATTCGCTGTGCAGGAAGTTCTGGCCGAAGCGTTTGCGCGGACGGTGGGACATTCGCTACCGGGTCATGGAAACGGAAAAGGGTAGCCTAAATCGCGGCGCGAAGGCACCGGCCCGCGCAGGAACTGCTTCGCTGGTTGGCCGGTTCGCTGGATCGCTGGTTCACTGGTTCGTTGCGATCCGGAAACCCTGCTCGCCGCCCTTTTCCGTCATCTGCCGCGCAAGGTCGATCGCGGCCTGCAGGCTGCCCGCATCGGCCTTTCCCGTTCCGGCCAGGTCCAGCGCGGTGCCGTGGTCGACCGAGGTGCGGATGAAGGGCAGGCCGAGCGTCACGTTGACGGCGTGGCCGAAGCCGGCGTACTTGAGCACCGGCAGCCCCTGGTCGTGGTACATGGCCAGCACCGCGTCGAAGCGTCGCAGGTGACGCGGGACGAAGGCGGTATCGGCCGGCAGCGGGCCTTCCAGCCGCATGCCTTCGTCGTTCAATTCTGCGATCACCGGCGCGATGACGTCGATTTCCTCGCGGCCCAGGTGGCCGCCTTCGCCGGCGTGCGGGTTCAGTCCCAGCACGGCGATGCGCGGTCGGGCGATGTCGAAGCGTTCGCACAGGTCATGCTGGACGATCCGCAGCGTTTCGCGGAGGTTGCCGCGGTCGATGGCGTCCGGCACCTCGCGCAGCGGCAGGTGCGTGGTCGCCAGCGCAACGCGAAGCGTATCGGCGACCAGCATCATGACCACGCGCTCGACCCCGGCCAGCGCCGCCAGGAACTCGGTATGGCCGGAAAACGCGATTCCGGCGTCGTTGATCACGCCCTTGTGGACCGGGCCGGTCACCAGGCCGTCGGCATCGCCGTCGATCACCGGGCCGGCGGCCTGCCGCAGCGTTTCGAGCACGTATTCCGCGTTGTCCGGATTCAGCGTGCCCGGCGTGTTCGGCGCGTTCAGCGGCACCGGCAGGCATTGCAGAACGTCGGTGCCGGTCGGCCCGGATGCCCGCCCGGGCTGCCATTCCCGAATGCTGACGGTCGTGCCCGATCGGCGCGCAGCCTGCTCGAGCAGCCCGGGATCGGCGGCCACGACCAGATCGGACTGGCCGACGGCCGTCGCCACGGCCAGTTCCGGACCGATCCCGGCCGGCTCGCCCGGCGTGATCAGCAGCGGCGAATCAGTCATTCGGGGTTTCCGACGTTTCCTAGAGCAGGATCTCGACGTAGGCTTCGCTGCGCATCTGGCGCAATACCCGGTCGATCTCCTCTTCCGAGCGTTGCTGCACGATCAGTTCGCGCGCCTCGGCGCGCAGCGCTTCCTCGGTGACGTCGGATTGGCGTTCGCCCTCGAGCTGGATCAGGTGCCATCCTTCCCGCGTCTGGAACGGCTGGCTGACCTCGCCGGGATCGAGGCTGTCGCATACCGCCTGGATGGTCTGGCCGTAGGCGCTTTCCGGAAACCAGTCCATCAGGCCGCCGAGGTTCGCGGTCCGCTCGTCATCGGAAAATTCGCGCGCGAGTTCCGCGAAGTCGGCGCCTTCCTCGAGCTGCGAGTGCAGGTCCTCGACCAGGTTCTGCGCATCTTCCGGCGAAACCAGCTCGGAAGGCTGGATCATGATGTGCCGGGCCCGGAATTCATCGACGATGACCTCGCCGCGCGGCCGTCGATCGTTGACCCGGACCAGCACCACGCTGCCGTTGCCCAGGATGGGTTCGGAGATTTCGCCGGCTTCGAGATTGCGTACCTGGTCGGCGATCTGGCGCGGCATGGTGTTGAGATTGCGCCAGCCGACCTCTCCGCCTTCCAGGGCGTCGGGGGCATCCGAGAAGTTCACCGCGGCTTCGGCGAAGTCCATGCCGTCGAGGATCCGCTGGCGAATCTCGACGATGCGCTCGCGCGCCGCCCGGATATCGGACGGCGAGGCCGAAGGCGAAAGCTGGAGGGCAATCTGCGAGAGGTTGTACTCGTCGTTGCCGAAGGCCTCGGAATCGAGCAGCATGTCCACTTCGGTATCGGTGACCTCGTCCATGCTCTCGACGATGCGCTGGGTCAGCTTGGAAGTCAGCAGCTGGTGCCGCACGTCCTGGCGGAACTCGTTGAAATCCAGTCCGTCCGATTCCACCGCTCGGCGCAGCTCGATCAGCGAAAGGCCGTTCTGTCGCGCCACGTCGGAAAGCGAGCGATCGACTTCCTGGTCGGTTACCCGCACGCCGGTCTGCTCGGCGCGCTGGACCTGGACCTGGTTCATGATCAGGCGCTCCAGTACCTGCTCCTGTAGCACCTGCGGCGGCGGCCGGCGCTCGCCGCGCGACTGGATCTGGTTCAGCACGTTCTGCATGCTGGATTCCATTTCCGAACGCAGGATGACGCCTTCGTCGACGATCGCGACGATTTCGTCCATTTTCTGGTAGCCCTGTGCGTTGGCCAGCAACGGCACCAGCAGTGCCAGCAGTGCCGCGGCGAGACGGGTCGTGAATGCGTGCATATCCAATCGTTGCTCCTGGACTTATCGAGTAAACAGGTTATAAGGCCGCTGGCCGAGACTGCCAAGGCCCTTGAGGTGCAGCTCGACGAAAAACGCGGTGCGCTTTTCCGATTCGCGGTCCCGGATGTAGCGCCTGAGCGAGGCGCGGATCGCCCAGCAGCAGCTTTCGTATTCGATCCCGCCGAGCAGCTCCAGGGCGGTCGAATCCCGGAACGAAAAATCGACCCGGCTGATCAGGTTCAGCTTGTTGGTGACAGGATAACGCCCGCGAATGTCGATCTGGTCGACGCTGCGGCGGCGGAATCTGTAGCCGACCTGTACCTGCCTGGCATCCTGGCCTTGCCATCTGAGACCGAAGGATGCGACATCAGTTTCATCGTCTTCGGGATCCCACTGCAGGCCGGCGTTGACCAGGAAGCGGTCCGTCGGCCGCCAGTTGATCGCGGCGACCGACGCCGAAACCGAACGGTCTTCGGCCGGTTCGTCGGGCAGGCCGACGCTGGGATCGTCCAGGAACACGATCTGGCCGACGCTGGCGTCGACGATGCTGCGGCCGTTGTCGTCGTCCAGCAGGCGGCTGGTCAGCGCCAGCGTGACCTGGTTGGCGTCGGTCTGGCGATCGGCGCCGGAGAAGCGGTTGGTCTGGAACAGCTGGGCGAAGCTGAAGGTCAGTTCGCGGGTGTCGAATACGGGCAGGTCGTCCTGTTCGCGTCCCGGCACGTAGAGGTAGAACAGTCTGGGCTCCAGGGTCTGCAGCCGGCCCGAATCGGTACGGCGTTCGAACACCAGGCCGCTGTCCATACTGACCACCGGCTGGACCCGGCTCGGATTGTCGTCGCCGGTTTCGGAATCGTTCAGGCTGTAGGCGGTCGTGCGCAGTCCGACGGCGGGCTCGAAGAACCAGCCCGGGCGCACCATGCGCAGCGCGAGTTCGGGCATCGCGTCCAGGCGCAGGCCGGTCACGCCCTCGCTGCGGTCGAAGTAGACCGCCTCGCTGTCCAGGCCCAGGCTCAAACCGGCCGGCAGCGGCCAGTCGCCGTCGAATTCCACCCGCGGCAGCCGATCGTAGGGTTCGCGCTCCGGGCGCACGTCCCGGTCGAGCACCTGGAAGGTATCGAAGGTCGTCTGCAGCTGCCAGAAGCGGCCGCGTCCGTTGATGCTGAAATCCGAGCGCAGGAACTGGATGGAGCTGGAATCCAGGTCATTGCCCAGGTCCAGGAAATAGTCCTCGTCGCTGACGCGGTTGAAATTCACCTGCGTGGTCCAGCGCGGCGCCAGGCGCGCCTGGTAGCGAATCCGCCCCAGCCACCGATCGCGATTGTCATGACCCTCCTGGCTGTCGTCGTCGGGCAGGTAGTCGAAGTTGAAGGTACCGCGCTGGCGGCGGGTCAGGAAGCGGTATTCGGAGCCGAGCATGAAGCCCCGTTCGCCGATCAGCCGGGGGGAGAACGTCGCATCCTGGTTGGGCGCGATGTTCCAGTAATAAGGCACCGACAGGTCGAGGCCATTGTCGTTGCTCGAGCCGATCTGCGGATACAGGAAGCCGGACTTGCGTTGGTCGTTGAGCGGAAAGCTCAGCCAGGGCGAGTACAGGATGGGCACGCCCTTGAATTCCAGCCTGGCGTTGCGCGCCGTACCCACCCCCCGGTCGAAGTCGAGCTCGACGTCGCCGGCCTTGAGCTGCCAGTCCGGGTCTTCGACGTCGCAGGTGGTGAAATCGAAGCGCTGCACGCGGGCGTGGGTTTCGTCGGTCATCCGGACCAGGCCGGCATTGCCGGCGCCCGCGGCGCCGGCGATGTAATAGCGCACCTGCTCGAACTGCCCGGTCGAATCCTCGGTGTTGTACTGTGCGCTCGATGCGCGCATCCGCACCAGCGCGTCGGAGTATTCCAGCCAGCCGGGGACGACGACCTCGCCGGTTTCCGGGTCGTAGATCAATTCGTCGGTGACCAGGTTCTGGTCGCCGTAGCTGAGCTTGACGTCTTCGCTGAAGCGCATCGGTTCGCCGCCCGGGGCGCTCATGTCGTCGGCGCGAATGTCCATGGGCAGATTCGCCGAGCGCTCCAGTTGTCCGCGGTCCGGAATGGTGCCGGGCGGCTGGCATTGCCGGGCCGGCGGACGCGATTCACCGGCGGTCTGCTGGGCCGGTGCGGCAATCGGTGCGGCGAGCAGCGCGCATGCCAGCAGGAAGGACCGCGCCGTACGCCGGCCGGACCGGTGTGAGCGCAGGTAATACTCGGGATGAGTCACGGGCAGCTATCGATCCGGCATCGGTTCAAAAACTCGGCGCGCGTTTTTTGACCGGCGGCCGCCAGTCGTTCCACGGCCTGGTGGAAGCGCTCGAAATCGCCATCACATTCTGCCAGAAGATCGGCGAACGCGTCGGTACCGGCCTCGTAGGTGGCCAGCAGCGCGAGGTGCGCATTGTTCAGGTCGCGCTGCATCCAGGCGTCGAAGCGATCGTCGCCGGCCTGCATGAATTCGGCGTAGCGTTGCCGCAGGCGCTCGAACACGGCGCGTTTTTCGGCGCGCATGCGTTCGGCCGGCAGGTCCCGGGCATACAGCGCGTCGAGCTCGCCGCGGGCCTCGAGCAGCAGGCCGGTGAAGTTTTCCTCCAGGCGACGCGATCGCGCCCGGTCCGCCAGCGTTTCCGGGCCCTGGCGGTGCAGCAGCCAGCGCTGCAGACCCTCGCGCTCCACGGCGGTGGCGTAGGCTTCGTTGAAGGCCGTCTCGCCCTTGACGAACACGCGCTGGTGGGCAAGCTCGTGGAACAAGAGGCCGGCCAGCCGGGTTTCGCCGAACTCCAGCATCGGACTGGTTACCGGATCGTCGAAGCGCCCCAGCGTCGAATAGGCCGCGACCGGCGAGACCAGGGTGTCGTAGCCCGCGTCGGCCAGTTTCGCCGCCCGGCGTTCGGCGGCGCCGCGGTCGAAGTAGCCGCGGTAGGCCAGGCAGCCGACCAGCGGATAGCACCAGGTCTTCGGCTGCACGCTGAATTCGGGTGCGGCGATGACGTTGTAGACCACCGCATCGCGGTCCAGGCTGACGAACCCGCTGTAGCTGCCGTTGTCGGGCAGGCCCAGTCGTTCGCCGGCGAACTCGCGCACGGCAAGCACCAGCTCGAGTTTTTCCCGTTTTCGTTCCGGGGTGTCGGGCGCGGCGATCAGTTTTTCAATATCCTTGCGCTTGAGCAGCAACTCCATCTGACCGCGCGCGGCCTGGCCGTACCAGCCCAGCGTTGCGCATCCGCCGGCGGCCAGCAGGCCGCAAAGGACCACCACGATGACCGATTGGTATACCGACGAGGATTTCTGGCGCAAGTTCGGACCGTTGATGTTCGGGGACGAGCAGTTTAGCGAGGCCGCCGCCCAGGTGCCGGCCTTGCTGGCGCGCATCGGTCTCGAGCAGGGCGCGGCGCTGGACCTGGGCTGCGGCCCCGGCCGGCACGCGCTGCCGCTGGCGCGGGCCGGGCTGGGCGTCACCGCGGTCGATACCAGTCCATACCTGCTCGACGATTTGCGCCGTCGTGCGGACGAAGCGGGCCTGACGCCGGAGATTGTCCGCGCCGACATGCGCGAGTTCGTCCGGCCCGCTGCCTTCGACGCGGTGGTGGTGATGTGGACGAGCTTCGGCTACTTCGAGAAAGAGGCCGACCACGACCGCGCGCTGTCGAATATCGCCGAAAGCCTCAAGCCCGGCGGGATCGCGGTGCTCGACCTGCTCGGGCTGGAAACGCTTTGCCGCACGCTCGAACCGGTGCACCTGACCGAACACGCCGACGGCAGCCTGCTGGTCGAGCGCCCGGTATTGATCGAGCACAATACCCGGCTGGAAAACGAGTGGATCCTGATCCGGGGCGACCGGGCCGAGCGCGCGACGTTTTCGCACCGGGTCTGGTCGGCCGGCGAAATCGCCCGCCTGGTCGAAGCGGCCGGGCTGCAGCTCGAAGCCATCGACGGCGACCTGGAAGGCACGCCCTACGACTTCGAATCCGAGCGCATGTACGTGTTCGCGCGAAAGTCGTGAACGCAGGGAAGAGGTAAAAGCCGGTTTTCGCGCCAGGGCGCGGTGAAGTCGTTGTGCGTTCACCTTTCCTCTTTCGCCATGCGCAGTTGCCGATAGGCGCTGCGAACCGCGCTTTCGAGCTTCTCGCGCTCGGCTTCGCCGGCCGGGACCGGTTCGAGGATCTTCAACTGCACGT
This sequence comes from Wenzhouxiangellaceae bacterium, assembly GCA_018334995.1. Lineage (GTDB taxonomy): Bacteria > Pseudomonadota > Gammaproteobacteria > Xanthomonadales > Wenzhouxiangellaceae. The sequence continues at coordinate 94,125 of JAGXKW010000003.1, forward strand.
GGCTGAAGAAGCCGCGTTCGCGTCGCCGCCAGCGGCCCGGGGCGCGGCTGAACACGCTGCCCCAGAGTCCTTCCAGGGCCATCGGCACGACCGGCACCGGCCGGCGCTCGAGGATCTCGGTGATCCCGGAACGGAACGCCCGCACCTCGCCGTCGGGGCTCAGGCCGCCTTCCGGGAACAGCCCGACCAGTTCGCCCCTGGCCAGTGCCGAATCGACGCTGTCGAAGGCCCGGCGCAGGCACTCGGGATCGACTTTCGCCGGCGCCACCGGGATGGCGCCGGCCAGCCTGAACAGCCATTTCAGGCCGCGGATGTTGTAGATCTGGTGGGTCATCACGAACCGGACCGGGCGCGCCAGGGTGCCGCCGACGATCAGCGGGTCCATGTAGCTCAAGTGGTTGCACACGATCAGCGCCGGCCCCGCTTCCGGCAGCCTGTCGGCGCTGTGGCCGGTCACGTGCACCCGGTAGACCAGCCGGCTGAGCAGCCACATCAGGAAACGCAGCGCGAAGGCCGGCACCAGCGCGAACACGTAAACGGCCACCACCAGGTTGACGACCGCGACGATGCCGAACAGTTGCGGGATGGAAAAGCCCAGCACGCTGAGCAATGCGATCGCCAGCAGGCTGGCGAGCACCATGAACAGCGCGTTGAGGATGTTCATGCCGGCGATCACGCGCGCCCGCTCGGCGTTTTCCGACAGGCTCTGGATCAGCGCATACAGCGGCACGATGAACAGTCCGCTGCTGACGCCGATGCCGAGCAGGTCGGCGATGATGCGCCAGCTGCCCGGCGCGGTCACGAATTCGCGCACCCCGGCGTCGGCCAGCGGCGTGGTCGGGCTGGCGAACATCAGGTCCAGCCCGAAGGCCGTCATGCCCAGCGCGCCGATCGGCACCAGGCCGATTTCCAGGGCGCCGCGCGAGAGCTTGTCGCACAGCAGCGCGCCGGTGGAGATGCCGACGATGAACAGTCCCAGCAGGCTCGAGAGCGTGGCTTCGTTGCCGCCGATCACGCCCTGGGTCCAGGCCGGAATCTGGACCAGGAAAACCGTGCCGTAGAACCAGAACCACGACACGCCCAGCACGCTGTGCAGCAGGTTGCGATCGCGGCCCAGCAGCTTGAGGTTGGCCCAGGAAGCCGTCAGCGGATTCAGGTTCAGCGCCAGGTCGCGGTCGCCCACCGCAACGGGCGGGACGCCCAGCGACGCAAGGTAGCCCGCCGCGGCCACCAGCAGCGTGGCGATCAGCACCAGCCACGGCCAGTCCAGCGGCACGCCGGCGATGATCGGGCCTGCAACGGTGCCGGCCAGGATGGCCACGTAGGTGCCGGCCGTGACCAGGCCGTTGCCGCCGGTCAGCTCGTGCTTTTCGAGCAGTTGCGGGATGATCGAGTACTTGATCGGTCCGAACAGCGTCGACTGGAAGCCGAGCAGGAACACCACCGACATGAGCGCGAACATGTTGCCCAGGTACAGCGCGACGCCGGCGAACAGGCAGATGGCGACCTCGAACAGCTTGATCAGCCGGATCATGCGCGACTTCTCGAACCGGTCGGCGAGCTGGCCGAACACGGCCGAAAACAGGAAGTAGGGCAGGATGAACAACAGCGCGGCCAGGTTGACCAGGCCGCTGGCGTCCCAGCCGGCCTCGACGCCGATGCCGTAGACGATCAGGGTCGCCAGCGCGTTGCGAAAGATGTTGTCGTTCAGGGCGCCCAGCGCCTGCACCGCGAAAAACGGTCCGAAGCGCCGGTTGCGCAGCAAGCTCGATTGCTTCATGCCGTTTCCGCGGAGGTCGGGTCGCGCTCACTGTAACCCGACCCGCGCGATCCGGACCCGGTCGGGCCGTCGCGATCCGCCGACGGCGTGTTCAGGCGTCGGCGCGGCGAAACAGCTGTTCCGGCGACGCCGGGGGTCCCAGCAGAAATCCCTGGCCGTTGGTGCAGCCGGCCCGGATCAGGAAATCGCGCTGGGCCGCGGTCTCGATGCCCTCGGCGACCAGTTTCAGTCCGAGCCGCTCGAACAGCACGATCATGCCGCGCATGAGCATTTCGGCTTCGGCCGACTGGCCCAGGTCGCGTACCAGCGACTGGTCGATCTTGACCTCGTCGACGGGCAGCTGGGTGATGTAGGCCAGATTGGAATAACCGGTGCCGAAATCATCCATGGAAATGCGAACGCCGCTGGATCTGATGCGCTGCAGGACCTCGCGTGCCCGCTCCGGCGATTCCATCAGCATGGTTTCGGTGAGTTCCAGCGTCAGGGATCGGGGCGCGAGCCCGGCGTCGTCCAGGCAGGTCTGGATATATTCCGGCAGCGCGCGATTGTAGCGCTGGCGCGCCGAAAGATTGACCGAGACGCACTCGATGCCGAAACCCGAATCACGCCATGCCGCGAGCTGCCGGCAGGCCTGGCGGATCATCCACAAGTCCAGCTCCTCGACCAGCCCGGTCTGTTCGGCGAGCGGAACGAAGGCCGACGGCGTCAGCATGCCGTGCTCCGGGTGATTCCACCGCACCAGGGCCTCGACCGCGACCGTGATGTTGGCGTCCAGCGTGACCTGCGGCTGATAGAACAGTTCCAGGTCGTCGTTGCGGATTGCATGGCGCAGGTCGCTTTCCAGGAACGGGCTGGTGTCGGACGCCGTGGCGATTTCCGGGCCGAACTCGATCCAGCGGTTGCCGCCCTGGCTGCGCGCTTCCTGGAGTGCCTGGCTGGCGCGCTGCAGCAGCGTTTCCGGGCGCGTGCCGTCGCGCGGGTAACGCGCCACGCCCACGCTGGCCGTCAGCATCAGGTCGCGGTCGGCGACCGGGGTCGGCGTGGCGATTTCGGCCACCAGGTGCGCCAGCCGATCCTGGATTTCGGTGTAACCCGGGCCGGCCGTTACGATGCAGAATTCATCGTTGCCGAATCGGCCCACCACGTCGTCCGGCAGGGTCCAGCTCAGCAGGCGCGAGGTCATCAGCTTCAGGATCCGGTCGCCGGTCGCCACGCCGAGCTGGTCGTTGACCGACTTGAAGCGGTCGAGATCGGCCAGTATGACGAAGCAGTTCTGTCGCCGCTCGGCGGCGCTGGCCAGCGCATTTTCCAGCAGCCATTCCAGCCGGGCCCGGTTCGGCAGGGCCGTGAGCCGGTCGTGGTGGCTGAGGAAATCGACCTGGCGCGCCTGGCGCCGGGCCGTCGTGACGTCGTTCCAGCAGCCGATGATGACGCCGCTCGCCGCGCCCTCGCGATCGGGAATGAAACGCTTCTCGTCGCGCACCACCAGCGTCCCGCCGTCGCGGCCCGTGACGCGGTATTCCTGCACCAGCGTCCGATCGGACCGAATCGACTGGTTCTCGGCTTCGATCCTGGCCTTGTCTTCCGGATGAACGTGGCGCGGCCACCAGTCGTCCCGGCTGACTTCCGCGTATGGAAATCCGGTCAGACGCTCGGCGTTGGGACTGACCCACTCGACTTTCATTTCGGGTGCGCGCAGGGAATACAGCACGACGGGCGCGCTCATCAGCAGGTGGTTCAGGCGCTGATTGGTGTGCTCGAGCCGTTGTTGCGCCAGACGCATGCGCCGGCGCATGATTATCAGCCACGCGCTCAGGGCCATGAACGCCAGCACCGCGGCGATCAGCGCCGGAATCAGCCAGTCGGGAAGCGTGGCCCGGGCCGGCGCCGCGTAGGTCCGGTTCAGCGCCTGGTAGTAGGGCGAATCGGCGCTGCTCTTCCAGCGCTGCAACGCCTCGTCGACGGCCGGCAGCAGTTCGGCCGCGTCGCTGGAAGCGGCAACAAACAGGCTGGTCTGATTGAACGTGATCGGCGTTTCGATCAGGTCGTATTCATCGCTGTTTCTGCGGCCGAAAAAATGATTGGCGGCCGCCGCGTCGGCCTCGCCCGTCCCGGCAAGCTCGAATGCCGTGCTGAACGAATCGACGCGGATCAGCTCCATGTCCAGCGCCTGGTCGGCGTTCAGACGCTCGAGAAATTCGGCTTGCACCGAGCCCGAAAGCACTGCGACCGCGGTGCCCTGCAGATCGGTCATGGCGGTAAAGCGGTTCCGGGGCCGGGCGTAGACCTGGCTCCAGGACTGAACCACGGGAATCTCGTGGAACGTCAGCCGCAGATCCCTCGCGGCGGTCAGGGCCACGTCCGGCATCAGGTCGATTTCGCCGGTCTCGAGCATGGCCAGGCACTCGTTCCAGCGGCACTCGGCATATTCGAGCTGCCAGCGGTTCCGTCGCGCGATGCGCTCGATCAGTTCGATGAACAGCCCGGCCGGGCGCCCGTCCTGGTCGACGAAGACCTTCGGCGGGTTGTGGTACAGGCCGACGCGCACCGGTTGCGATTGCTGGCCGTGCGCGCCCGCCGGCGCCAGTGAAACGAGCAGCAGCGCGAGTGCAGCGGCGGCGAGCGTCTTTCCGTTTGTCGGACGTGCACCAGCGAACATCGGCGTATCCCTTGTTGTGCCAGCGGCCGAAGCTTCAGGCGCGAATGCCCGGCGCAACCGATTCATTCCCGCAAGTGTATTGATCATCTCATCAGCAGGGCCATCACGCAGCCGGTTGCGCACGATTGGCCGGAATCGCATGAAGGGCTTCGGTCGCTTCAGGTTTCGGAGTCGGCCGGCTTCGCGGACAGCTCGGATGCGGTTTCGGATCGCGTCGGTTCGGCGTGGTTTCGATCTTGAAACTCCTTGCCGAAGATCTGCCAGAAGGCAATGAACAGGACCGCGATCAGCGGGCCGACGACGAAGCCGTTGATGCCGAACATCGCCAGTCCGCCCAGCGTGGAAAGCAGCACCATCCAGTCGGGCAGCTTGGTGTCGCGGCCGACCAGGATGGGGCGCAGGATGTTGTCGGCCAGGCCGATGATGACCACCCCGTAGACGATCAGCACGGTGGCCGAAAGCCATTCGCCGACCGCGTACAGGTAGATTGCCGCGGGCAGCCACACCAGGCCGGCGCCGACGGCGGGGATCAGCGAAAGCACGGTCATGACCACGCCCCACAGCAGCGGCGCCGGCAGTTCCAGGATCCAGAAGATCAGCCCGCCCAGTGCGCCCTGCACCATCGCCACCAGCAGATTGCCCTTGACCGTGGCGCGCGCGACCTCGGCGAATTTCCGGAACAGCATGCGTTCGCGCTGGTCGCCCAGCGGCAGCGCCTCGACCAGCCGCTCGACCAGCATGCGCCCGTCGCGCAGCAGGAAATAGGTCACGTACAGCATCAGTGCCAGCTTGAGCATGAACGCAAACGTACCCTGGCCGACCGCCAGCGCGTTCTGGGCGATGAACTGGCTGACCGTCACCGCGGCGCTGGCCGCGCGCTCGCGCACCGTGCTCATGTCGATGTCGAAGCGGTCCAGCAGCGTCTGCAGCGCCGGAAACGCGTTGCGCACCTGGTCGATGTATTTGCCGGGCTGGATCTGCTGGGCCTCGACCTGCTGGTAGAAAGCCACGCCCTGCTGCACGAACGACGTAAGCAGCAGCAAGACGGGAATCACCACCAGCACCACGCAGGCCGTCAGCGTGGTCAGCGCGGTCAGGTTCGGCCGATTGCCCCATTTGCCTTCCAGCCACACCTGCATCGGGTGAAACAGTACGGCGATGATGCTCGCCCACAGCAGCGGGGCGAAGAACGGCTTGAGCAGCCAGGCGAACGTGATCGTCACCAGGGCCAGCGCGAGCAGGAAGGTGCGTTGTTCGAGCTTTTCGATCATGGGGCGGGTCGCTTGGAAGCCAGTGAACTATAGACAGTTCGGGCCTTGTCGGCAAGCCGCGGCCGATCCGGGGTTGGTGCGATGGACGCGGCCGCGACCCGGGGTCCGGTCGAGCGCGCCGGGCGTCTGCACGGCATCGACCGGTTCGACGGTATACTCGAATTCAATTCAAGCCGATCGAATACAGGCATGTCCGAACGCGAAATCATGGAATACGACGTCATCGTCGTCGGCGCCGGTCCGGCCGGTCTGTCGTGCGCGATGCGCCTCAAGCAGCTCGACGCCGACCTCGACGTCTGCGTGATCGAAAAGGCCGCCGAGATCGGCGGGCATATCCTTTCCGGCGCGGTCATCGAGCCCGGGCCGCTGGATCGGCTCGTCGAGGGCTGGCGCGACGACCCGCCGCCGATCTGCGTGCCGGCCGGCAGCGACGAGTTCGTGTTCCTCGGCAAGGAGGGTTCGCGCAAGCTGCCCACCCCGCCGCAGCAGAAGAACCACGGCAACTTCATCGTCTCGCTGGGCGCGATGTGCGCCTGGCTGGCGCCGAAGGCCGAGGCGCTGGGCGTGGACCTGTTTCCCGGCTTCGCCGCGGCCGACCTGTCGTACGACGACAAGGGCGCCGTGCAGGGCGTGATCATCGGCGACATGGGCGTCGACCGCGAAGGCAACGAAAAGGACACCTACGTCCAGGGCATCGAGATCCGCGCCCCCGTCACCGTGCTGGGCGAAGGCGCGCGCGGCCACCTGACCAAGCGCGCGATCAGGAAATACGACCTGGCCGCGGATGCCGATCCCCAGGCCTACGGCATCGGCATGAAGGAGCTCTGGAAGCTGCCCGAGGGCCGGGTCCGGCCCGGCCACATCCAGCACACCGTGGGCTGGCCGCTGCCCAACCAGATCTACGGCGGCAGCTTCATCTATCACCTCGACAAGGATCGGATCGCGGTCGGCTTCGTCTGCGCGCTGGACTACCGGGACCCGGACTTCACGCCGTTCGAGGCGTTCCAGCAGTTCAAGCACCACCCCACCATGCGCGGGCTGCTCGAAGGCGGCGAGATCCTCTCGGCCGGCGCGCGCGCCATCGTCGAAGGCGGCTACCAGTCGCTGCCGAAGGTCGAAATGCCCGGGGCGCTGCTGATCGGCGACTCGGCCGGTCTGCTCAACGTGCCCAAGATCAAGGGCACCCATCAGGCGATGAAGTCCGGCATGCTGGCGGCCGAACACATCGTCGAGCACAAATCCAGCGAAGGCTTCGATGCGAGCCTGCGCGCCTCCGACATCGTGGCCGAGCTGAAGAAGGTCCGCAACATCCGCCCCGGCTTCCAGAAGGGGCTGTGGCGCGGCATCGTCACCGCCGGCATCGAGACGGCCACCGCCGGCAAGCTGCCGCGCACGCTGTCCAACCACGCCGACTATCAGCAGTACCGCAAGCGCAACGGGCACCAGTTCGACTACGAATTCGTCGAGCGCGACCTCCCGCCGCGCGACCGCCTGGCCTCGGTCTACTTCGCCTCCACCGAACACGATGAAGACCAGCCGGTGCACCTGAAGATCGTCGAGCCGGACGTGTGCTTCACCCGGTGCGAAGAGGAATACGGCAACCCCTGCACCCGCTTCTGCCCGGCCAGCGTCTACGAAAAGGTCGAGGACGAGGACGGCAAGCGCATCCAGATCAACGCCGCCAACTGCGTGCACTGCAAGACCTGCGACATCGCCGACCCCTACCAGGTCATCGAATGGGTCACGCCCGAAGGCGGCTCGGGACCGAATTACACGAACCTGTAGGTCGACGCGCCGTCGCCGACACGATTCGTGGAATTTCGACGAAAGGTGGTCGGTGGTCGGTGGTCGGTAATCGAAGCTGCAGGCGCCGGCCGTGCCGGCAAAGAATCCGCCCGCATTGCCATCCCGAAACCCCTTCGCCAGCAGGGCTGGCTCCTGCGCCTGTAGCAATCCGCGCCCGGATTCAGCGGTAGGCGCCGGCGCGCTCGCCGTCAGCCGTCTTCGGGGTTCGGCCCCTGGTGCCGGCGCATGCGCTTGCGCTCGCCGCGCCCCCGCTCGCCCTGTTCCTCACCCGAGTGGCGCAATTCCATGTACTGCTCGATCTGTTCCTCGCTCAGCACTTCGGCCTGTTCCAGGTGCGCGTTCAGATGCAGCCCGCGCAGCCGGGCGCGCAGGCCGGCGATTTCCATCAGCAGCGCTTCCATCTCGGCCGGCGCCACGCGATCTTCGGCAAACATCGCCTCCAGGCGCTGTTCGGCCTCGATGATCTGCCGGCCCATGGCGGGCGCGCGATCGCGCACGCGGTTGCGGATCTCGTTGGACCGCGCGACCTGTTCGTCGCTCAGTTCCAGTTCTTCGGCAAGCGCCAGTACGTGCATCGGCCCCGGGTAGCCGTTGGTCTCGGCCGCCCGCGCCATGCCCATGCCGCGCCCCTGGCGGAGCGCCTGTGATTCGCGCTGCTGCCGGTCGGAATGGCGGCTGCCGTGGTGGCCGCCCCCGGCTTGTTCCTGCGCCGCCGCCGACGCCGTTCCCGGCGCAAGACCGGCAATCAAAAGCACGGCCAGGGCGGAGGTCGGTATCAACTTGGCAATTTTCATCATTTCATTCCTCAGCTTGGTTTTCGGTTCGCGCGCAGCGCGTGAATCACCTTCACCGCGTCGACGGTTTCGGCCACGTCGTGCACGCGCAGGATATCGGCGCCGCGTTCGGCAGCCAGCACGGCGCCGGCCACCGAGGCGGCGACGCGTTGGTCGGCGTTTTCGCGCCCGGTGATCCGGCCGAGCATGGACTTTCGCGAAAGCCCGGCCAGCAACGGCAGGCCGAACTCGCGGAATCGGCCGAACCGGTCGAGCAGGTCCAGGTTGTGTTCGAGCGA